>NZ_JAKMQF010000001.1:0-269688 GCF_025771405.1 Campylobacter sp. RKI_CA19_01116
GATTTGAAGTTTATGAATTGTTCCAACAACACTTTTTTTAACATAAAAATAAATCACACTAATAATAATAAAAAGCACAATTGCAGAAATTGCAAATATAATAAATGCTAAAGAATCAGCAGGCTTTTCCACTGATTTTTTTGGTGCTATAGTTACAACACTCCAATGATCATTAGAGCCCTCCCAAAGATCAAAATTTACAAGCTGAGCTAAATTTTCTTCATTTGTAGAAGCAGGTATAAAAGTAAATAAACCATTGGTTTTGGTGCTTTGCATGTCTAGTATTGTTTTTGCACTAGGATGAGGATTAATTTCTGTGATGATTTTTCCAACATATTCTGCTTTTGGACTAGATATGATTAAACCATCACTTGAAATCAATAAACGTTGGTCATTTGCAAATAAACTCTTATTTGGATCATTTAATTCTTCTCTCAATAAATCAATGCGCACAAGCATACCTATTGCACCAATTGTTTCGTTATTCTTTCCAAAAATTGGTAAAACAATGTTTACTAAGTATAATTTTTCTCCATTTATAGAATAATCTCTAGGTCTTCCAACGGCAGGTTGCTTGGTTTGTAAAGCTTTTATGAGAGAATTTTGTTGTAAGATTACTTCTTCAGCTTGGATGAATTTAATTGATCCTTTTTGTTGTGGATTTTCATCTTTTGCTAATAATAAAAACTTTCCTGATGGAGTAAGATTTAAAGGATTATTGCTGTGGTATTGGTTAAGATGAATATATGCAAAATAAGTCCAAGAATTTGAATCTAGCATACTGCTTATTAAAATTTTAAGATCTTCTATATCTAAGTTATTATCTTTATTTGCAAAATTTTTAATAACGCCTTGTGCTGTTTCTAGTGTTGAATATGCGTTTTGGGTAATTGCTTGAATCCCATTTGAGTATCTATTGGCGCTACTTAATAAAAGTTTATGAGCTTCATCATTAAGCATTTCTTGGCTTTTTGAGATTATCGTTACAGATAAAATTCCTATGCCAATAAATATTACAGAAGATAAAATTAAAATCATTTTTGTAGTTAAATTAAAATTTTTAAACATTAGTTACCTCTTTCATCTGATGTATTTGACAAAATGGTAACTTTTGTTTTTTAATATTTTTTTATTAGTTTGTTAATTTTTTCCCACAATCTTACCCCTAATTCTTTTGCATTATTTTTATCTAAACTTTTATATTTATGACTAGCAAGTTTTTCAAGCTCACTTAGCTCTTTGGCTAGAATGTTAAGTTTATTTTGTGCTAGCTTGCTAAAGTCGTCAATTTTTGGATTTTGTTTAATTTCATTTATTTTAATAAGGATTTGTTCTCTATTTTCTTGTATGAGACGTTTAAATTTAGCAAATAAAGTGTCAAATTTATTTTCTAATAAATCTTTGAGTATGTCTTTTACGGGATTGTCAAGTTCTGATGATATTTTTTTAAGCATTTGAATAAATTCTTGTTCTATATCTATGAGTTCTTTTTCTTTGTTTTTTAAATCATATTCTAAAGCACTATATGCAAAGCTTGATTTAAATTTTTCAATCGCTAAAGAAATTCCTTCTTGCGCTCCATAAATACTTCCAATACATAAATCATAAGCAAAGGCTTGTGATTCATTAGCAAGTTCAAAAGCTGCATTTAAAACTACTTGGGAGATTTTTAAAATTCTTTCTTTTTCAAAACTTCCTTCACAAATTGCATTAAAGACTAAATTTTTAGCAATCTCACAAGAAGTAAGCTCTATATTTTCTCCTTTTTCTAAGGTTGTGATAAAAGCACTTTCAGCAGTTTCTTTTAAAAGACCTAGTATTTCTATATCATAAAGCATTGCATCATTAATACTTATATTAAATTCATTTAAATTCAAATCCTTTAAGGTTTTTTCTAAGTCAAAAAAATTATCACAAATTTTATGCTTAATGGTGTTTTTTTGCTCTTCGATTTTTACTTTTAATTTGCCATATTCATTAATATAAGCAAAAAATGCTTTTTTGTCCTCTTCCACTCTAGCTTTGATGATACCTTGGATTATTTTAGAAATATTTTCTTCATTTATAAGTTCAAGTTTTTCTAATACCTTAGAAAATATGGCAAAAAGTTCTTCATTGCTAGTATTTTCAAAACTAATTTTTTTATAACTTAGACTAAAAACAAGCTCGCTAATTAAGTTTGGAATTTCGTTTTTTTCACAAGCTAAGAGAGAATTTTCAAAAATAATGGCTAAATTTTTCATAGTTTTCCCTTTTTATAGTACAAATTTGGCTTTACTTTTTAATTGATTAAAAATATTTAAACGGTCACTTTTACTATCTACATAAACACTTAAAAGATAGCTTTTGTATGTTCCTTGTTTGCTAGTATTTGAGATTTTGTATTTAAATTCTCTTTCATTAAGTATTTGAGTAAAAATTTCTAAAGCATCAACCCCAGCTTCAAAAACGACTTTATAATCCCAAAAAGTAGGGTAATTTATAATAGGTTCTTTTTTAAGATCGCAGATATTTACCACTTTTTCCTCCTTCTTTACTTTCTAAAACTATATTAGTAATTTGCATACTTTTATCAATAGCCTTAACCATATCATAAATAGTTAAAAGTCCAATGCTAACAGCAGTTAAGCTTTCCATTTCAACTCCGGTTTTTCCTTCGCATTTTACGGTCACAAAAAGTTTAAAAGAATATTCTTCTTTGTTTTCTTCTATATGGGTTTGTACTTTTGAAATCATTAAAGGATGACACATTGGAATGAGATTTGAAGTTTGCTTAGCTCCCATGATGGCTGCTGTGATGGCAGTTTGCAAAACAGGTCCTTTTTTAGCTTTATTTTCAATGATAGCTTCAAATGCTTCTTTGCTCATGTATATTTTACCGCTTGCACAAGCTTCTCTTTGGGTGATATCTTTTTGACTTACATCTACCATTTTGGGATGGTTTTTTTCATCTAAATGCGTTAAATTCATATTTTTCCTTAAGTAAAGTTTGAAAAATTATACCAAAATGTATATTTTTATATTAAAATACTACTAAAAAATTTTAAAGGATTTATAATGGCTTATGATGATGAAGAATTTGAAAATTACGATGATGAAATGTATGATGAAACAGATGATGATACTTATGTAAATAATCAAAGATCGTATAATTATGATGATGATGATTATGAATACGATGATGATTATAGTGATGATGATACTTATGAGATGGATTAAGAGTGAGTAAAAATCTTAGTAAAAAAGATATAAAAGTTTTAGGTCTTTCTTCTTTGGGAGGGACTTTAGAATTTTATGATTTTATCATTTTTGTATTTTTTGCAAGTTATATTTCTAAAAATTTCTTTCCTGAAAATTTAAGTCCATTTTGGCAAATGTTTAATACTTATGGAATTTTTGCTGCAGGATATTTAGCTAGACCGCTTGGCGGTATAGTTATGGCTCATTTTGGCGATAAATTTGGCCGTAAGAAAATGTTTATGCTTAGTATTTTGCTGATGGTTGTGCCAACTTTTATGCTTGCTTTTATACCTACTTATGA
The DNA here is from genome assembly GCF_025771405.1 of Campylobacter sp. RKI_CA19_01116. Classification (NCBI taxonomy): domain Bacteria; kingdom Pseudomonadati; phylum Campylobacterota; class Epsilonproteobacteria; order Campylobacterales; family Campylobacteraceae; genus Campylobacter; species Campylobacter sp. RKI_CA19_01116. The sequence goes on from NZ_JAKMQF010000001.1 coordinate 3,542, forward strand.
AAGCATAGGGTATTTATGTATAGTATTTTTAGTATTTGTAAGGATTTGTCAAGGTATAGCTATAGGCGGGGAATTGCCTGGTGCTTGGGTTTTTGTATTTGAGCATGCTCCAAAGGGTCAAAAACGTACTTATCTTGGGATTTTAACAGCTTCTGTGGTGGGTGGAATTTTACTTGGTAGTTTTGTATTTTTGATGATGAATAAATTTTTTACACAAGAAGAGCTTTATGAGTGGGCTTGGAGAATTCCATTTTTCTTAGGTGGAATTTTTGGGATCATTTCTGCTTATTTGCGTAAATTCTTAAGAGAAACTCCTGTTTTTGAGCAAATGAAAAAAGATAAAGCCCTAGAAAAATTTCCTTTAAAAGAAGTGTTTAAAAAAGCTAAGCTAGGTATAGTGCTTTCTATGTTAATAACTTGGGTTTTAACTGCTTGTATTGTTGTGATGATTTTGATTATACCTTCTTTTATGGCAAAAATTTTAAGTATTGATGCAAGCATTCAAACTTACATGCAAATGCTTGGCATAGTTGTACTTGTAATTGGTTGTATATTAAGTGGAATTTTGGCTGATAAAATGGGCATAGTGAAAGCTTGTGTGATTTTTTCATTAGGATTTTTCTTAACTTGCTTGTTTTATTTTAATGCTCTTTATACTAAAACACCTGATTTTAATACAGTGAGTGTGTATTATTTGAGTGCTTGTTTTTTTGCCGGAGTAATGAATTTTTGCCCTTTAATGATGAGTGAAGTATTTGATGCTAAGATTAAATTTTCAGGACTTAGTTTTTCATATAATATAGCTTATGCAATAGCTGGTGGGTTTACCCCGCAACTTGCTTTATTTTTACATACTATTGCTTTAGGAAATTTAGAAAATATTGCTCGTTTTTCTTTGGGATTTTATATGTTAGCTATGGCTATAATCTCACTTATTTGTGCTTTGATGTTTAAATATCTTAGTAATACCCAACGCACATACTCTCAGTGATTTTAATACGCTTTTCCAAAGGAGTGGGACTAAAAAAATGGCATTTTTCAATGTAAATATTATAATTATAATCTAGCTTTAAAAGATCGTAAAATGCCTTTAAATTTACAAATTTAACCCCACATACTTCTTTTATATCTAAGATTTTATAAATTTGAGAATTATTTTTTTCTACTAAATGAGATGGGGCTAAAGTGGTAAATGAGCAAAAAGCACTTGCTAACACATAGCCACTTAAATTTTCACATTTTTGTATAAGATGTTGGTGTTTTTTTAAAATACTTTTTTTGTTTAAAAATACCACTCTTGTGCCTTGATAGCGTGCTGCTTGAACGTTTTTCCAAAATTTATAAGCGTTTTTAGAGATATTTGCTAATTGATGTAATTGTACATTTAAGACATAATCATCTAAGAATTGATTGGGTGGTAAAATAGTATAAGTCATAGTTTTTCTTTAGTTTTGTTTTTAAAATTATACTAAAAATTGACTTTTGTTTATATTTTTAATTTCTAAATTTAATACAATAAGTAAAAATTATTTTTAAGGAAAAGCATGAAATTTGAAACTATTAATCATGAGGGTATAAAAAAACTTATGGATATTTTTTATGCAAAGGTTAGAGTGGATAAAGATTTAGGACCTATTTTTAATGAAAAAATCGGCACAGATGATGAGAGTTGGAAAAAACATAAAGAAAAAATAGCAAGTTTTTGGGCAGGGATGTTTTTAGCTGATCCAAGTTATAGTGGTTCACCTTTGAGAGCTCATCATGAATTACCTCCATTTCCAAGAGAATTTTTTGATATTTGGCTTAATTTATTTGACGAGAGTTTGCAAGAAGTTTTTGAAGATGAACCAAGAAATATCATTATAGAAAGAGCTAGAATGATAGCCCAAAGATTTCAAATGATTATTTATGATCATAGATTTGCTTAAGAGTTTAAAAACTCTTAGCGATAGTTAAATGTATGTAAGTTTTCACTATGTGAATATTTATAACTATATTTTCCATCAAGATATATTACCAAACGATAATACCCTTTATGTGAACCAAATACAACTTTTCTAACTTGTGCTGTATTAACTTGCAGTGTTTTGGTGTTAAAATTTTGTTTTTTAGCAAAATCTATAATAATTTTAGTAGGATCTCCTATAGAAAGATGTCTTAGTATTTTATCCTGGGTTTTGATATTGATTTTGTTATTGTAAAAACCAAGAGAAATAAAATTATAAATATTTCCGCTAAAAAGTGGTGTTTCTATGTTTAAAGTAGTGTTGTTTTCTTCTGTTTTTGAGTTTTTATTTCCTTGTTTTTGTGGCACGGTTACAGATACATCAAGTATAGGCGTGGCATTTGGACTTTTAGTTTTTATAAATGAATAGGTATCATGCCAGTTAATACTTTTGTATATATCCAGAGTGGTTTGTTCTTCAGAGCCATCAAGGTTAATGTAAGTAATGGTAATATTTTTTAAAATTCTCGCATCAGAATTAAAGTTAAAATCTTGCCTTTGGAAAGGACTAAGTTTTGCAAATTCGGTATTTTTTTGCTCTATGTTATTATCAAAAGGATTGTCTTTTGCATTTAAAAATACACAAGAAAGTAAAAACAATATAAAAAATTTAATTCTCATGCGAATTTTCTCCCTTAAGTCTTAAAAGTTGCAAATATTCTTTTTGAGCTTGAGCATTCTTAGCTTTTAAAGTCATTATATTTTTTTCTAAAATTTTTTGCTCTTCTTTAAGTGTTAGTAGTACATCTAGAGAAGATTTACCAAAAAACATATTACCAAAATACATAGCAACAATAATAGCTACAAATGATAACGCAATGGTTTTGATGAGTTGGCGATGAGCTTCCTTTTTTTTAGAATGCTCATCATACTCTTTTAATAAATCGCTCAGAGTTTATCTCCTAAGTACTCATCATTATCAAGTTCAATTTCTAATAAGCGATTGTATTTAGCAGTTCTTTCACCTCTTGCTAGAGCTCCTGTTTTGATTTGTCCTGTATTAAGTGCTACTGCAAAATCAGCTATAAAAGCATCTTCGCTTTCCCCGCTTCTGTGACTCATAATACATCTGTAATTATTTCTATGAGCTAATCTTACTGTTCTCATAGTTTGAGTGATTGTTCCAATTTGATTAGGCTTAATCAATACAGCATTTGCCATATTTTTCATGATACCTTCTCTTAAAATATCTTCATTAGTTACAAACAAATCATCACCCACAAGTTGAATTTTATTACCAAGCTTTTGAGTAAGTTTAACCCAACCTTCATAATCATCTTCAGCTAAACCATCTTCAATACTAAAAATTGGATATTTTGCACATAATTCTTCATAACGCGCGATTAAGTCTTCACTTGAGAAAACTTTACCCTCTAAATGGTATTTACCATCTTTATAAAGTTCACTACTTGCTACATCTAGTGCAAGTTTAATTTTATTTTCATAGCCTGCCTTTTTAATACAAGTCATTAAAAGATCAAGAGGCTCTGTATTATTTGCTAAATTTGGTGCAAAACCGCCCTCATCACCTAAAGCGGTAGAGTGACCCAGATTGGCTAATTCTTTTTTCAATACTGCATAAATTTCACAAACTGATCTTAATCCTTCTTTAAAGCTTGAAAAACCAAAAGGCATAATCATAAATTCTTGAAAATCTACGCTATTGTTTGCATGTGCACCACCGTTGATGATATTACACATTGGTACGGGTAATACACTTGCATTTGCCCCACCTAAATAGCGATATAAAGGTACACCTAGTGCATTAGCGGCAGCACGTGCTGTTGCCATAGAAATTCCTAAGGTTGCATTTGCTCCTAGGTTAGAGTAGTTTTTTGTTCCATCAAGCTCTAAAAGAGTATTATCTAGTTGGGTTTGATTAAATGCATCAAGCCCTATAATGTTTTCAGCTATGGTGCCATTGATGTTTTCAATCGCTTTTAAAACACCTTTACCACCAAATCTTTCATCATTATCTCTTAGTTCTAAAGCTTCTTTTTTTCCCGTGCTTGCACCACTTGGAACGATAGCGCTTCCTACACTACCATCGCTTAGCATGATTTCGGCTTTAATGGTAGGGTTGCCTCTACTATCTAAAACTTCAAAAGCTCTTAAATCTTCAATAATCAACATTATTCCTCTCCTTCTTCATCGTCTTCTTTTGCACCCAAAATCATACTATCTATACCGATTGAGTTTTGTATGGCTTGAGTGATTTCATCTGCAATAGCTGGATTTTCTTTTAAAAATGCTTTGGCATTTTCTCTACCTTGACCAAGTTTAGAAGCCTTGTAAGAAAACCACGCACCGCTTTTATCAATAATATCAAGTTTTACACCATAGTCTATTAGCTCGCCCTCACGGCTTACACCCTCGCCAAACATCACATCAAATTCAGCCTGTTTAAATGGAGGGGCTACTTTATTTTTAGCCACTTTTACCTTAACACGGTTTCCAATAGGCTCATCATTTTGTTTTAAAGTAGCTGTTTTTCGTACATCTAAACGAACCGAAGCATAAAATTTTAAAGCATTTCCTCCGGTAGTTGTTTCAGGAGTGCCATAGCCCATCATGCCTATTTTCATACGAATTTGGTTGATGAAAATTACAGTAGTATTCATTTTATGAACGATACCGGTTAATTTTCTTAAAGCTTGGCTCATTAATCTTGCTTGAAGACCTACATGCTGATCTCCCATATCACCTTCGATTTCTGCTTTTGGAGTAAGTGCAGCAACGCTATCTACTACTATTAGATCAATGGCTCCACTTCTTGCTATGGTTTCAACGATTTCTAAGGCTTGTTCTCCAAAATCTGGTTGAGAGATGTAAAGATTTTCTGTATCAACACCTAAATTTTTTGCATATCTTACATCAAGAGCGTGCTCAGCATCGATAAACGCACAAACTCCACCTTTTTTTTGACATTCTGCTATGATGTGTAAGGTAAGGGTGGTTTTACCTGAGCTTTCAGGTCCATAAATTTCTATAATTCTTCCTTTTGGAACCCCGCCAATTCCTAAAGCCAAATCAAGCCCAACCGAACCTGTAGGAATAGAATCAATTTTTTCAACTTCTTTATCGCCAAGTCTTAAAATAGTACCTTTTCCAAAGGTTTTATCAAGACTTTTTAAAGCCGCATCAAGTGATTTTCTTTTATTATCATCCATACTTGTTAATCCTTTTATAATATGTTTAAAATTGTATCAAAAAGAAATTTAATATAAGTTTTTATTTTGAATTTTGCTAAAATACTTTTTTAAATTTTTCAAGGAAAAAAATGAATAAAAAAATTAGCGTAGCACACTCTCCTGATGCTGATGATATTTTTATGTATATGGCGATTAAATTTGGTTGGGTTGGAAATGCTTATGAGTATGAAAATACAGCTTTAGATATACAAACTTTAAATGAACTTGCATTAGAAAATATATACGATGTTAGTGCGATATCTTTTGCGCTTTATCCTTTAATAGCTAGTGAATATGCTTTATTAAAAACTGCTGTGAGTTTTGGCGAGGGTTATGGGCCAAAGCTTATTAAGAAAAAAGATAAAAAATTAAAGCCAAATTTTAAAGTTGCTTTAAGTGGAGCACACACTACTAATGCTTTAATCTTTCGCATAAAATACCCACAAGCTAGGATAGTTTATAAGAATTTTTTAGAGATTGAAAAGGCTGTTTTAGAAGATGAGGTTGATGCGGGAGTGCTTATACATGAGAGTATTTTAGAATTTGATTCTAGTTTGTGTGTTGAGGCTGAACTTTGGGATATTTGGCAAGAATTGGCTAAAGATGATTTACCTTTACCTTTGGGTGGTATGGCTCTCAGAAGATCTTTACCACTTAATGATGCAATAGCAGTTGAAAAAGATTTGATTAAAGCAGTAGAAGTAGCTAATCATAATAGAAAAATCTTAGCTTCTATGCTTTTAGAGCGTAATTTAATACGCGTTGATGCCCAAAAACTTGATGTGTATTTAAATTTATATGCAAATAAAAACTCTATAAATATGAATGATAAACAATACAATGCTATAGATAAGCTTTTTGAGCTTGGGTTTAATCATGGATTTTATGAGAAATTAATAAAAAGCAAAGATTATCTTATACCTAGTGAGTATGAAGAATTTAGAAATTCTTGATAGAATTTAAATTTTTAAGGAGTAAATCATGGAAAGTACTTTAGTAGCCTTGGGTGTACAAACTTTTAAAATCACACTTATGCTTTCTTTACCTATGCTTTTAGCAGGACTTATCGCAGGGCTTATTATAAGTATTTTCCAAGCTGTAACGCAAATTAATGAAGCTACGCTTTCTTTTGTGCCAAAAATTTTACTTGTTGTTGTGGTAATAGTATTTTTAATGCCTTGGATGATAAGTTCTATGATTGATTTTACAACTAATATTTTAAATCAAATTCCAAGCTTTATTAGATGATTATTGATTTTTCTAAGTATTCTTCTGTGCGTATAGGCGAGAGCTTTGAAGTACAAATACTTGAAGAGCTTTGCGAATTTGATGGTTTTTTAATAGGTGGGGCAAATAATCTTTTAATTTCTCCAAAGCCTAAAAAACTTGGAATTTTAGGGAAAAGTTTTGATTATATTAAAATTTTAGAGCAAAATGAAAAAGGTATGTTTTTAGAGATAGGCTCTAGCGTGAAATCTTTTAAAATGTATCATTTTGCTAAAGAAAATAACCTAAAAGGCTTTGAGTTTTTAAGAAATATCCCAGGGACTTTAGGTGGTATTTTAAAAATGAACGCAGGGTTAAAGGATGAGGATATTAGTAAAAACTTAATTAGTATTTGCACTTTTAATCAAGAAATTTTAAAACAAAACATCGCTTTTGCTTATAGGTTTAATCCTATTAAAGAAGTGATGTTTAGCGCGAAGTTTTTTTTAGAATATGGATTTGACCCAGTTAAAGATGAGCTTTTAAAAAATGCAAGAAAAAATCAACCCAAAGGAGCTAGCTTTGGTTCTGTTTTTAAAAATCCTAAAAATGATCATGCAGGAAGGTTGATAGAAGCAGTTAATCTTAAAGGTTTTAGTAAAAATGATGCGATGTTTAGTAATGAACATGCAAATTTTTTAATCAATAAAAAACATGCTAGTTTTGATGATGCTATGTTTTTGATAGAGCTTGCTAAAAAAAGAGTTTTTGAAGAATTTGGGATTGTTTTAGAAGAAGAAGTGGTAATTATATAGTATTTTTAATATCTTCATAAACAATTTTAGCTATTTCTTGGACTAATTCTTGATAAGATTTATTTTTATCATTTGTGCTAAATTGAGTATTGATAGTAAGGATTTTATGATCTTTTAGTTTTTTTGTTTTAGCATTAAAAAGTTTGTATTCTATGTCGGCTTTGACTTCAAAATTGGAAAAAAGCAAGAAATTTTGTTGGCTTGCTTGAATACTTTTTAAATCTAGCAAAATAATAAAATCAGCCTTTTTGAAACGATTAAATTCTAAAAACTCACTTGCATTGATGAAATTTTTATTTGCTTGCAAGATATTTTGGCTATTGATGTAAGATTGATTTTCTTTTTGACTAAGTAAGGCAAAATTATTTTGCTCATTTAAAATAGCACTTAATGCTTTTAGCGTGTCTTTTGCCATAGTTTTAGCATCAATTTTTAAGTTTGAAAAATAAAAATTATATTCTTTTTTATAGCTTGGCACTAAAGCTAAGGTGTTAATGTGTGAGAGTTTATCATAATTTATATTTTGTTCAAGATTGATGATATTAAAATCATCATTATTTTGTAATTTGATGATTTTTTTATTTGCAAAAGAGTTAGCATAAATAGCACTTAAAAAACAAAAAAATATTAAAAAAAATCTCACTAAAAACCTTTTAATTTAAATTCATTCTTAGCAAAAGCTATAAAACTTGGAAGTTTAAAATCAGGACTATTATAATTTAAAGCCTTTTGATCAAAATCGTATAAAATTCCACCATTTTGTTTGACTAAAAAATCTCCCGCGGCTATATCCCAAGCTTTTGGGCCACCAAAACGTGGGTAAATTCCAGCTTTTGCTTCAAGTAAATATACAAATTTCAAAGCAGATGAAACCTTAATACCTTCAAGATGATTTTGAATGAAAAAATCTTCATTATTATCATGATTTTTAGAGTAAAGGGCTATATTTTTAACCTTTTCGTACTGCTCTAAGTTAAGATTTAAAATTTCATTATTTTTATAAACTTTAGTATGAGTATGTGCATAATAAAATGCATTATTTTCCACATCGCCTATGAGTGAAAGTATAGGGGTGTTTTTATGGATTAATGCGATTAAAACACAATATTCTTTATCTTTTTTAGCATAAGATTTAGTGCCATCAAGAGGATCTATAAGCCAAAAATACTCTAAATTTTTTCTTTCTTCATAAGAGAGTATATTTTCTTCAGAGCATATAGCTATATCGCTTGAAGCCAAAATCTCACTAATAGCTTCATTAGACTTTATATCAGCTAAACCTACCGGAGAATCATCGTCTTTAAGCCACAAAGTATTTTTGTCTTTATATTCAAGCAATACTTTTGAGGCTTCCTTGCCCGCTTTTAAGGCTAATTCTAAAAGTGTGTCTAAATTTTTCATAAAAAAAAGTATAGCAATTTTATATAAATACTTAGTAGAATTATTTTCTACTAAGATTATTAATAAATTTAATTAAGCTAATGGCTAAAATTGCTTCAAGTAAAGCAGTAAGCACTAATCCTGAGTATATATCTTGAGTGATGATATTAGTTTGATAAGAAAGCGTAGCTACTGCGATGAGTAAGGTTAGTGGCATAGAATGGCTTAGGCCAAATAAAAAGGTGTTTTTTAAACCAAGTATTTTTACAAAAGTCATAGCACAGAGTATTCTTAGTCCTATCATAAAGGCAGTTAGCGAAAAAGCTATGAGCAAAACTTGAGGGTTTAAAAGCATTTGAAGCTTAAAGCTTGAGCCTATATAGATGAAAAATATAGGGATTAAAAAGCCATAACCAAAACTAGAGAGTTTATGCTCTAAGTCTTTTTTATGATCAAAAAAAGTAGCTATAAATGAACCTGCTATAAAAGCTCCAAGTGCAACTTCAAGTTTAAAATAAATCATAATCGCAACTATGGCTATGAAAATTGCCATACAAAATCTTATATCTTTTTCGTTTTGATCTTGCCAAGGCATGAGTATGGTTTTAAGCTGTGGATACCACCAAAAAAGCACTTCTAAAAATTTAAATCCAAAAATACAAAGTGCTAAAAATCCTACTAAGTATAATAAATTTTGAGTGAGTGAGAAAAGATCGGCTCCTTTTCCCAAAAATGCTGCAGCTATGGTAAGCAAAACTATGCTTACAACTTCAGCTAAAGTGGCTACTACCATAGATACATTAAGCCACTCACAGTTTTTGCCAAAGTCTCTATAAAGCGTTGAGAGTAAACCCACACTCATAACAGGTATAATAATGACAAAAATATAAGAAATATCTATACTTTCAACCGCTAAAACACTAAAAGCATATAAAAGTATAATGTAAATAAAAGCTTTATTAAGTAAGCTTCTTTCAGTGTTTAAAAAGGTTTTAAGATTAATCTCCATACCCGCAATAAACATAAGATAATAAAATCCCGCATTAGCTAAAAGCTTAAAATTCTCACTTTCTCCTATGAAACCCAAAAATCCTATAAAAGAACCAAGCATGATTTCAGTAGCTGAAAGTGGGAGTTTTAAAAATTTAGCAATATAAGGTGAAGTTAGCAAACACCCTGCTACGACTAATAAAATTTTTAAATCCGTAGCAGCTTGAGCATCAATGGCATGAGCTAGCAAAGTTAAATCCCATTTGTTTTAGTTTTTGTATGTCTTTGCTAGGTTCTTCGCCTTTAGTTGTAAGATAATCGCCCACTACTATAGCACTAGCTCCTGCGTCAAAAATTTCATATTGCCTTTCTTTTAGCACTACTTCTCTACCACCTGCTACCATGATATGTGCATTTGGTAAGTCTTTTTTAGTGTCTTTGATGATATTTAACGCCTCATCAGGATCAAGTAAAGCTTGTTTGAGTTTTAAATTTTCATTTGGTATGAAAAAATTAATAGGCGAAGAAAAAGGATCAAGCTCTTTTAAACTTGCTCTAAAACTTTTTCTATCAGCTTCGCTTTCTCCAAGACCATAAATTCCACCACAGCAAAGCATTAAACCTGCTTCTTTAGCATAAAGATTAGTTTGAAATCTTTGCTCCCAAGTATGCGTAGAGCAAATGTTTGGAAAAAATTCTTTGGAAGTTTCTAGATTATGATTATAAGAAAAAATTCCTGCTTTTTTTAATTCTTTGAGTTGTTCTAAATTTGCTATGCCATTGCAAGCTATGAGTAAAAGTCCTTCTACTTCTTTTTGCACTGCATGAGCTACCTTGCACACATACTCAAGTTTTTCATCATCAAGCCCAGCTCCTGCTGTAACTAAACAAAAACCCAAAGCCTCATTTTTCTTAGCCATTTTAGCTTCTAAAACAATTTGATCTATATCTTTTCTTTTGTATTTGTTGATATTAGTTTTCACATGAGCACTTTGTGTGCAGTATTTGCAGTCCTCCCCGCACCATCCACTTGCTATATTAGATATAGCACAAAGCATGATTTGCATTATATTTCCTTTTTGATTTTGCATTTTAAGCACTCTAAAAATGTGCCTTTTTTAAGCTCTTTGATGATCAAAGTTTCGCCACATTCGCTACATTTTTCTTCACTTGGTTTGTATTTGCTTATATAGTTGCATTTTGGATAAGCACTACAACCATAAAATTTACCACGCTTAGAAAAACGCTCCACAATCTCGCCTTCTTGACAGTTTGGGCATTTTACACCTATAGTATTGAGCTTTTTCTCACTTTTTTCTTCATTTTGTATTTCTTGTTTTAAATTTCTTGAGTATTTACATTTTGGAAAATTTAAACAAGCTATAAATTCTCCATATCTTCCTTTTCTTATAGCAAGCTCACCACCACAATCAGGGCAGGTTTCATCTAATTTTGTAAAAGTTTTTTGACTTTTTATATTTTTTTTACCCTCATCGATTTTTCTCATAAAAGGAAAATAAAACTCTCTTAAAACTTCTTGCCAGTCCATTTTGCCTTCTGCAATGATGTCAAGTTTATCTTCCATTTTAGAAGTAAAATCACTATCTACTATATCACTAAAGTTTTGTTCTAAAACTTCTGTTACAACAAAGGCTATTTCATTAGGTATGATTTGCTTTTTATCTATATGTACATATTCTCTTGCACTAAGTAAAGAAATAGTTGGAGCATAAGTTGAAGGGCGTCCTATACCAAGATTTTCTAGCTTTTTAACAAGCCCAGCTTCAGAGTATCTTGAAGGTGGCTCGGTAAAATGTGGGTTTAATTCTATATTTTGGATATTTAATGTATCTTCTAGTTTTAAATTAGGTAAAATTTTATCTTTGTCCATATCCCCATATACTTTATAATGCCCATCAAATAAAATTTTTCTACCACTTATTTTAAAACTTGCTTCATTTGATTTTGCATAGACATTTTGAGTTTGAGATATAGCAGGATTCATCTGTGAAGCTAGGAAGCGATTGTATATTAAAGTATATAATCTTGCTTCATCTTTTTCTAAAAACTCACTTGCAAGTTTTGGAGTAAAGCTAAGATTAGTCGGTCTTATAGCCTCATGTGCTTCTTGAGCGCCTTTGCTTTTAGTGGTGTAAATATTTGCTTTGCTTGGCAAGTATTCTTTACCAAAATCATTTTTGATAAGCTTTCTTACTTCTTCTAAAGCTTCTTTTGCGATATTTAAGCTATCAGTTCTCATATAAGTGATCACACCCATAATGCCTTGATGAGTTTTTACGCCCTCATAAAGTTTTTGAGCTATCATCATGGTTTTTTTAGGGTTAAAACCTAGGCGATTGCTCGCGCTTTGTTGCAAAGTTGATGTCATAAAAGGTGCTTGTGGGGCTATTTTTCTATCTTTACTTTCTATATCTTTTATTTTAAAGTTAGCATTTTTACAAGCTTCAAAGATAAGCTTAGCTCTATCTTCATTAGTTAGACTTAGTTTTTCTATCTTTTGATTTTGAAATTCGACTAATTCAGCTTGTAAGTCTTTTTCAAAAATCATATCTATACTAAAGTATTTTAAAGGAGCAAAAGCTTTGATTTCTCTTTCTCTATCGACGATGATTTTTAAAGCCGCACTTTGCACACGTCCCGCACTTAGACCTTTTTGAATTTTTTGATTGAGTAAAGGGCTTAGTTTATAACCTACTATGCGATCAAGTAAGCGTCTAGTTTGTTGAGCGTTGACGCTATTTACATTTAAAGATCTTGGATTTTTTAAAGCATTTTCTATAGCGCTTTTAGTAATCTCATGAAAAACTATGCGTGGCAGGGAATTTTCATCTTTATTAATAGCCTTGGCTATATGATAAGCTATGGCTTCACCCTCGCGGTCCTCATCGGTTGCAAGGTAGATGGTTTTAGCTTTTTTGGCCTTTTCTTTGAGTTCTTTTACTAAGCTTGAATGATCGTTTGAAATTCTATATTCAGGTTTAAAATTTTCATCTTCTATTTTTATACCAAAGCTAGTTTTAGGTAGATCTCTAATGTGGCCTTTAGAGGCTATTACTTCATAGTCTTTACCTAGAAAATTACCTATGGTTTTAGCTTTAGCAGGTGATTCTACTATGATTAAATTTTTCATTATTTTCCTTGTGAGGATTAAAATTAGTAAAAGTGTATAAAAAAAAGTTAAATTTTTTGCTTAGATGGGTTTTTAAATAAAATATAATTAATGTTATAATTTTCTGTAATTTAATTTCATAGGATAGACAATGTTTTTGCAAAAAAATTTACAAGCTTTAGAATTTACTAACAAACCCTTGCAAGAAAAAATTTTATCTTTAAAAGAAGAATTTATTGGTATCTTTTCAAGTCAAACACCCTTTGTGCCTTTAAAAGATGACTTAATAAAACCTAATATATTTTTTTGCGGTATAGGAGATGGGCTTTTTTTAAAAAAACTTATTAATAAACATATTTTTATTTTCGATAAAGCTGAATTTTTTGCTAATGTTTTAAGTAAGATGGATTTAAGCCAAGAACTTTCAAGTGGAAAAATATATCTTTGCGATGTAGAAGAGAAAAGGTTGGAAGAATATCTTTTTTTACTTTTTTCACAAAAAGATTGTTTTGAATATTTAGGGCTTTTTAAGCTTTTGCCTTATAGTGAATTTTATGATCAAAGTCCTATGTTTGATTTTGTGTATCAAAAATGTTTAGAAATTATAAAAAGAACAGTTAGAAATGTTGATACTAGTTTTGCTACAGATTCTAAAATTTATAGACAGTTTTTATCCAATATGCCTTTGGTTTTACAAAATATCCCATTTCAAAGGTTTATTTATGAAAATAAAGGAAAAAACAAAAGTGTTATTGTGGTATGTGCAGGACCTTCTTTGAATAAACAACTAGAACTTTTAAAAACATATCAAGATGATTATGTGATATTTGCTTTGGATGCTACTTACAAAACTTTGCTTAAGAATGAAGTTTATCCTGATTTTGTTTTTTCGATGGATATAGGTGAAAAATGTAAGTGTTTTTACGAGGATTTACCTTTAAATCCCAAAGAACCTATTTTTATACTTAGTGGAAATATAAATAAAGAATTGATATTAATTTTAAAAGATAAAAAACAAAAAATTTATATTTTACAAAATTTAGATTACCAGCAAAAATTTAATTTAAATGATTTTGGTTATTTAGATATTGGTATAAATGTAGCCCATTTTGCTTATAATTTTGCCATAGCTTTAGGGTTTATTAATGTGATTATGATAGGGCAAGATTTGTCTTTTAGTGAAGATGGAAGTTCGCATGCAGATACAGATGTTTTTAGTTTTGGTGATATTAAAACTATAGAAGATAATAGAAAAAAATCAAAAGTGTTAGCTTATAATAAACAAGGTTATATTCAAACTCATATAGTATGGGATGAATTTAGAAAGCGTTTAGAGGTTTTATTTCTTTCAAATCCACAAATAAGTTTTTATAATGCAACAGAAGGTGGTGCTTTTATAGATTATACTATAGAAAAGCCTTTTAAAGAGGTGTTGGAATTATTAAAAGATACTAAAAAAGATTATATTTTGCCTAATATTTTAAGTTTTAATAGGCAGAAAAAAATATTACTAAAATCACTAGAGCTCTTACAAAAAGATTATTTTGAATTAAATGCTTTATATGAAGATGCACAAAAAATCTTAAATGTTTTGAAACAAAATAAAACCAAAAATCATCTTTATGAAAAATTTATAGATGTTGTTTTGAAATTTAATACAATGATTGATGAAAGTAAAATTTTACAAAGTTTTATGTATAAGCCATTATTTTACCATAGAGGTCTTTTTAATATTTGCCTATATGAAGATCCTCAAAATGCTTTATTAAGATATATAGATTTTCTAGAAATATTTTTAGAATTTACAACATTAAGTTTGAAAAACATGGAAAATTCTATACATGAATATAAAAATATATTAAAAGTATAAAATTTTTTTCTTTATTTTCGATATAGTCTAAACAACGGCATGGAAGCGGTTGAATTTATTTAAAAGGATTTAAAATGGGATTTCGTATAAATACTAACGTGGCATCTTTAAATGCTCAAAACAATGCAAATTTAAACTCAAGAGCGTTGGATAGCTCTTTATCTAGACTTAGCTCAGGTCTTAGAATCAACTCTGCAGCAGATGATGCTTCTGGTATGGCTATTGCAGATAGCTTAAGATCGCAAGCTAATACTTTAGGTCAAGCTATTAACAATGGTAATGATGCTTTAGGTATTTTACAAACAGCTGATAAAGCTATGGATGAGCAACTTAAAATCTTAGATACTATCAAAGTAAAAGCAACTCAAGCTGCTCAAGATGGACAAAGCACTAAAACAAGAAATATGCTTCAAGCTGATATTAACCGTTTGATGGAAGAGCTTGATAATATCGCAAATACAACCTCTTTTAACGGCAAACAGCTTTTAAGCGGTGGTTTCACTAATCAAGAATTTCAAATTGGCGCTCAGTCAAATCAAACCATCCAAGCTAGCATAGGCGCAACCCAATCAAGTAAAATCGGTGTTACTAGATTTGAAACAGGTTCTATGTCTCATACTAGTGGTGTAGCTCAACTTACTATTAAAAACTACAATGGTATTGATGATTTTACATTTCAACCTGTAGTTATTTCATCTTCAGTAGGTACTGGTATGGGTGCTTTGGCTGAAGAGATTAATAGGGTAGCTGATATAACTGGTGTTAGAGCAAATTTCTTAGTTCAAACTACTGGTGCTGGTCCTATCAAAGCTGGCACTACAAGTGATGATTTTACTATCAATGGAGTTAAAATAGGTAAAGTTGAGTATAAAGATGGCGATGAAAATGGAGCTTTGATTTCAGCTATTAACTCAGTAAAAGATACCACAGGTGTAGAAGCTTCTAAAGATGCCAATGGTAGATTAGTGCTTAACTCAAGAGATGGTAGAGGTATAGAAATCACTGGTAGTATGGGACCTGGAGCAGGTATTTTAAAAGATGATTATAAAAACTATGGTCGTTTATCATTAGTAAAAAATGATGGTAAAGATATCTTAATATCAGGAAGTGGATTAAGCTTTATAGGTATGGGTGCAACTGATATGATTTCTCAAGCTTCTGTATCATTAAGAGAATCAAAAGGTAATATCGATACTCATATTGCCGATGCTATGGGCTTTAATGCTTATAAGGGTGGTGGAAAAATGGTAGTTACTTTTTCAAATATCGCGGCTTTTATGAGTGCATCTGGTAGCGGTATGAGTGAAGGTTCAGGTTTTTCTCCTGGTAGTGGTAAAGAAATGTCTAAGGTTTATGAGGGTAACCTGGCTTTTGTAACAGCATTCTCAGCTGCTTTTGGTTTTAGTGCAAAAAATGATGGTTCAAGTCAATTTGCTGCATTTGCTGCTACAGCTACAGCTGGACAAATAGCTGCTAAAGATCAACAAGCTGGTGTTACTACACTTAAAGGTGCTATGGCTGTTATGGATATAGCTGAAACTGCTATTACTAATCTTGATGCTATTAGGGCTGACATTGGTGCGGTGCAAAATCAAATTACTGCAACACTTAATAACATCAGTGTAACTCAAGTAAATATCAAATCAGCTGAATCAAACATCAGAGATGTAGACTTTGCAGCAGAAAGTGCAAACTTTGCTAAGTATAACATCCTAGCTCAAAGTGGATCTTATGCTATGAGTCAGGCTAATGCTGTACAACAAAATGTAATGAGATTATTACAATAGTAAAGAAATCCAAAACACCTTGAATATTCAAGGTGTTTTTCTCACACTTTTATTTTATCTCCCATTTACTTTCTTATATTTGGAACACTTATTGCTTTTATAGAAATCAAGCAATATTTTGAAAGGATTTAAAATGGGTTTTAGAATAAACACCAACATAGGTGCAATGAATGCACATGCAAACTCAACTATAACAGCAAGAGAATTAGATAAGTCTTTATCTAGACTTAGCTCAGGTCTTAGAATCAACTCTGCAGCAGATGATGCTTCTGGGATGGCTATTGCAGATAGCTTAAGATCTCAAGCTGCAACTTTAGGCCAAGCTATTAACAATGGCAATGATGCCATAGGTATTTTACAAACAGCTGATAAGGCTATGGATGAGCAACTTAAAATCTTAGACACTATCAAAGTAAAAGCAACTCAAGCTGCTCAAGATGGACAAAGCACTAAAACAAGAAACATGCTTCAAGCTGATATTAACCGTTTGATGGAAGAGCTTGATAATATCGCAAATACCACAGCATTTAATGGTAAGCAACTTTTAAGTGGAAATTTTACTAATCAAGAATTTCAAATTGGCGCTCAATCAAATCAAACTGTAAAAGCTAGCATAGGACCAACTCAATCAAGTAAAATCGGTGTTACTAGATTTGAAACAGGTTCTATGTCTCATACTAGTGGTGTGGTTGAGCTTAATATCAAAAATTATAATGGGGTGGATGATTTTAAATTCCAACCTGTAGTTATTTCATCTTCAGTAGGTACTGGTATGGGTGCTTTGGCTGAAGAGATTAATAGAGTAGCTGATGTAACTGGTATTAGAGCAAATTTCTTAGTGGAAACTACTGGTGCTGGTCCTATAAAGGCTGGAGTTACAAGTGATGATTTTACTATCAATGGAGTTAAGATTGGTAGGATAGAATACCAAGATAGCGATCAAAACGGAGCATTGATTTCAGCTATTAACTCAGTAAAAGATAGCACAGGTGTAGAAGCTTCAAGAGATGCCAATGGTAGATTAGTGCTTAACTCAAGAGATGGTAGAGGTATAGAAATCACTGGTAGTATGGGACCTGGAGCAGGTATTTTAAAAGATGATTATAAAAACTATGGTCGTTTATCATTAGTAAAAAATGATGGTAAAGATATCTTAATATCAGGAAGTGGATTAAGCTTTATAGGTATGGGTGCAACTGATATGATTTCTCAAGCTTCTGTATCATTAAGAGAATCAAAAGGTAATATCGATACTCATATTGCCGATGCTATGGGCTTTAATGCTTATAAGGGTGGTGGAAAAATGGTAGTTACTTTTTCAAATATCGCGGCTTTTATGAGTGCATCTGGTAGCGGTATGAGTGAAGGTTCAGGTTTTTCTCCTGGTAGTGGTAAAGAAATGTCTAAGGTTTATGAGGGTAACCTGGCTTTTGTAACAGCATTCTCAGCTGCTTTTGGTTTTAGTGCAAAAAATGATGGTTCAAGTCAATTTGCTGCATTTGCTGCTACAGCTACAGCTGGACAAATAGCTGCTAAAGATCAACAAGCTGGTGTTACTACACTTAAAGGTGCTATGGCTGTTATGGATATAGCTGAAACTGCTATTACTAATCTTGATGCTATTAGGGCTGACATTGGTGCGGTGCAAAATCAAATTACTGCAACACTTAATAACATCAGTGTAACTCAAGTAAATATCAAATCAGCTGAATCAAACATCAGAGATGTAGACTTTGCAGCAGAAAGTGCAAACTTTGCTAAGTATAACATCCTAGCTCAAAGTGGATCTTATGCTATGAGTCAGGCTAATGCTGTACAACAAAATGTAATGAGATTATTACAATAGTAAAGAAATCCAAAACACCTTGAATATTCAAGGTGTTTTTCTCACACTTTTATTTTATCTCCCATTTACTTTCTTATATTTGGAACACTTATTGCTTTTATAGAAATCAAGCAATATTTTGAAAGGATTTAAAATGGGTTTTAGAATAAACACCAACATAGGTGCAATGAATGCACATGCAAACTCAACTATAACAGCAAGAGAATTAGATAAGTCTTTATCTAGACTTAGCTCAGGTCTTAGAATCAACTCTGCAGCAGATGATGCTTCTGGGATGGCTATTGCAGATAGCTTAAGATCTCAAGCTGCAACTTTAGGCCAAGCTATTAACAATGGCAATGATGCCATAGGTATTTTACAAACAGCTGATAAGGCTATGGATGAGCAACTTAAAATCTTAGACACTATCAAAGTAAAAGCAACTCAAGCTGCTCAAGATGGACAAAGCACTAAAACAAGAAACATGCTTCAAGCTGATATTAACCGTTTGATGGAAGAGCTTGATAATATCGCAAATACCACAGCATTTAATGGTAAGCAACTTTTAAGTGGAAATTTTACTAATCAAGAATTTCAAATTGGCGCTCAATCAAATCAAACTGTAAAAGCTAGCATAGGACCAACTCAATCAAGTAAAATCGGTGTTACTAGATTTGAAACAGGTTCTATGTCTCATACTAGTGGTGTGGTTGAGCTTAATATCAAAAATTATAATGGGGTGGATGATTTTAAATTCCAACCTGTAGTTATTTCATCTTCAGTAGGTACTGGTATGGGTGCTTTGGCTGAAGAGATTAATAGAGTAGCTGATGTAACTGGTATTAGAGCAAATTTCTTAGTGGAAACTACTGGTGCTGGTCCTATAAAGGCTGGAGTTACAAGTGATGATTTTACTATCAATGGAGTTAAGATTGGTAGGATAGAATACCAAGATAGCGATCAAAACGGAGCATTGATTTCAGCTATTAACTCAGTAAAAGATAGCACAGGTGTAGAAGCTTCAAGAGATGCCAATGGTAGATTAGTGCTTAACTCAAGAGATGGTAGAGGTATAGAAATCACTGGTAGTATGGGACCTGGAGCAGGTATTTTAAAAGATGATTATAAAAACTATGGTCGTTTATCATTAGTAAAAAATGATGGTAAAGATATCTTAATATCAGGAAGTGGATTAAGCTTTATAGGTATGGGTGCAACTGATATGATTTCTCAAGCTTCTGTATCATTAAGAGAATCAAAAGGAAGAATAGACCCACAAATGGCCGATGCTATGGGCTTTAATGCTTATAAGGGTGGTGGAAAAATGGTAGTTACTTTTTCAAATATCGCGGCTTTTATGAGTGCATCTGGTAGCGGTATGAGTGAAGGTTCAGGTTTTTCTCCTGGTAGTGGTAAAGAAATGTCTAAGGTTTATGAGGGTAACCTGGCTTTTGTAACAGCATTCTCAGCTGCTTTTGGTTTTAGTGCAAAAAATGATGGTTCAAGTCAGTTTGCTGCATTTGCTGCTACAGCTACAGCTGGACAAATAGCGGCAAATGATCAAGCTCCTGGTGTTACTACACTTAAAGGTGCTATGGCTATGATGGATATAGTTGAAACTGCTACAGCAAATCTTGATGCTATTAGAGCTGACATTGGTGCGGTGCAAAATCAAATCACTGCAACACTTAATAACATCAGTGTAACTCAAGTAAATATCAAATCAGCTGAATCAAACATCAGAGATGTAGACTTTGCAGCAGAAAGTGCAAACTTTTCTAAGTATAACATCTTAGCTCAAAGTGGATCTTATGCTATGAGTCAGGCTAATGCTGTACAACAAAATGTTCTAAAACTTTTACAATAAATCCAAAGTGGGTAAAAACCCACTTTATATTAATTTTCTTTTTTCTAAGATATCTTGTAAAGGCATAATAGCAATTTTTAAAGCTTTTTCTTGAACTAAGGTTAATTCCGCAATGTCTTCAAGCCAAGTTTTATGTGCTAGTATCCAAGCTGTAAGTTTATTTTGTTTATCACTTTCATTATGTATAGGAGTAACATAAATTTGAGAAATAGTACTTTCTAAATGAAATAAAGAAGGAGAGATAACTTCTCTTAAAAAAATATATTTTTGACTTTCTAGTGTTGCTTTGAGAGTGTCTATTTGAGCACTTAATTCTTGAGGAGTGTAGCGGATTTTGCTTTTATTATTAAGTGCCTTGTGTAATCTTTTGCACTCTTTAAAAAATTTATTACTTGCTTTGATGTGTTGTTTGATTTTTTTATAAGCTTGTAACATAAGATCGTTACTATCTTTGCGTTTTGGTTTTTGTATTTTTGAAAAAGGCTTTTTGATTTCATTAGTAAGTAAATTTTTGCAAAGTTCTTTAAAAGGTTTTTCTATGGTTCCTTCTATCCTAGCTCCGCCCTCTGTAGCATTATAAATTTTTACCTTTGTTTGTTTGTGGAATAAATTTTCAAAAATTTGTTTAAAAATAAGCCATATTTCAGAGCTTTGTACATAGCCTTTTCCGCCATATGCTAGGGTTTCATATTTGCCATGATCGCGCTCAAAATCTCCTTCATGATAACTTTCGTGTAAAAAGCCATCGCTGTGTGTTTTGCCATCATTAGCATAGGCTAAGTCTTGTCCTATTAAAATGATATTTTCATGTCCTAATAATTGAGCTAGCTCATAATTTAGATGAGCAACACTCATTCCTCCGCTAACATAACCAAAATCATGCAAACCCAAAGAATAAGCAAACGCATAAGCTCTAGAAACTAAAATATATTTTCTTTCATTTTTTTCTAAAAAATTAATACTATCTTGATAGACTAAAGAAACCAAAATAAAAGTTATATCTTTATCAAAATCACCAAAATCATTATCAAAACATTTAGCTACTATATCATCTCTTTCAAGCATACAAACATAATCAGGTTTTATACCTGCTTTTGCTAAGATAGGATAAGCGCTATCAGCGCAAAAGATAGTTGCTTTATTTGCATATTTCTTAAGTAAAGGAAGTTGTTTTTGTAGTGATGGTCCTGTAGCCACTAATATAGCATTTTTGCTTTTATGACTTCTTTTTTGTTTTAACTCTTTAAAGCTTGGGTGTGTTAGCATTTTGGGTAAGTTTAAAACAAATTGTTCCACTCCTTGCATAGCATCTACTGGGTCATTTCCTTTTCGCAAAGCTATATTTTTAATCACTTTGGAATTTAAGGTGTTGATGTATTGAATTTCTTTTTTTTGATCTTCATAAAAATATGAGTGAATATGTAAATCATAAGTTCTTAAAAACAAACCCAATAAACTACAAATTAAATCCGCCTTAACATAATTTAATTCTTTAGTATGAACAACAATTAATCTTCCCTCTAAAAGCTCTTTGGAAAAATCAATCATATTAAAGACCAAAAATATAAGTTCTATATCTTTTTCATAAACAATAACCCTTTCATGGGTTTTATTGGTTAATAAATTTTTATAAAAAATTCCATTACCTAAGCCATAAAAAAATAACACAGGGTATCTTAGGTATTTTTTATTAAAAATTTCTATTTGTTCTTGTAATTCTTTTAGTGGATCTTTATATATGTTTTTTAGATTTTTATAACAAATATTGCAGTTTAAAGGATCTTTATCAAAAACATAAATATAATCTTTTGCTTCTTTGATTTTACCTAATTTTCTTTTTAAGCTCTGGTGTTCGCTTCCTTTTAAAGCTTTGATATTTTTTTTAAAAATTTCTGTTTTCATATTACCCTTTCGCCTAAAGAAAATCGTCATTTTTTCAAATAAAAATAGTGTGGTTTTTTACTTAGAAAATAAAATTTAAATATGTTGATTATTTATTATCAAGATTTTCCTTAATAGTCTCATTGTATTTTTCTAGGTATAAAATGATTTCCTCAAAAAAGTCAATTTGCTGAGCTAAGAAAAATTCTAAATCTTTAACTTTCGTAACTTTGTGTTTTAAAACTTCACATTCGTTTTGAAAACACCTAGCTTGCACAATATCTGAAAAAAAATCACTTTTTGGTAGTTTTAATCTCAGTTTTTCTAGTTTTTCTAAGTTTTTTTCTTTAATAGCTTTTTTACATTCATTAATAAATATTTCACATTGTTTTGTTTGTTTGATAAGTTTTTCTTTACATTGTTTGATTTTTTTTTGAGGATTTTTTGGTTTTGTTAAGGCGATGTTTTTGTCAATTTTTTCTTTTAGCATTTCTTCACAAACTTCTTTAAAAGGCTTTTCTATGGTTCCTTCTATTCTAGCTCCGCCTTCTGTAGCATTGTATGTTTTTATATTTAGGATATTTTTTGCAAGAGCAATATCTTTTTCAAAACTTTTTAAAAACAAATACCAAGTGAGTTGTGTTTTAACCTTTCCGTTGCCACCATAAGCAGTTATTTCCTTATAGACTACTTCCTCATCTCCTTGATCACCATATAGATGTTCTTTTGGGTGTGATTTGCCATCATCACTATAGGCTAGATCTTGTCCTATTAAAATGATATTTTCAAATCTTAAAGCACCAGCAAGTTCATAAGCCATATTGGCAACACTCATAGCATTTCCTAAAAAGCCATACTCATTTAAACCAAGCTTACTTTCAAAAAATAAAGGTCTTAAAACAAGTATATAATTTCTATTATTTTTTTCTAAATACTCTATGGTTTTAGGATGAGTTAAAGAAGCAATGATAAATAATATATCTTTATCAAAATCTCCAAAATCATTATTAAAAAATTCACTTGTAAAATCTACTCTTTCTAGCGAAAAAACATAATCAGGTTTGATTCCTTCTTTTGCTAAAATCGCATAAGAGCTATCAGCGCTAAAAATAACAGCATTTTCTTGGTATTTTTTTAAAAGAGGAAGTTGTTTGATTAAAGAAGGACCTGTTGAAACTATTATAGCGTTTTTTGCCTTTGTTTTTCTATCTTTTATTAGACTTTTAAAAGGGGTGTGGGTGATGATTTTTTCTAGGTTTATAACATTATGTTTTATTCCTATTAAAGCATCTTTTGGGTCATTTCCTCGAGCAAGCATGAGTGTTTTGATTATATTTAGTAAAGTTTGCATTATATTTTGGGCGTTAGATGAGTAAAAATTGGTGTAAAATTCATTATAAAAATGAAAGTTAAAAATTTTTAATGTATGTTTGATGTTTGGATAATTAAATAAAACTTTGATTTGAGCGGTGTTAATATTTGGTGTAAAAAATAAAATCAATTTTTCCTTTCTTAAAAATGCAGAAAAATCAATCATATGAAAGGCTAAATATAAAATTTCTAATTCATCTTCAAAGATTACGATGTGCTTTAAGTGTTGATTTTTTAAAAGTTCTAAGAAAAATTTTCCATCACCAAAGCCGTAAAAAAACAATACTGGATATAGCTCAAATTTTTCAAAGTCAAAAGAGTGGTTTTCATCTAAAAGTATTTGATTGTGTGTATCAAAAATTTTATTTTCTATAAGTTGAAACCGTTGAGTGTTAGTTAATTTTCTTAATTCATAAGCTAATATTTGATCAACTTCAAAAAGAGCTTGAGTGTTTTTTAAAAATAATTCTTTATTCATTAATATCCATTTTTATTTTAATTATAACAAAATTATATTGAATGTACTTTATATTAATCAACAGCTTTGTAGTTTTGTTGCTTTTATTTTACTTACATATTTTTCAAAGTTATTTTTGATCAGAAAATTTTCTAAATTTAATATATTTGTTTCTAAGGTTATTTTTAATGCAATAATATGTTCGTTAATAATTTCAATAAAAGATAAGTATTCTTTAATCCAAAGAAGCATTTTGTTAAAATTATCTTCTTGTGTTTTAGGGTTAAGCACTTGAATTCTTGCTAAATTAAGCTCAAATTGAACACTAATAGCACTTGTTAGCTCTTTTAAAATATCTACTTTGATAAGTTTTGTTTTATAATTTTCTATTTCTTGTATTAAACTAATAAAATTTTTTTCATCACTCATTAAAAAACAAATACGATTGAGCATATATAAATTTTCTTTATGCAAAAACTCACAAAGCTTGATGGCTTGTTGTGTTTTATAAAATGTTTTAAGCATGAGTTCATTTTTTTTATTTTGTGTGATTTTATCAAGTTGTATGAATGATTTTGGTGTGGTGTTTTCAAATAAAGATTCACAAAGCTCTTTAAAAGGCTTTTCTATGGTTCCTTCTATCCTAGCTCCGCCTTCAGTGGCATTATAAGTTTGGATGTTTTGTTTTTTATTATCAGCAATAGCTTCTTCTAGATAATGTTTAAACACCATCCATATTTCGTGTGTTTTCACCATGCTGTTACCACCATAACCCAAAGTTTGAATATGTTCATAATGACTTTCGCAGTCTGCCTTATAATGATAATCTTGAGGATGTGAAAATCCATCATCAGAATAAGCTAAATCTTGTCCTATTAAAATGATATTTTTGTGTTGTAAGCAAGATGCTATGAAATAAGCCATATTTGCCACGCTTGGAGTATTTATTAAGCTACCCAGGTCTTTTAAATGAAAAAGTTTACTAAAATCACCTATTTTTTGTATAAAAATAAAATCCCTATTGTTTTCTTTTAAATATTTAGGGGTGTTTTTATATACAATTTCAGTTAAGATGAATAATATATCTTTATCAAAATCTCCAAAATTATTATTAAAAAATTCACTTGTTTTTTCTATTCTCTCTAAAGATAAAACATAATCAGGTTTTATATTATGTTTTGCTAGTATAGGATAAGCGCTATCAGCGCAAAAGATAGTTGCTTTATTTGCATATTTTTTAAGCAGAGGGAGTTGTTTGATTAAAGAAGGACCCGTTGAAACTATAATAGCGTTTTGGTAGGTGTTTTTTCGTTTTGATAATAATTCTTTAAAAGAATGATTTAAAAAAAGATCTGGTAGGTTGTAAATAAAATTTTCTATACCTTTTAAAGCATCTTTTGAAGAATTGCCAAATTTTAAAATAGATTTTTTTATATAAGTTTGCATAGTTTCGTTTGTTTTTAAAATATCATTGTGAAATTTTTCATAATAATCACAATGGATATCTAAAAAATAAGTTCTTAAGAAATTAAAAAACGGCGAGCTATTGCATAAAATTTGAAAATGTGTATAGTTTATATTGTTTATATCTAAAATAATTAGTCGACAGTCTTTTAACTCTTCACTAAAATCTAAAAGATGAAAACTCAGATAAATAAATTCTATTTCTTTTTCAAAAATAACAATTTTTTGTCTATTTTTGTTTTGCAAGAGAATTTTATACAAAATTCCGTTGCCAAAACCAAAAAAATATAATATTGGATATAATAAATATTTATCATTGTATAGATTTATTTTTTCGTTTAACTCATCAAGTGTATTATTATACAACGCTTGTTCTCTTTTATGATGAATAAAATTAATATCTAAAGGATCAGATCCTTGTTTTATTTTAAAATTATTTTGCTTGAAATTTGTTAGTTTTTCTTTTAAATCTTTATTACTTAGAGCTTTTAAATTTTTATTAAAAATATTTTCTTGCATAATTACTCCAAAAAATCTTCTTTTTTTAACGCTTGTCCAAATTCTATATCGCAACTTGCTTTTTTACCAAGTATGATAGGTAAAAATTTAGGATGTAAGCCCAGGCTTGGTCTTATGCTTTTTACATTATCTTGTGTAAAAATTTCACCTTTTTTTATATCTTTACTCGCATATAAGCTTCTTGCAAAATGACGATTTTTTAAGGTTTTATCATCTATTATTAAGCTAGATTTACCTAGTGCTTGCTCGCTCAAGCGTAACATAGAACACATTTGTTTAAACTCTTCATAATCAAGACTAAATTTAGCATCAGCACTATTTAAGCTTTTATCTAATATAAAATGTTTTTCTATGACTCTTGCTCCAAGAGCTACTGCTAAAGTAGGTGCTAAAAAACCCTCACTATGATCGCTTAAGCCTACTATGGTTTTAAATTTTTTTTGTAAAGTTTTGATGGCGTTTAGATTTAAATCACAAATTTGTGAAGGATAAGCCGAAGTGCATTTAAGCAAAATTAGATTTGGGTTGTTTTCTTCTTGGAAAATTTTAACAACCATTTCAAGCTCTTCTTCATAAGCTATACCTGTAGAAACCAAAGTAGGTTTGTTTTCTTTTGCCACATAACGCACAAAATCATAATCATTTACTTCAAAAGAAGCGATTTTATAAGCTGGGGGATTAAATTGTTTTAAAAAATTCACATCTTCTTTAGAGAAAGGACTAGAAAAGCAGATTAGCCCTTCATTTTTGGCGCATTCAAAAAGTTTTTCATGCCATTCATAAGGCGTTTTAGCTTCTTCGTATAGTTCGTATAGTTTATGTCCATGCCACAAACCACCTTCGATAATAAAATCTTTTTTGTCAGAATTTAGCGTTAAGCTATCTGGGGTATAGGTTTGAATTTTTATAGCATCAGCCCCTGCTTTTTTAGCTGCTTGTATGGTTTTTAAGGCCACTTCAAGGCTGTTTGCATGGTTGGCTGAAAGCTCGGCAATGATAAAAACTTTTTCATCTAAATTAAAATTTTCTATAAACATTAAAAGCCTTTTAGCAAATCAAAATTATAGTATTTTATATTTTAATTATTAATTATGATTAAAGGTTTATTTAGTAAAATAAATTTATTATAAGTTTATTAAGGAAAAGCTATGACTAAAACACTTGAGTATTCAATTTATCATTTTTTTGAGCATATTTTAAAATTAAAAATTTCACAAAAAAGCGTGATTAGAGGCGAACTTTATGGGGCTTCTATACCTTTGTATTTTAAAGATGAGGAATATAGTTTTTATTTGTTTTTTCAAAAACAAGCTTTAAATGAAATTGCACAATTTTTATTGCATGAAGAATTAAAAGAAGATGGATTGGCAGATTTAGTTAAAGAAGTGGCCAATCAAATCATAGGCTATGCTAAAAAGCTACTTAATGATACTAATGGAAAAGATGAGTATCGTTTAGGTGTTCCTGAGTATTTAGGGCGTATTGATGGATTTTCAAAAATTAAACTCAAAGAAAAATTTACTTATGAAGTAAAAAATGCTTCCTTTAGAATAGGTTATAAAAAAATATGATAGAAGATCATTTAGGATTATTGCAATCTTATGAAGATATTTTAGACATTAGTGTTGATTTTGTTAGTGAGCTTGGCACGACTAATATGAGTGTGAGAGAACTCTTAAAGCTAGAAGTTGGTTCTGTGATAGATCTTGAAAAGCCAGCAGGCGAAAGTGTGGAGCTTTACTTGAATAAAAGAATTTTTGGAAAAGGTGAGGTGATGGTGTATGAAAAAAACCTTGCCATAAGAATTAATGAGATTTTAGATTCTAAATCAGTATTGCAGTATTTTAAAAAAGAATTGCAATGAGATTTATTTGGATTTTACTGCTTGCTTTGCCTCTTTTTGGGGCAAAAATTCTTGATTATAATATCTATCCTAGAGAAGATAGGGTGGATATTACTTTTTCATTTGATATTCCTTATAAAGAAGGCATTAGTCAAAAGAGAAAAGGCGATATTATTATCTTTACACTAAATGCTCAAAGTGTTAAAGAAGAAGATAAGACATTAAATTCTAATATAATTAAAAAAATAAAAATTTTTTCAGAAGGTAAAAAAACTTTTATAGCCTTAAGTGTTGGCGATAAGATACAAATTAATGCAGATACGATTGGTGAATATGGATTAAGACTGCGCGCTCAAAAAGAAGGTGTGAATTTAGCAACTAAAAATAGCTTAGAAGAAAAAAATGAGGAGATAAAAATGCAAGAGTATGATTTTACAAATTATATTTTAGTTGTAAGTGTTTTGATACTTTTGCTTGTTGGACTTTGGTTTTTAAAAATGTATTTAAGACAAAAACATCCTTTAGATAGAAATTTTACTTTGATTTTTCAAAGACCACTTGATAGACATAATCAACTTGTAGTTTTTGAGCATGGCTTAAAACGCTATACTATGATCATAGGAAATTCTAATGTGGTATTAGAAACAAGTGAAGCTATGATGAAAAATGAGGAACAAAACAAAACATCCCAAAAACCAAAAGAAAAAGACTTTGATTCTTATTTTGAAGAAAATAAACAAAGATTGCAAAATTTACTTTTAAAACAAAATGCTTAATTAGATTGATTAAAAGCTAAAACAATAAGTTTTGGCTTTGAAATTTTTTTGATTTCTTCTCTTGAAAAATAAATTTGTTTTTTTGTTGAATAAATATATAAGGTATGATTTTTTAATGTAAAATCAAGATTTTCATCACTATCTTTAGCAAGTTTTTTTGCTAGTGCTAGAATAAAATTAAGCCAAGCTAATATATGGTTATTTGGTAATAATTCTTTAACATGTTCTATAGCAAGGGGATTTATTTTTTTACCATTGGCTTTTAAAAGAGTTGCAATAAGCAAAATTTCTTTGTGTGAAAAGCCAAAGTTTAAGCCACTCATTGCCATATAGGCGCTATGTTCATTAGCAAAATAAAAATTAATTTTTTCACCTATATGGGCCAATTTAGCAGCGCTTAAAAGATCTTTTTTAAAATCTAAACTTATTTTGTGAATAGGTAAAAATACATCAAATAATTTACTTGCAAAATAAGCACTTTTATCTTTATAATCAACACCAAAGCGATCTTGTAAAGATTTTAAACTTGGGTTGAAATTTGGCGGAAATTTGGCATTAAATTGCGAAAAGTCATTAGTGTCGTTTTTTATTTTGGCGTATTTTTGAAAAAGATTAGATAAAAATACGCCTTCTCTGACACCTACTGCAGAAGTGATGATATTTTTAGCTTTGAGTTTTTTAGCTAAGGCTAAAAATATAACACAACCTTCTTTTATAGTATCAAAGCGATCTTTTTTGATATCAAAATCTGTTAAATTTTTTGCATTTTGAATTTTTTCTATATAATTTTTTTCTTTTTCAAAGCTGTAGCTGAAATTATGGATTATTTTTAAAGGATAGGAATTTTTTTTCATTATAGAATTTGACAATGCTCTTAAGCTTCCACCTATGGCAATAATATTTTCACTCTGAAAATGTTTTGGAACTTGCATTAGAGCTTCTTGTATGAATTGATCTAGAGCATTTAATCTTTTAGTATCATAAAAAATCTCTTTTAATCTTACGGTTCCTAGATCAAGCGAAATACAATCTATAATTTTACCTTCTTTAATCAAGCAAAGCTCGGTTGATCCTCCACCTATGTCTATGGTGGTGGCATTTTGAATATTTGATAGTAAATTTAATGCAGCAAGACCACCTAAAAATGATTCTGTTTTACCATTAATGCATTTTATGTTTAAACCCACATTTTTTGATATTCTAGTAATAAATTCTTTTGCATTAGGCGCATCTCTTAGCGCAGAAGTTCCAACAGCAATAATTTTCCTACATTTTTCTTTTACAGCTTTTTCTTTAAAATAAGCTAGTGCCTTCTCGGCCTTAAACATGGCTTCTTCTTGAAGGATTTTGTTGTTATTATAAGCATTTTCTCCAAGTCTTACTTTCTTTTTGTGTTCACTGCAAATAAAAAAACCATATCTTGAGGTTCTTTCAAAAACAACCATGCGAACGGAGTTAGAGCCAAGATCAATTACTGCTGTTTTTTTAGCCATTAAATATCTTTATTTTTATGTTTTAAGCGAAGCTCATCAATACTTTCTACATTATCAGGATCAGGTATGATACAATCTACTGGACAGGCCACTATACAGGCTGGTTCTGAAAATTCATTCACACATTCAGTACATAAATCAGGATCTATGACATAGATTGGATCATTATCATAAATTGC
The DNA here is from genome assembly GCF_025771405.1 of Campylobacter sp. RKI_CA19_01116. Lineage (NCBI taxonomy): Bacteria > Pseudomonadati > Campylobacterota > Epsilonproteobacteria > Campylobacterales > Campylobacteraceae > Campylobacter > Campylobacter sp. RKI_CA19_01116. Next base: position 33,591 of record NZ_JAKMQF010000001.1, read on the forward strand.
TTCATCTGGACATTCTTCTCTGCATGCATCACAGGATATACATTCTCTAGTGATTAAAAGTGACATACTTTTCCTTTTATTGATAATAAAGCAAACTTATACTATATAAAAACTTATAGCTAATTTAAAAAGAGATAAAAATATTTAATTTTTAGAATGATCAAATCATTCTAAAAATTTTTTAGTTAGTTTTTTTAGGAAAACAAAAGCGATATCCTCTGCGGCGCACAGTTTCTATAGTGGAAATATTAAGAGGTTTATCCATTTTTTGTCTTATTTGGTTGATTGCAACTTCTATAACATTTGGAGTTACAAGTTCAGGTTCTTCCCAAATAGCATCTAAAAGTTGTTCTTTTGATACGATTTGATCAGAGTGTCTAGCAAGGTGAGTTAAAACTTCAAAAGGCTTTCCTTTTAACTCTATGTCTTTTCCTTGATAAGTGATTTTTTCTTCATCAGGATCAATCACTAAATCATCAATCTTAATCACATTTGTCCCGCCAAATCTAAGTCTAGCTTCGATTCTTGCCATTAAAATTTCAAAATCCAAAGGTTTTTTTATATAATCATCTGCTCCAGCTTTTAAAGCTTTGATTTCATTTTCTTTATCTGCTTTTGTACACATTGTTACTATAGCAGTTCTTGGAGATTTTTGTTTGATAGCATTGATCAAATCGCTTGCATCATTATTGCCTATAGTCCAATTTGATAATACTAAATCATAATGTCTAATACCTATAAAATACTCAGCGTCTTTAAAATTTTCTGAAGTGTCGCTTTGGTAGCCAAACTCATTTAAAGTGTTTGATAAGGTTTTATTAAGCGATGCTTCATCTTCTACAACTAAAATACGCATTTTATTCCTTTGAAGATAGTTTTAGTGCAAAAGTATAACACAAATTAAGCAAATGTTCAAAATTCTTTAAAAAATTTTTAATATTTTTTGCTTAAACTAGCTCCAACGCACGCATTTTTGACGATATCGGGCTTATAACAAGTAATATTTATAAATTGAAGTTTTTTATGATGTTTTTTGATATCTTTGCATATATATTTTAAAGACTTTTCTATAGTTTTAAATTTTTTCTTTTTATAGATTTTTTCTATTCTAGTGCATAACTTTGCATAATCTAAAAATTTCTTACTTTTAGCTTCTAATTCTATTAGGACTTTTTGCTCTTGAATTCTTTCAAAATCCAAAAGCCCTATAATGCATTTAAATTCTAAGCTAACTTTTATATGACTTTGCATTCTTGTTTTCCAATAAGCCTTAAAATATTTGGTATGTGTTTATAAACTACTATAAAAGCGATGATAAATATTGGCGCATGGGTATTAATCACAGGCATATCATAATGAAATATAAAAGAAGTTGTAATTAAAACAATTAAAGCTCCAAGTGAAGCTAAGCTTGAAATTTTAAATACCTTACCTATAATAAACCAAGCCAAAAGTGCACATGTAATCTCAAAAGGTAAAAATACTGCTAAAACCCCAGCTCCAGTAGCTACTCCTTTGCCACCTTCAAATTTTAAATAAGGAGAAAAACAATGGCCAAATACTGCTAAAACCGCCATAGTCCATAAGATATTTTCATCATAGCCTAAAATTTTTGCTACTAATATAGGTACAATTCCTTTAAGTGCATCTAAGACAATTGTTGCAACAGCAAGTGTTTTGGCAAGCTTAGGATCGCTTTCTTTTACTACTCTTAAAACATTGGTAGCACCTATGCTTTTACTGCCTGCATTTTTGATATTTGTTTTGGCAAAAATTTGAGCTAGTAAAAGACCAAAAGGTATAGCACCTATAAGATAAGCTAAAAGATAAATTATTAAATTTTCCATTTACTTTTTATCCTAATTCTATAAAGATTTATAATAATGATAGCAAAAAACTCTGAAATAAATATTTAAGAGATATTTTATCCTATAATAATTTTTATTTTTAAATAGAAATTTTTTATTTTATTTAAAGAAAATTATAGATATATTTTCAATAAGTTTATTTTAAATAGGCTTTATTTTATCTTATTTAGGAGTGAATAATGAAAAAAATTTCATTATTAGTTGCATCATCATTATTAGTTGCATCAACTGCTTTTGCTAACGATAAAGCTTTGCTTGATGAAGCAAAAGCAGCAGGTTTAGCACCTTTGCCAAAGGATCAAGCAGGCGTTGAAAAACTATTAAAAGAAATGGGCGTTAAAGCTAGTAAGTTTTCTAAAGAAAAAGCTAATCTTGGTAAAAAGCTGTATTTTGAACCAAGACTTTCTAAAAGTGGTTTGATTTCTTGTAATACCTGTCACAACTTAGGTATGGGTGGTGCTGATGGTATAGCAGCAGCTGTAGGACACAAATGGACTGCTAATCCTCATCATTTAAATTCGCCAACAGTTTATAACTCTGTTTTAAATTCAACTCAATTTTGGGATGGTAGAGCAGGTACTTTAGCAGATCAAGCAAAAGGACCAATTGAAGCAGAGCCTGAAATGGCAACTCCTGCTAAGTTAGCAGTAGAAAAAATTTCTTCTATGCCAGAATATGTTAAAGAATTTAAAAAAATATATGGTAATGATGGGGTAACTTTTGATAATATAGCAGATGCTATTGCTACATTTGAAAGAACACTTTTAACTCCATCTAAATTTGATAAATTCTTAGAAGGTGATACAAAAGCTTTAAGCAAAAAAGAAAAAGAAGGTTTAAAAACTTTCATCGATAAAGGCTGTACAGCTTGTCATACAGGAGTAAATTTAGGTGGTAGCATGCAAGCTTTCCAAGTGGCAGCTAAATATAAATTTGCAAATGTAGGTGATTTTAAAGGTGATGCAAATGGTTTAGTTAAAACTCCAACTTTAAGAAATATTGCCGAAACAGCTCCATACTTCCATAATGGCGCTATTTGGTCTTTACAAGATGCGATTAAAGAAATGGGTAGTGTGCAACTTGGCATAGAAATTTCTGACAAAGAAGCAGCTTCTATAGAAACTTTCTTACATGCTCTAACAGGTAAAAAACCAAGCATTACTTATCCTCAACTTCCAAAAGCTACTGAAAAAACTCCAAAACCAGAGCTTTAATCAAATTTTCCCTAAAGATATTTCTTTGGGGAATGTTGTTTTTTGTTTATTTTTTATATATAATACATTCTTAATTTTTAATTAGGAATTGGCTATGAAAAATAAAATTTTATTTAGTGTGATTGCATTAACAGCTATTTTATTTAGTGCGTGTGCTAATCATGCAAAAGTAAACAATGAATTAGAGCAAAAGTTAACCCAAAAGATATGTTCTGATGAATTTTTTACTCAAGAAATGACTAAGGTAGATAAAAAAGATGATCCAGTATATGTAGGATTAAATGCAGGTTTAATCGCAAAAAATTGTGGATATTTTAATCTTAGTAATGAATTTTTTGATAAGGTTGAGGAATCTTATCAAGTTGATGTGGATTTAAGAAGTGGCGCTCAAAAAATTGCTAAAACAGCTGTAACTACATTAATAAATGATTCTATATTAGACTATGATGGCTCTTTATATGAAAGAATAATGGTAAATACATATAAGGGTTTAAATTTTATGAGTGAGGGTGATTATAATAATGCAAGAGTGGAGTTTAAAAGAGCTTTATTGCGTCAAGATAGAGCAAAAGATTATTTTAAAGCTCAAATTGCTAAAAATAAAGCAGAATTAGAAAAGGCCAAAAAAGAAGATCCAAATTTTAATAAAAATTTTAGTGAATCAACAAAACAAATAAATGCTCAATATGAAGTTTTGTTTGAAGAATTTTCAACAAGTAAAAATTTTACCAATCCTTATGCAACTTACTTAGCTTCGATTTTTTATTATATGAGCAAAGATTATACTTTGGCTAAAGATTTATTTAAAGAAATAAAGATTTTAAACCCAAAAAATAAAGAAATTAATAAAGAGTGGAAAGCAATTAGCAACGCTAAATCAAAAAATAAATATGTTTTTATTGTTTATGAGAATGGTTTTGGTGTGGTAAAGGATGAGTTTAAATTAACTCTGCCTTTGATTTTAAATGACACTCTTACGACAACTTCTATTGCTCTACCTAAGCTAAAAAAAAGAAGTCAGTCTTTTGAGTATTTAAGTGTAAATGATACTAATACTACAAAATTAGTTGATTTGGATAATGTTGTAGCAAGCGAGTTTAAGTTCGAGCAACCATCAATAGTTACAAAAGCAATAGTTTCAGCTATCTTAAAAACTACTATCAATGCAGCAGTAGCTAATAATGACTCAACAGGAGGTTTTTTAAGCCTTGCTAGTGGTATCATGAATGCAGCAACTACTCAAGCTGATGTTAGATCTTGGAGAGGATTGCCACAAAGCATAGGAGTTGTTATGATTAAAAATACAGGTAAAATTATTATTAAAACTCCAAGTAATGATGTGCTATTTGAAAGACAGATTAATCCAAAGAAAAATGTATTGGTTGTAGTGCGTTCTTTTGCACCTAGTATTGCTCCAAGTATAAATATCATAGAAAAATGAAAAAGTTAATTTTTTTATTATTATTAAATTATATGTTTTTGGTTTCGCAAGATACTTTTGATGCAAATTTTAAACATACAAATGTAAAAAGTATAAAAGAAAGAATAAATAATGCAGGATTATTAGAAGTGCAGATTATTTTTTATAGTTCTGTTGATAAAAAGCTTTCTTATAAAATAGAATGGTTTGATAAGGATGGATTTGTTATAAAAAATACTATTGATAAAAACTATAAAAATATAAGATTATTAGCTAAACAAGGGTATATTATACAAAATATAGCTAGTAATAAGGAAGCAAAAAAATATAAAATATATATTAAATAAAAAAGGATAAAAAATGCAAAAAATTAAAATTTTAACAAGTGTAGTGGCTATAGGTGTTTTATTTAGTGCGTGTATGCAACAACCTACTTATGTAGATGGAACTGCGGCAAAAGTAAAACAAGGCGATTCTTTAAGCATGGCTTTAACTGGTGAAGATTTTGACAATACAGCTAAAGAGATGTTAAATAGTTTGTTTAATTCAAGTTATGTTGTGAATAAAATAGGAAATTCAGGTAAGGCTATTGTGGCAGTTTATGATGTGGTAAATGATACAGCTTTAAGAATAGATACTAGAAATTTGACTGATTTGATGGTAGAAGAACTTATAAATTCAGGTAAATTTGCAGCTTCAGCTACTCAGGGCAATGATAGTGCTACTCAAAATAATATGGATGATGTAATGAGCGATAAAGATGATGATAGATATGATAAAGCTACGGTATCTAAAAATCATACGCAAATTAGTGCATCTTTGACTTTACAGGGAAGAATTGGTCAGCAAAATATAAAATTAAGTAATGGTAAAACCCAGGTTGAATACTTTTTTGTTATGAAATTAGCTGAAAAGGGCAGTGGTTTGGTAGTATGGCAAAAAACTAATAGAATCAATAAACTAGGATCTAGTAAAACTGTAAGCTGGTAATATAAAACAACAAGGAAATATATGATGAAAAAAAGATTTGTTATTGGATCATTATTGGTAGCGAGTTTTCTTTATGCTCAAGCAACTCCACAAGTTGAAATTACTCAAGAAGATATTAAAATTCAAAATGAAATGTCAGATGCTAGCTCTAAAGATATTACTCCAAAGTCTTTAGATGATTTTTTTGAAGAATTTGCAGATAATTTTGGTATAGAATATGGTATTACAAAAGATGGAAAAACCTTTTATACAGGTAGAAGTGTAGTTGCGCTAAGCGATAGCGATCCTCAATTTGCTCAAGCTTTGCAAAATGCTTACCAAAAAGCTATGCTTAATTTACAGTCTGATTTTATTGAAGATGCCTTTGGAAGAATGGCAGTGAGTAAAATTCAAAATTACGAAGCTGATAATTCTACTAATGCAAAAGAATTTGAAGAACTACCAAAAGGAAGTGTTGTAGGGCAAATTTTTGATAAACTGGTTCAATTAAGTGGTGCAAAATTAGATAAAGCTTTGAGAGATTTGGGTATTAATGTAGAAGGTTTAACAGAGGAAAGAAAAAAGATTTTATTAAAAGAAGAGTTTCTTAATAAAACAATTACTAGTGCAGTTGGTTCAATGAGCGGTTTAATTCCTGTGCAAACTATAGTTACGCAAAGAAGAGGGCAATATGATATTGGTGTAATTGCAGTTGTTTCTAAAAAAACTCGTCAACTTGCTAAAGATATGTCTTTAGCGCGTCAAAGTAAGATCAAAGGTAAAGGAAAAAATATCAACGAGTATTTACCAAAAGACAATAAAGGCTTTCTTAATGAATATGGTATTCGCTTAGTTTATGATGAAAAAGGTTCACCGGTTATTTTAAGCTATGGAAATTGGGGTTATATTGCTGATGCAAATAATGCCAAGAAGACAAATATATTAGAAGATAGGGCTAAAGATACAGCTTCAACTATGGCTGATGCAGCTATAATTGAATTTATCAATACAAATTTAAGTTTAAAAGATGAAAAAACTACAGGTGAAAGTTATGAAGAAATCATCAAGCAAAGCTTAAATATCAATGACAACACTACTCAAGAACAAATTCAAGATTTCACAAATATTGTAGAAAAAATCAATACAAAAATAAAAGCAAGTGCTAGCGGAAAAATCAAAGGCATAGGAACACTTAAAAGATGGAATTATACAAGCGAAAATGGTATAGAACATGTAGGTGTTGTAAGATTTTATTCTTATGATAATGTGGCAAATATTAACGAAGCTTTAAAATCAAATTCAAACGCTAGTGTCTCAAAAACTGAACCTAAAAAGTCTTCTAATATACAAAGAAGTTCTAATGTTGTAAATGATATAGATGATTTTTAGGAAAAATTTATGAAGATATTACAAATTTGTATTTTGATTTTATGTTTTCATTTGAGTTTATATGCCAAAATAATCACCACAAGCACTACCAATTCAAGTACAGGCGAGGGTATAGGAGCTAGTAGAGAAGAGGCAATAAATAATGCCATAATAGAAGCTATTGGTAAATTAAATGGTGTTAATATTGACTCAACCAAGCAGTCTTTTGTCGGGGTAAATTCAAATAATAAAAAGACTAATATAGAAGATAGCTATAAAGAGCAAATCATAAAAGCTACAAAAGGCAGAGTTGATGCATATGAAATTGATAGTGTGGTTCAAGAAAACGATAAATACATAGCAAATGTAACCATTTTTAAAACTACTACTCATAAAAAATATCAAATACCAGGTTATAAGCCAGATAGTAGAAGAAGTATTACGGTATTTAATACCTCTTCTAAATACCAAGAGCTTGGAAATATTTTACAGCAAAAAATTATCACAGATTTACTTCAAAGTAGGAAATTTAATGTTTTAGATAGAGATTCTAAAGGTTATTATGAAATGGAGAAAGCTTTGATAAATTCATCTAATACGCATAAAGATGAAATTTACAAACTTAAGAATGTTTTAGCTACTGATTATATTTTGTTATTTCATGTAGGTGGAGTAGATCTTAAAACCAAAGGAAATAAAAATAAAATAGATGTTGTGGTGGATTATCGCGTGCTTTTATTTGCCACCAGACAAATTAAATTTTCAAATACTTTAACCATGTCAGCTTCTGTTAAAGGTGATTCTTTAGTAGCTAGTGAAAAGCTAAGTGAAAAAATTGCAAAGAAAATTTCAGATGATATTTTAAATGCTATTTATCCTTTAAAAGTTGCACAAGTTAGTAATAATGAAGTAGTCTTCTCGCAAACTTTGAGTAATGATGAAATCTATGAGTGTTATTCTTTGGGTGAAGTGATAAAGGATGCTTATACTAAAGAAAATACAGCAAGAATAGAAACAAAAAGTGGAAAGGTTCAAATTATCCGCTCAACACCAAAACTATCATATGCTAAAATTCTTGAAGGAAGTGTTAAAAAAGATGATATTTGTAGACCTTTAGATGATAGCGGTGTTGGAATGGAAAAACAACATAGTGTAAATCCAAATGGTACAGTAAATTTAGGTTGGTAATTAACCTAAATTTAAAATTATTTTGAGTATAATCTCAAGTTTTAACCACTAAAGCTTTTTAAATTTATGTTTTATACATAATGCTTTATGGTGCTACCAAAATATTTTAAGAAAGGATAGCTGTATGTATGCTATTATAAAACACAGTGGAAAACAATACAGAGTAAGCCAAGGTAATGAGCTTAAACTAGATCGTTTTGAAGCTGAAGCAAAATCAAGCGTAGAAGTAAGTGAAGTTCTTGCTGTATGCGATAAAGAATTAAAGGTAGGTGCGCCGTTTGTTGCGGGTGCAAAAGTTGTTTTAGAAGTGATTGCTCATGGAAAAGACAAAAAAGTTGTGATTTATAAAAAAAGACGTAGAAAAGACTCAAAATTAAAACGCGGTTTTAGAAGACAATTTACTCGCGTTAGAGTAGTAGATATTAAAGCTTAAGGAGTAAAGAATGGCACACAAGAAAGGTCAAGGTTCAACTCAGAATAATCGTGATTCTATAGGTCGTCGTCTAGGTGTTAAAAAATTTGGTGGAGAATTTGTTCGTGCTGGTAACATCATCATTCGCCAAAGAGGAACAGCAACTCATGCAGGTAATAACGTAGGCATGGGAAAAGATCATACAATTTTTGCTTTAATTGATGGTTTTGTAAAATTTGAAAGAAAAGATAAAAATAGAAAAAAAGTTTCTGTTTATCCTGCATAATTTAAAGGCTACTTTGTAGCCTTTTTCTTCTTTTTAATCTTAATATATTAAAAAAAATATAATATCATTTTAAAAATTTATACTTTGGTGATTGTATGTTTATAGATAATGTAAAATTAGTTTTAAGTTCAGGTAATGGTGGCAAAGGTGCTGTGAGTTTTCGCCGTGAAAAACATGTTCCACTTGGTGGACCTGATGGTGGCGATGGCGGAAATGGTGGCGATGTGTATTTTATATGTGATAACAATACCCACACCCTAGCGCACTTTAAAGGCAAAAAAGAACTTAAAGCGCAAAATGGCCAGCCGGGTTTGGGTCGTAACAAAAATGGCAAAAGAGGGGAGAGCTTAGAATTAATCGTTCCTCAAGGCACTCAGGTAATTGATACACAAAGCGGGGAAGTTTTGCTTGATATGTTAGTAGAAGGCCAAAAAGAACTCTTTTTAAAAGGTGGTAAAGGTGGTCTTGGTAATACTCACTTTAAAAACTCTACCAATCAACGCCCAGATTATGCCCAACCAGGCGTGGCAGGAAAAACCTTAAGCGTACGTTTAGAGTTAAAACTCATAGCAGATGTTGGGCTTGTAGGCTTTCCAAATGTAGGAAAATCCACTCTTATAAGTGTAGTGTCTAATGCAAGACCTGAAATAGCTAATTATGAATTTACTACTTTAACTCCAAAACTTGGTATGGTTGAAGTAGATGATTATAATTCTTTTGTAATGGCAGATATCCCAGGTATTATAGAAGGTGCAAGCGATGGTAGGGGTTTGGGACTTGAGTTTTTAAGACACATAGAAAGAACTTCTTTTTTGCTTTTTGTACTTGATCCATTAAGAGATATGAGTTTAAAAGAGCAATTTTGTATTTTAAGAAAAGAATTAGAAAAATTTTCAAGCAAACTTTATGCAAGAAATTTTGGCTTAATGCTTTCAAAAAGTGATAGTGTAAATTTAGGCGAAGAATTTGCACAAAAAATGGAAGATGATTATAATGAGTTAAAAGCTTATTTACAAAGTCAAAATAATCCACAAAGCTTTTTTGTTAAAGTATCAAGCCTTGAAAAAACAGGTTTAAAAGAGCTTAAACTTATGCTTTTAGAAGAAGTTAAAAAAATTAGAAGTCAAAATAACTAACAACGCCGAAAATACATAATAAAATAATCAAAGAATTTTAGAAAAATTCTTTGATATCTACTTCTAAAATTCTTGCAATTTTGTATAAATGTTCAATATTATAATGAATATTTTTATATCCAGCTTCTGCACCACTTACTAGTGAAACGGATTTATATCCTATAGCTAAACTTAGTTCTAGTTGAGAATAGCCTTTTTCTTTTCTAATTTTGGCTACATTTTGTGCTATTTGTTTATGAAATAAATTAATTTCACTTTTATTAAATTCGTAAATCAAATTATATCCACTCTATTATTATAGATTTTTAAGTATATTTGATTTATAATTTTATTTCACTCTATTATAATAGATTAAAAAGGAGATTGATGAGAAAAATATTTATTTTCATTGTAGCTATATTTTTTGCTGCATGTGGCGGAGAAGATAAAGTTCCAATTGAGGTGTCTATAAGTGAAAGATATAATCCTATTTTACATAGAAATGTTAAATATTTAAATATAACTTCTTTGGTTGATAGTGTTAAAATTACTAATATTATTCCAAATAGAGGAAAATGTAAAGTTGGTGGAGTTTTGGATAAAAATGATATAAAGATTGATAAAACTTTATCTTATAGTCAAACTTGGGATTATATACCTCTTTCTAATTGTAATAAAATTTTAGAAGTTAAAGTTGAAACTGATCATGGAGATTGGACTTTTAGTTTTAACTAAAATTAAAATTTACCTATATCTAATATAATATTATTTTATATAGATATAGGAAAATTATGAAAAATATCATTTTTATGGGAACTCCCTCTTATGCAACATGTATTTTAAAAGAGCTTGTCGATAAAGGATTTAATATCCAAGCTTTATTTACTCAACCTGATAAACCTGTGGGAAGAAAGCAAATTTTAACTCCAAGTGATACTAAAAAGTTTGTTTTAGAAAATAATTTAAATATAGAAATTTTCACTCCAAAAAGCTTAAAAGATGAAAACACAATCAATGGAATAAAAAGCTTAAAACCTGACTTTATAGTTGTTGCTGCTTATGGGAAGATTTTACCAAAAGAAATTTTAGATATCGCTCCTTGTATCAATTTGCATGCTTCCTTGCTTCCTAAATATCGTGGCGCTTCACCTATACAAAGTGCTATTTTAAATGGGGATAAAATAAGCGGGGTTTGTACTATGCTTATGGAAGAAGGCCTTGATAGTGGTGCTATTTTAGAAAGTATAGAATGTGATATCGCAGGTAAAAATTCAGCTGAAGTTTTTATTATGCTTTCAAATTTAGCAGCTAAACTTACTATTTCTACACTTTTGAATTTTGAAAAAATTGTCCCAAAAAAGCAAGATGAAAGTTTAGTTACACATTGTAAAAAAATTAAAAAAGAAGATGGCTTGATTGCTTTAAATAATGCAAGTGAAATTTATCAAAAATTTCTAGCTTTTGCACCTTGGCCTGGAATTTTTTTAGAAAATGGTTTGAAATTTTTAGACATAGAGCTAATTGATAGTGAAAAAACTCAAAAACCAGGTGTGATTTTGCAAGTAGAAAAGGAAAGCTTTTTGCTTTCGTGTGCAAAAGGTATTTTAAGGATTAAAACTTTACAAGAAAGTGGAAAAAAAGCTTTAGATGCTAAGACTTATTTAAATGGAAAAAGGTTAAAACTTGGAGATAGTTTATTTTGATGAACTTGAATCAACTCAAGTTTATTTAAGTGATAAAATTCGCAGTGGAGAGATTACTAACAATACAGCCATTTGTGCTTTTATCCAAAGTGCTGGTATAGGTAGTAGAGATAATACTTGGCAAAGTAAGCAAGGAAATTTGCATGTATCTTTTTGCATAAAAACTCAAGAATTAACACAAGATCTTCCTTTGGCTTCTGCTAGTATATACTTTGCATTTTTAATGAAAGAAGTATTGCAAAGACAAAATTCAAAAGTATGGATTAAATGGCCTAATGATTTTTATATAGAAGATAAAAAAATAGGCGGATTGATGAGTTCTAAAATCAATGATTTTTTGGTTGTAGGAATGGGGATTAATCTTAAATACGCCCCATTTAATGCTGAAATTTTAGACATAGAAGTGGATATAGCAAAACTTTTAAATGAGTATTTTTCTTATGTAGATGAGAAAATTTTATGGAAGAATATTTTTAGCAAGTATATGCTAGAATTTGAAAAATCAAGAAATTTTTTTATACATAATGAAGGTAAGATTTTATCTTTAAAAGATGCTTTGTTGTATAAAGATGGTTCTATATTGTTAGATAATAAAAGGATATATAGTTTAAGATGAGTGAGATAATAACTATTGCAAATCAAAAAGGTGGGGTAGGTAAAACTACTACCGCTATTAATCTAGCGGCTTCTTTAGCAGTAGCTGAAAAAAAGGTTCTTTTAATAGATATTGATCCACAAGCTAATGCTACAACAGGACTTGGTTTTAATAGAAGTAATTATGAATATAATATTTACCATGTTTTTATAGGTAGGAAAAAACTTTCTGAAATCATTTTAAAAACTGAGCTTCCGCAATTATATTTAGCTCCATCAAATATTTCTTTGGTTGGAATTGAGCAAGAAGTAGTAAAAGAAAGCGGAGAATATAGAACGATTTTAAGGGAAAAAATCAAAGAAATTGCTAAAGATTATGATTTTATTATCATTGACTCACCACCTGCACTTGGAAGCATTACGGTAAATGCTTTTGCAGCAAGTGATAGTGTTATTATCCCTATACAATGTGAGTTTTATGCGCTTGAGGGTGTTGCGATGGTTTTAAACACTATTAAATTTGTGAAAAAAACTATCAATCCAAAACTAAAAATAAAAGGCTTTTTGCCAACTATGTATAGCTCACAAAATAATCTTTCAAAAGATACTGTGGAAGATTTAAAGCAAAATTTCAAACAAAAGCTATTTAGAACAGGTAATAATGAAGATGATTTCATCATCATACCAAGAAATGTAAAACTTGCTGAGAGTCCAAGCTATGGAAAACCTATCATACTTTATGATATAAAATCTCCAGGTTCGGTGGCATATCAAAATTTAGCACATTCTATATTAGGATAAAAAATGGCAAAAAAGAGTGCATTAGGAAGAGGTTTAAGTAGTATTTTAGCTGATATTGATGAGGTTTATGAAAAAGAATTAGGTTCTAATGAAGGCAGAATAGAAGAAATTGATATAGATTTAATTAGCCCAAACCCTTATCAACCAAGAAAAAATTTTGATACCCAAGCTCTAGAAGAACTTGCAGGTTCTATCAAAGAATATGGTTTGATTCAGCCTGTTGTGGTTTTTAAAAAAGATGAATTTGATTATATTTTAATAGCAGGTGAGAGAAGATTTAGAGCATGTAAGCTTTTAGAAAAAGAACAGATTAAAGCTGTAGTTTTAAATGTAGATGATATAAAATTACGTGAGCTTGCCTTAATAGAAAATATTCAAAGAGAAAATTTAAACCCTATAGAGCTAGCACATTCTTACAAAGAGTTATTGGAAATTCATGATATCACTCAAGAAAAATTAGCCGATCTTATTCACAAATCAAGACCTCAAATTGCAAATACCTTAAGACTTTTAAATTTAAACGAACAAACGCAAAATTTCATTATAGAAGGTAAAATTTCACAAGGTCATGCAAAAGTTTTAGTGGGACTTGAAAAAGAAGAAGAAAAAATGATAGTTGATACTATCATAGGGCAAAAACTCAATGTAAGAGATACCGAAAAGTTAATTAAAAATTTTAAAAACACAAACCAATTAGAAAAAAACACAACTTTAAACAAACAATATCAAACTATAATAAATTTAAAAGAAAAAATTGAATCTTTAGGCTTAAAAGTAAATGCAAAAGATTTAAAAATTACTATAAATTTTGAAAATGAAGATGAGGTTAGGGAATTTCTAAAGACATTAAATTAAATATGTTTTTAGGTATGTTTTGCTATAATTTCGCGTTTTATTTAGATTTATTTAGGAGTATTAATGTTTAATGATGTACATTTTTCCATCATGATAGCCACCGGTGTCATTTTTTTGCTTATGATAGCGATTTTAAATTCTATGCTCTATAAACCTTTGATTAAATTTATGGATTCTAGAGATTTAACCATAAAAAATGATGAAGAAAAAATGAAAAAAAATTCCGACGATGTTTCAAATGTGGAAAGTGAGTTGGAAAAAATTCATATCCAAACAAGAGATGAAATCAATCAAATCAAAGCAAAAGCCATAGAAGAAGCTAAATTAAAACAAGAAAAAGAATTATCAACAAGAAAAAGAGAATTAGAAGATCAAATGCTTGTTTTTCTTAAAAGTCTAAAAGAAAAAGAAAAAGAGTTAAAAGAAGAAATGCGTTTAAAAATGCCAGAATTTAAACAAAGCTTTAAAAATAGCTTGAGTAAAATTTAAGGAAGATAAATGTTGAAAAAAATTACATTATTATCAATACTTCCTTTTTATGCTTTTGCAGCAGGTAATGGAAGTGGTGAGTATGATATTATTCCAAGAGCGGTGAATTTTGTTTTATTTGCTGCTATTTTGTATTATTTCATAGCAACACCTTTGAAAAATTTCTATAATGGTAGAATTGCAAAGATTGCATCTAGAATGAATGAAATTCAAGAAAAACTTATTGCAAGTAAAAATCATAAATTAGAAATGATGAAAAAATTAGATTTAGCCAAACAAGAAGCTGTTAATGCAATTGCTCTTGCAAAAAAAGAGGCAGAAATTATTACTGAAAAAATCGAGAATGAAACAAAAATGGAAATTAAAGCTCTAGAAAAAACTTACGAAGAGCACAAAGAATATGAAATAAGAAAAATGGAAAAAGAAGTTGTGCAAGAAGTTTTAGAAGAAATTTTTGAAGATCAAAATTTACAGCTACAACAAAAAGAAATTTTAAATATCATGATGAAAAAGGTGTCTTGATGGAAAAAGTAATTGCTAAAACATATGCAAAGGCAATATTAGAAAGAAATGATTTTGAAGATTTTTATTCTAATTTGTTAGAGTTAAGCTCAGCTTTTGCATCTAATAAATTTATAGATATTTTAAATTCATACGAAATAAAGCAAGACAAAAAATTAGAGTTAATACTTTCATTATTGAATAATCCAAGTGATGCTTTTAAAAATTTTATAAATTTGATTGTGGATAATAAAAGAGAAATGTTAATTCCAGAAATCGCTAAAGAATTAAGTGAACAAAAAGCATCAAAAGAAAATACATTTTTAGGACAGGTTTACTCAAAAGAAAAATTAAGCGAAGAAGAAATTAAAAATTTAGAGGAAAAACTTAGTCTTAAATTTAATGCAAAAATTAGATTAGATAGTAAAATAAGTGATAATGACAGTGTGAAAATTAGCTTAGACGGACTTGGGTATGAAATTTCATTTTCAATGCAAAGCTTAAAAGCTAAGATGAATGATTATATATTAAAAGCAATTTAAGGAGATTTGATGAAATTTAAAGCAGATGAAATTAGTTCTATTATAAAAGAAAGAATTGAAAAATTTGACTTTAATCTTGAAATAGAAGAAACCGGTAAAATTATTTCAGTTGCCGATGGTGTTGCTAAGGTATATGGCCTTAAAAATGCTATGGCTGGAGAGATGGTTGAATTTGAAAATGGCGAAAAAGGAATGGTTCTTAACCTTGAAGAATCAAGTGTTGGTATTGTTATCTTAGGTAAAGGACTTGGACTTAAAGAAGGAAGTTCTGTAAAAAGATTAAAAAAACTTTTAAAAGTTCCAGTTGGAGATGCATTAATAGGACGTGTTGTAAATGCTTTAGGAGAGCCAATTGATGCTAAAGGCGTAATTGAAGCGAGCGAATATCGTTTTGTAGAAGAAAAAGCAAAAGGTATTATGGCTAGAAAAAGCGTTCATGAGCCATTGCACACAGGTATTAAGGCGATTGATGCTTTAGTTCCAATTGGTAGAGGACAAAGGGAATTAATCATCGGTGATAGACAAACAGGTAAAACAACTGTGGCAATTGATACAATTATTAGTCAAAAAGGTAAAGATGTTATTTGTATTTATGTTGCAATTGGCCAAAAACAAAGTACTGTAGCTCAAGTAGTTAAAAAGCTTGAAGAATATGGCGCAATGGATTATACTATAGTGGTGAATGCGGGTGCATCAGATCCTGCTGCGTTACAGTATCTTGCGCCATATGCTGGGGTAACTATGGGTGAATATTTTAGAGATAATTCAAGACATGCATTGATCGTTTATGATGATTTAAGTAAACATGCTGTTGCATACCGTGAAATGTCTTTGATTTTACGTCGTCCTCCAGGTCGTGAGGCTTATCCTGGTGATGTGTTCTATCTACATTCAAGATTGCTTGAAAGAGCAAGTAAGTTAAGTGATGAGCTTGGCGCGGGAAGCTTGACTGCACTTCCTATTATTGAAACTCAAGCAGGTGATGTTTCAGCTTATATTCCAACCAATGTTATTTCAATTACAGATGGTCAAATTTTCTTAGAAACAGATTTATTTAATTCAGGTATTCGTCCTGCGATTAATGTTGGTTTATCTGTATCTCGTGTTGGTGGTGCTGCGCAAATTAAAGCAACAAAACAAGTTTCAGGTACATTAAGACTTGATTTAGCTCAGTATAGAGAATTGCAAGCTTTTGCGCAATTTGCAAGTGATTTGGATGAAGCTAGTAGAAAACAACTTGAGCGTGGACAAAGAATGGTTGAAGTTTTAAAGCAACCTCCATATTCTCCACTTTCACCAGAAAATCAAGTTGTGATTATTTTTGCAGGCACTAAAGGTTATTTAGATGATGTTGCAGTTTCGAAAATTGGAGAATTTGAAGCAGCTTTATATCCATTTATTGAGGCTAAGTATCCAGAAATTTTTGAGCAAATTAGAACTAAAAAAGCTTTAGATAAAGATTTAGAAGAAAAACTAGCTAAAGCATTGAGTGAGTTTAAAGCAAACCATATATAAGGTTTTTAAATGTCTAATTTAAAAGAAATTAAAAGAAAAATAAAAAGTGTTCACAATACACAAAAGACAACCAATGCGATGAAGCTTGTCTCTACTGCTAAACTAAGAAAAGCAGAAGAGGCAGCTAAAAAATCAAAGGTTTTTGCTCAAAAAATCGATGAAGTTTTATCAGAAATTGCGTTCAAGATCAATCAATACGATGGGCTTGATGACAAACTTCCGTTTTTTAGAAAAAAAGATAATATAGAAAAAATGGATATTATTTTTGTCACAGCCGATAAGGGTTTATGTGGTGGATTTAATATTAAAACCATTAAAGCCGTAAATGAAATGCTTGAAGATTGCAAAACAAAAAAAATCAAAGTAAGATTAAGAGCTATTGGTAAAACAGGTATAGAATATTTTAATTTTCAAAATATAGAAATTTTGGAAAAATATTTAGATACAAGTTCAAGTCCAGATTATGATAAGGCTTGTGCTATTATCCAAAAAGCTGTTGATGATTTTGTAAATGGCGTGACAGATAAAATTGTAATCATTCACAATGGTTATAAAAATATGATTTCTCAAGAAATTCGTATTAATGAGTTGTTGCCAGTAGAAGCTATTGTTGGTAAAGAAGAACAAAAGTCTGAATCTTTAATGGACTTAGAACCAGAAGATGAAGAAATTTTAAACGATTTGTTAAAAACTTATTTTGAATATAACATGTATTTTTCTTTAGTTGATTCTTTGGCAGCTGAACATAGTGCTAGAATGCAAGCCATGGATAATGCAACCAATAATGCAAAAGCTAGAGTTAAGCAGCTTAATCTAGCTTATAATAAAGCAAGACAAGAATCTATTACCACCGAGTTGATAGAAATCATCAGCGGTGTTGAGTCAATGAAATAAATTTAGGAGTGATGATGCAAGGTTTTATTTCTCAAGTTTTAGGACCAGTGGTTGATGTTGAATTTAAAGACTATCTTCCACAAATTAATGAAGCTATTATTGTTAATTATGAATTAGAAGGAAAAGAATGCAAGCTAGTTCTTGAAGTAGCTGCGCATTTAGGCGATAATAAAGTAAGAACCATCGCTATGGATATGACGGATGGTCTTGTTAGAGGTTTAACAGCTGTCGCAACTGGAAATCCAATTAGCGTTCCAGTAGGCGAAAAAGTTCTTGGAAGAATTTTTAATGTAACGGGTGATTTGATTGATGAGGGTGAAGAAATCAATTTTGATAAACACTGGTCAATTCATAGAGATCCGCCTCCATTTGAAGAGCAAAGTACAAAAAGTGAAATCTTTGAAACAGGTATAAAGGTTGTTGATTTGCTAGCTCCTTATGCTAAGGGTGGTAAAGTTGGTCTTTTTGGTGGTGCAGGTGTTGGTAAAACCGTTATTATTATGGAATTAATTCACAACGTTGCATTTAAACACAGCGGATATTCGGTTTTTGCAGGTGTTGGCGAAAGAACTCGTGAGGGTAATGACCTTTATAATGAAATGAAAGAAAGTAACGTATTGGATAAAGTTGCATTGTGCTATGGTCAAATGAATGAACCACCAGGAGCAAGAAATCGTATTGCGTTAACAGGTCTTACTATGGCTGAGTATTTTAGAGATGAAATGGGACTTGATGTTTTAATGTTTATTGATAATATTTTTAGATTTTCTCAATCAGGTTCAGAAATGTCAGCGCTTTTAGGAAGAATTCCTTCAGCTGTTGGTTATCAACCAACCCTAGCTAGCGAAATGGGTAAGTTCCAAGAAAGAATTACTTCAACCAAAAAAGGATCTATTACTTCAGTTCAAGCAGTTTATGTACCAGCAGATGACTTAACAGACCCTGCGCCAGCAACAGTTTTTGCACACTTGGATGCAACAACAGTTTTAAATAGATCAATTGCTGAAAAAGGTATTTATCCAGCTGTTGATCCACTTGATTCTACTTCAAGAATGCTTGATCCACAAATTATTGGTGAAGAGCACTATAAAGTAGCACGTGGAGTACAATCAGTATTACAAAAATATAAAGATTTGCAAGATATTATTGCTATTTTGGGTATGGATGAGTTAAGCGAAGAAGATAAATTGATTGTTGAAAGAGCAAGAAAAATTGAAAAATTCCTATCTCAACCATTCTTCGTTGCTGAAGTTTTCACAGGTAGCCCTGGAAAATATATCAGCTTAGAAGATACAATTGCAGGATTTAAAGGTATTTTAGAAGGTAAATATGATGATTTACCAGAAAATGCTTTTTATATGGTTGGTAATATAGATGAAGCTATAGCAAAAGCTGAAACGCTTAAAGAAGTTAGCAGAAAAGACGTTTGTTTAGATAATTGTAAAGTGGATAAGGCTAAAAAAGGTTAATTTATGCAAGATTTAATATCTTTAGAAATCATTACACCCCTTGGTATGATTTATCAAGGGGATGCAAGATTGGTAGTTCTTCCTGGAAGCGAGGGTGAATTTGGTGTTTTAAAAGGACATGCATCTTTAATCTCTTCTTTAAAAGCAGGAATTATAGATATAGAAAAATCAGATTCAACTCATGAATTAGTTGCTATTGATTCAGGTCATGCAAAAGTTTCTGAAACTAAAGTGAGTATTTTAGCAAAAGGCGCTGTATGGGTTGGAGGAAATAGTGATAGTGAAATAGCAAAAAGATTAGAAGAAGCAAAAGATTTAATTAAATCTATGAGCAGTGATAGTATTGCACTTGCTTCTACTTTTGCTAAAATGGATAATAATGTAAGGCAAAAATAGTGGATTTTCAAGCAATTTTTCATTTTTTTGAAAATACAAGCTTAATCACTTATATAGTATTAGTTTGGCTTTCGGTGTATTTTATACTTAGTTTTAGTATATTATTTTCAAGGTTGATGCTTATTAATAAATGGACTCAAAATGAAAGCCAGGCTTTAGAAGCTTTAATGAGAGGCGAAAAAGATTTAAGTCAAAGTGCATCAATTTTAAAAAAATGTGTTGAAGTTGATGAAACAAAGATGAATATTTATAAAAATTCTGTAGAAAAAAAAGCCACAATAGGATTAACTTGGCTTAGCATTATCGCTTCAACCTCTCCTTTTATAGGTCTTTTTGGTACGGTTATTTCTATACTTGAAACTTTTGGTGGCTTAGAGATGCAAAATTCTTTAAGCATTATAGCTCCTAAAATCAGTGAAGCTTTGGTAGCTACAGGTTGTGGAATTTTAGTAGCGATTCCTGCATACAGTTTTCATTTGATTATTAAACGTAAAGCCTATGAATTGATTAATATCTTAGATAGCGAGATCAAAGTATTGGTAAGCTCTACAAAGGTATAGTTAATGTTTTTAGAAGAAAAACCTGAACTCAATATTACACCTTTGGTAGATATTATGCTTGTGTTGCTTGCTATTTTAATGGTAACAGCACCAAGCATCACATATGAAGAAAAAGTTCAACTTCCTCAAGGTTCGCAAAAAACTTCAAGTGCGCCAAATATTAAAAGTTTGATTATAACAATTAATGCAAAAAAAGAAATTTTTATAGGAAAAGATAAATTTGATTTTATAAGTTTTGCGGATAATATGAATGCTTTAAAAGTTCAGTATAATACTCAAGAGACAGTTTTTATCAGAGCAGATAAGAATCTAAAATATGATGATGTAATGAGTGTTTTAAGAACAATGAAACATTTAGGTTTCCAAAAAGTTGCTTTGCAAACTGAGTAAAAAATGGAAGAAAATTCTACACATAATCTTAAAGCTTTTATTTATGCAACTTTAGTTTATTTTTTTGTTGTTTTTTTGGTATTTTTTAAGTTGGTTGAGTATAAACCAAAAGCCATTGAATATACTGATGATCCTAATAGTTTTGTCAATATAGAACTTGGAGATAGCATAAATCAAAATCAAGTAAATATGATACAAGAATTACAAAAAGAAAATCTACAAAGTTTATTTGAAGAAAATCTTCTACAAAAATACACTACCAATAAAAGCGTTAACACCCAAAATATAGAACAACAAGCAAGTGTTTTTAATGAGTTGTTTGGTAAAATAGAAGACTATCAAGAAGAAAAAACGACTAAAGTGCAATCTTCTATGCCTTCAAAAAAACCTACTTTTGCCCAAAGAGAAAAAATCAATGATTTTTCTAAGCAACTCAATGAAAATTTAAAAATAAATCAAGAATTAGGTCAATCTGTCATGGAGCAAAAAGTAGGGGTTTATGATCAATTCTTAGGCGCTGTTAGAAAATATCTTGAAGATAGATGGAGAATTTATAATCCTAGTGGTAATTTAAGTATAGAAGTAGAATTTGTAATTGATAATAATGGTTATTTTTACCTGTTAAACACTACTAGTGCACATAGTGATAATTTTGATAAAAAAGCAAAAGAATTTTTACAAAATTTAGAAGGAAAATACATAACTTTACCTCCAAATGGTAAAATAAGGAAAATTAAAATGCAACTTAGTGATATAATTGAGTTTAAAACGGAGAAACAATGAAAAAAATACTAGTATTTTTATTTTTTTGTTCAGTATTATTTGGACAAGATGCAACAATATCTGTTGTTAATAAAGGTATGCAATTGCCAAAAATTTATATTAAAGATCAGTCTAAATTGAATGATTTAGATCTTAAAAAAAGTTTTTATAACATGCTTGTTAATGATATAAAAGTAAGTTCAAATTTTGAGATAACTCAAGATGAAAAACAAGGTGATTATATTTTTTCTTATATATTAAATAAAAACGGTAAACTTTTAGATATTGATGTTGAAATTTTAGCTGCAAATGAAACTAAAACACGATTTTACGAACAAATTCTTTCCATCGAAGAGTATCCATTTTTAGCACATAGAAGTGTTGCCCAAATGAATAAAAAGTTAGGTTTTGCTCCGGTTGATTGGATGGATCATAAAATTTTAATAGCTAGAACACAAGGTAGTAAGCAAAGTGATATTTTATTAGCAGATTATACTTTAACTTACCAAAAAGTATTGATTTCAAAAGGTTTAAATTTGTTTCCTAAATGGGCAAATAAAGAACAAAATGCATTTTATTTTACTGCCTATGAAGATGAGATTCCAACTCTTTATAAATATAATATGAAAAATAAAAATATAACAAAAATTATTGCTAGCAAAGGTATGATGGTTGCTTCTGATGTGAGTGATGATGGTAAAAAAATTTTACTTACCATGGCTCCAAAAGACCAACCTGATGTATACTTGTATGATGTAGATTCAAAAAATCTGACACAAATTACAAACTATATGGGTATTGATGTAAATGGCAATTTTGTTGATGGTGATAAAAAAATTGTATTTGTGTCTGATCGCTTAGGCTATCCAAATATTTTTATGCAAAATTTAGATTCAAATTTAACAGAACAAGTTGTTTTTCATGGTAAAAATAATTCTTCGGTTTCTACTTATAAACACTACATGGTTTATTCTAGCAGAGAAGTAAATCAAAGCGGAGTTTTTAATCTTTACTTGATGTCAACTCAAAGTGATTACATAAGACAACTCACCGCAAATGGTAAAAATCTTTTTCCAAGATTTTCAAGTGATGGAGAAAGTGTTGTGTTTATTAAGTACTTAGGCTCTCAAAGTGCTTTAGGTGTTATTCGAATTAATGCAAATAAAGCTTTTCATTATGGCTTAAAAGTGGGTAAAATTCAATCAATTGATTGGTAAAATACTAAAATCATATTTTTTTTGTTATAATTAAATTATGATTTTTAAATAAACAAAAGGGGAAATCAATGAAAAAAATCATTTTTGCTTCAATTACTGCATTTGCTGTTATTGTAAGTGGTTGTGCTACTAAAAACACTAGCGTTAGTAGTTCAAGTAGTGTAGATGGCTCAAAAGGTAGCGGTGGATCTGATAGATTTGAAAATCTTGAATCTTTAAATTCTGTAGCAAATGTATATTTTGATTTTGATAAATTTAATGTTAGATCAGATATGCAAAAGGTTATTGCAAATAATGCTGAAATCTTTAATAAAGAAGCTGCTAATGCTGCAATAGTAGTTGAAGGAAACTGCGATGAGTGGGGAACTGATGAGTATAATCAAGCTTTAGGTTTAAAAAGAGCTAAAGCAGTAAAAGAATCTTTAGTAGCTCAAGGTGTTAGCGCGGATAGAATTAGCGTTAAAAGCTATGGAGAAACTAATCCTGTATGTACTGAAAGAACAAAAACTTGCGATGCTCAAAATCGCCGTGCAGAATTTAAATTATCAAAATAAGTTTTAAATAAATGAAATTAAAATTATTATCAGTAGCTCTTTTAGGAGCTACTTTTTTACACGCTGAAATTTCAGCTTTTGATGCAGGAAAAGTAGATACAAAAACACCTTATGGTTTAACTCAAAATGAAAAATTACAATATGAAAATCAAGAACGCCTAAGGGCATTGAATGAATATTATACAAATTTAACAAGTAAAATAAATACAGCAGTAGAGAATATAGAAGGATTGCAAAGTGTAACAGAGGGTTTGAATGCTCAATATTCAAAAGCTAACACAAAATTGCTTTCATTAGAAGAAACTTATCAAAATTTTGACGCAAACATAACTCAAGAAATTCAAAATTTAAGAGCTTATGTGGAGGAAAATAGGCAAATTCAAGAAAAAAATCATCAAGAAATTCAAAAAGTTTTAAGTGAAATTACAACTTTGATTAATAAAATCAATGATGATTATATTTCAAAAGAAGATATGAATAAAACCATAACCTTCTTTCAATCTGAAATAGCTAGAGTGCAAAATCAAACAAAAATTACTCCGGTTGTTCCTGTTGTAAGTGATGATAATAAAACCGAAGAAATCATTCAAGATGTAAATGAAACTCAAGATGAAGTGATTGAAGTAAAAGATGATAGTTGGAAAAAATTACAATCTAGTGAAATTTTGAAAAAAGCGATAGAAGAAACTAATAAAAATCAATTTGAAGATGCAAAAGAAAAATTTGAACATCTAATAAGTATTCACTACAAACCTGCTAGATCTACTTTTTGGCTTGGAGAGATAAGATATAAACAGCAAGATTACGCAGGTGCTTTGGGATTTTATAAGAAAAGCTCTGCTATAAGCACTAAAGGCGATTATGTGCCAAAATTGCTTTATCATACAGCTATTAGCTTAGATAAGGTTGGAGATCCAAAAAGTGCTAATAAATTTTATAAAGCTTTAAAAACAGCTTACCCTGATAGTCCTGAAGCAAAAGTTTCACCAGATAGAAAATAACAAAGGAGAGAAAAATGGCTATAGAAAAAAATAGTGTAGTTTCAATGTTTTATGAGTTAAAAGATGCAAATACTAATGAAGTTTTAGAATCAAATATTTATGCTGAACCTATTTCTTTTATTTTGGGTAAAGGTCAAATTTTAGAAGGATTAGAAGAAGAAATTCAAAAGCTTAATGCCCCATGTAATGCTGATATTGTGATAAAAAAAGAAAATGCTTTGGGCGAATATGATGCGAATGCATTACAAACTTTACCAAAAGAGCAGTTTGCGGGGATTGATTTACAAGTTGGTATGGAGCTTTTTGGCGAAGGTGAAGATGGCAATACAGTAAGAGTAATTGTTAGAGAGATTACTGAAAATGAAGTTACTATTGATTACAATCATGCTTATGCGGGAAAAGACTTGTTGTTTTCATTAAATATTGTAGATGTTAGAGCTGCAAGTGAAGATGAAATTTTAACAGGAATTATTGCGGGTAGTAGAAGTTGTGGATGTGGTGGTGGAGGACATCACCATGATCATCATCACGGACATGGCGGTGGTGGATGTTGTGGAGGCCATGGGCATGGTGGCGGTGGCTGCTGCGGTGGTCATTAATGAATAGTGCATTTATTTTCCCAGGTCAAGGCTCTCAGAGTGTTGGCATGGGTTTGAGTTTTTATGATAATTCTAAAAAAGCAAAAGAATTATTAGATAATGCTAGTGATTTTTGTAAAATTGATTTTAAAAATTTGCTTTTTAAGGAAAATGAAAATTTAAATAAAAGCGAATTTACACAAATGGCCATAGTATTAAACTCACTAATGGCTTATGAAGCTTTGAAAGAGCAAGTTGATATAGAAGCTAAGTACAGCCTAGGTCATTCGCTAGGAGAATTCAGTGCTTTAGCAACTCAAGGTGCATTTGACTTTTTAGATGTAATAGCGCTTGTTAATAAACGCGGTCAATTCATGCAAGAAGATTGTTCTAAAATCGAAGCTGGCATGATGGTGGTTTTAGGGCTTGAAGATAAAGTGGTAGAAGAACTTTGTCAAAAGGCATTAAGCGAGAAAAAAAGCATTTTTGCTGCTAATTATAATTGTGATGGGCAAATTGTAGTAGCAGGTTTAAAGCCTGATTTGGCCTCGTATGAGAGTGAGTTTAAAAATGCAGGAGCTAGAAGAGCTATGCTTTTAAATATGAGCGTTGCAAGCCATTGTCCATTATTAAAAAATGCATCTTTGAAACTTACAAAAGAATTAGAACCTATTTTAAAAGAGAGTTTTAAAAGCGTAGTGTCAAATGTTAATGCAAAAGTGTACAATGATAAAAATCAAGCTCTAACGCTTTTAAGCGAGCAACTCATCAAGCCTGTTCTTTATAAACAAAGCATTAAGGCAATAGATAAAGAAGTAGATTTTTATATAGAATTTGGTGCGAGCGTGTTAAAGGGCTTAAATAAAAAAATCACTCAAAAAGAAACTTATGCCTTAAGTAAAATAGAAGATATTGATGAAATTTTAAAGGTAATTAAATGAAAATAGCTATTTTAGGAGCTATGCCTGAAGAGGTCACTCCTTTACTAGAAACATTAAAAGAATATCAAACAATAGAATATGCAAATAATACTTATTATCTTGCAAAATATAAAAATCATGAATTAATAATCGCTTATTCTAAGATAGGGAAAGTTAATTCCACTCTTAGTGCGGCTATTATGATAGAAAAATTTAAAGCCGAGCTTTTACTCTTTACAGGTGTAGCTGGTGCTTTTAATCCTAGTTTAGAAATAGGGGATTTAATCTATGCTACAAAGTTAGCTCAATATGATTTAGATATTACAGCTTTTGGTCATCCACTTGGTTATGTTCCAGGCAATGAAATTTTTATAAAAACAGATGATAAACTAAATAGTCTTGCTATAGAGGTTGCTAAAGAACTTGGTGTTAAATTACAATCAGGTATTATCGCTACAGGCGATGAGTTTATTTGTGATGAGAATAAAAAAGCAAAAATTAGAGAGATTTTCAATGCAGATGCTTGTGAAATGGAAGGAGCCAGTGTAGCTTTGGTGTGTGATGCTTTAAAAATTCCATGTTTGATTTTAAGATCAATGAGTGATAAAGCAGGTGAAAAGGCTGAATTTGACTTTGATGAGTTTGTAGAAAAATCTGCTAAAATTTCGGCTAATTTTGTCTTAAAAATTTGTGAGAAATTATGATAAATCTTAGTAAAAGACTAATCAGAGAAGTAGCTAAAGCAAACGCCAAGTTTTCCTTAATAGGAGATAATGACAAAGTTTTATTAGGACTTAGTGGCGGGAAAGACTCTCTAGCTTTGGCACATCTTTTAAAGCGTATGCAAGCACACGCACCTTTTAAATTTGAACTTAAAGCAGTAACTTTAAGCTATGGCATGGGTGAAGATTATACCAAACTTCACAATCACTGCAAAGAACATGGTATTGACCATGAAGTGATTGATTCTAATATTTATGAAATTTCAGGCGATACGATTAGAAAAAATTCAAGCTTTTGTAGCTATTTTTCAAGAATGAGACGCGGAGCTTTATATACTTATGCTTTGGAAAATGGTTTTAATAAACTAGCTATAGCTCATCATTTAGATGATGCAGTGGAAAGTTTTTTTATGAATTTTATTTATAATGGCTCTCTTAGGAGTCTAGCTCCCAAGTATAAAAGCAAAAGAGGTGTAGAGGTTATTCGTCCTTTGATTTTTGTAAGAGAAAGACAATTAAGAGAAAATGCTATTAATAATGAATTAGAAGTAATTGGTAATGAATTTTGTCCTGGCATGAAATTAAGTGAAAAAAATGTAAAATTTCCTCATGCAAGAGAAGAAGCTAAGCAGCTTTTAGCAAATTTAGAAAAAGAAAATCCAAAATTATTTACAAGTTTAAAAACTGCATTTGAAAATATCCACACGGATAGCTTTTTTATGGTCAAGGATAATGGCTAATCTTTTAGTTGTTGTTGATTATCAAAATGATTTTATCGATGGTAGCTTGGGTTTTGAAGAAGCTACCAAGATAAAAGATAATATTCTTGCTCTTTTAAAAAATCATCAAGGTGATATTGTTTTTACTTTTGATACGCATGATGAAAATTATTTAAAAACTCAAGAAGGAAAAAATTTGCCTACTTATCATTGCATTAGAGATACTTTAGGTTGGCAAATGCCAGGTGATTTTGATGTGTATTTAAAAAATGCAAAAAAAATATTTTATAAGAATGCTTTTGGTAGCTTAGAATTAGCCAATTTTTTAAAACAAAATTATTATGAAAGTATAGAATTTTGTGGTCTTGTTTCACATATTTGTGTATTTAGTAATATTATTTTAGCTCAAAGCGCTAGCATCACCTCAAAAATTATATTACATAAAAACGCAACAGCGAGTTTTAGTAAGTCTTTGGAAAATAGTGCATATGAAATTTTGCAAGCTTATGGCATAGAACTTTTATAAAATGCAAGGGTATATTTTACACACTCAGAGTGTAAAAGATGAGGATTTAATCGTTTATCTTTTAAGTACTAAAAAAGTTATTAAAAGTTATAGATTTTATGGCATGCGTCATTCTAATATACTAAGTGGGTATAAGATTGATTTTGAGCTTGAAGAAAGTTCGAGATTTTTACCACGTTTAAAAGATGTTTTACATATTGGTTTTTCTTGGATTTTAGATAGAGAGAGAATGTTTTTTTGGCAGGAATTTATTAGACTTTTTTATTGGCATTTAAAAGATGTTGAGGAAATTGATAGTTTTTATTTTGAGCTTTTAGAAGATTGTGCTAAGCGTTTTGAAAAGCAAGATTGCAAACGTGTTATAGTGGATGCTTATTTAAAAATTTTAGATTTTGAAGGGCGTTTGCATAAAAGTTTTGTATGTTTTTATTGTGATGAGTATATTCAAAAAAATGTTGTACTAGTAAGAGCTTTTTTGCCCGCTCATAAAAAATGTGCTTTTGGTTATGAGTTTAATGCTAAAGATCTTGTAAAATTATATAGGAGTTTTAATTCATCGCATTTTAGCGATGAATATATTGATAATTTATATAAAATTATCAAAGAGGGTTTTTAAGGGTAATATCATACATCATAATGACTTCTTGTCTTAATCTTGCAATGATATTTGCACTATCTTTGTGTATATTTTTTGTGATAGTATCTTGGCTATTTTTAATATTTTCAAGCAAATTTTCAAGTTCTTTTTGAGAATTTTGTAAACAAGTTTTTATACATTTTGGTTGGGTTTGTTGTAAAACTTGCTCGAAATTTAAACTTTGATTGTTAAGCTTTGAAGCATGTGCTGCTAAATTATTCGCACTTGTTCTAATGCCACCTAATGCTTTGTAAATCCCTTTTGAATTGATATGAGCTGCCATGAACCTTCCTTGTTTTATGGTATCTCTTCATTCATATTGCTTGATAATTTACAAGCAAAAATCATTCCTTATTGAAAAATTCTTGAATATATTTTCGCATAATTTCTGCATCATTAATGCGATTAACACAATCTCTAAAATTAGAAGCATCATCATAGCCCTTAGAATACTCATGTAAGTGTTTTCTAAAGATGCTTATGCCTTGTTCTTTATAATACTTTAACATTTCTTCAAAATGTGCAAAAATGATTTTATTTTTCATAGCTTTTTCGATTTTTTTACCAGTTTTTATCTCATAAAATATCCAAGGTTTTCCTACACTTGCACGTCCTATCATCAAAGCATCACAATTTGTTATTTTAAACACTTCTTTGGCATTATCTTCACCAATATCACCATTTGCAACTAAAGGAATTTTGATATTTTCTTTGGCTAAAGCTATGGCTTCATAATCAGCATTTCCACTATACATTTGTTTTCTAGTGCGACCATGCATACTGATAAAATCTACTCCAGCATTTTCACACGCTTTAGCGATGGCGATGGGATCTTTTTTATCAAATCCTAATCTTACTTTGACACTAGTTAGTTTTTTGTTGCTTGCTTTTTTGATAAGTTCTAAAATTCTTTGTAATTTATCAAGATCTTGTAAAAGAGCACTACCTGCGCATTGTTTTATAACCTTATTTACAGGACAACCACAATTAAAATCAATCCCATCTATAAAATCAAAACGATTTAAAATTTCTACCGCTTTTTGAATTACACTTTCATCTGAGCCTGCAATTTGAACTATGTAAGGATTTTCAAGTTCAGCTTTTTCTAGCATTTTAAGAGTTTTTGAGCTCTCATATACTAAGGCATTAGAACTTATCATTTCACTAATGGTTACATCAGCCCCAAATTGTTTAACTAAATTTCTCAAAGGCAAGTCAGAAAAACCTGCCATAGGGGCTAAAAATAAAGGCTTTTTATTAAAATCTATCATGGTATTAATTTTTCAAGTTCTATTTTTTTATTATGTTCTCTTAAAAAGAGCAAGAGTCTAAAGTCTTTATGCTCATTTTGATCATTTCCTAATTCATTAAGCAATTCATCATACATACCAAATTCTGCCAAAGTATAAAGATAAGCTCTTAAAGCTTGAGAATAATTATCTTTTAACTTTTTAAATAAAGCAATCAACACTTGAGGTTCTATTTTTTTACAAAGTATTTTAGCACAGCGTAAATATGACTTATCATCCAAAGTATTCATACTAAGTAAAACTTCGATTTCAGCGTGATTTAATTCTAAGTTTTCTTTTTCAAATCTATCCAAAAGCAATAAAATATCATCTTGGTTTTTTTGAACTTTTAGTGTTTTAATCTGACTATAAGGCGCATTTTCTAATACCATTTTATAAGCAAAAATTTCTAGCTCACTAGCTAAGGTATCTTTGTTTTTGATAAAAGAAAAAGCATAATTGCTATCATTTTGAAAGCGATTTTTTTCATTTAAAATGAAAATTTCATTATTTGAATCTAATTTATATTTTTTTAATTCCACAAATTCTTTTTTATCTAAGTGTTCAAAAATATCAATAATTTCATCTATTTTGGGATTTTGAATTTTTTCTTTAAAACAAAGAGCTTGCGTATCTTTTGCAATGTTTTGAAATTCTTGAGTTTTGAATTTAACCCTGCTTATTTTTTTTAAAAAAATATCAATAATAAAATTTTCATAATTTTTACTATCTTTAATTAGATTTTTATATTGTAAATGTTTTAAAAAGCCATAAAAACTCATATGTGCTAAAGCTAGTATCATCAAAAGTAAAGCAGGCAAAACAACCCATAAGCTAATAGGCAAATTTAATTCAAAAGTGGAAATTGTAAAAGTATAATTTCCTAAATTTAGATTATAAACTAAGGCTGCGATGATTAGAAGATAAACTAAACTTGCAAAGAAAAATAATCTAATTTTCATAGCTCTTTCCTTTTTTCTAAATTTTCACGACAATTTATGCAATATTTTGCGTGAGGTTTAACCTTAAGTCTTTCAGGATGAATATCATCTTCACAATATTCACAAATACCATAAGTATTGTTATCTATTTTGCTTAATGAATGTTTAATTTCTTCTAGTTCAGCTTTTAAATTTTCATTGATTTTAAAGTCGATATGAGAGCTATTGTCAATTTGCTGTAAATCAACTTCATCCCTAGGTTCACTATCTTGTAGATTATGGATATTGTCTATATTGCCTTGAAGTTCTTGTAAAATTTCTTTTTGTCTTTGAAGTAATATATTTTTAAATTCTTCAAGATTTAATTCTTGCATAAACGCTCCTATTTGTGATATGGGTGATTTGTATTAATGCAAAATGCACGATAAATTTGCTCTAAAAGCATAGTTTTAGCAAATTTATGTACCAAGGTCATTTTGCTAAGAGCTATACTTGTATGCATATGTGCGATAAATTCTTGCTCAAATCCATAAGCACCGCCTATAAAAAATGTAATTTCATTTTTATCTTGCAATAATTTTGCAAATTCTACACTTGTAAATTCTTTGCCCTTTTCGTCTAATGCTATACAAAAACCTTTTTTATAAGGACTTAGTGCATTTGTATAAGATTTTTTTGCTTCTATGGCGTTAGTGTTTTGTGCTTGATTAATTTTGTTATTAAAAACACATATATCATTAAAACTACAAAATTTCTTAATAAGCTTAGTATAATACTCATCTATCTTGCTAAATTCATCATTATTATTTTTTTGAATGCTCAAAAGATTAATTTGCATTTTTAGTTTTTAGAAAAAAATCTTAAAAAGTCTGCTATAAATTTTTTATGTTCACTTCTTTCTACAATCGCATCAATCAACCCATGTTCAAGTAAAAATTCAGCCTTTTGAAAGCCTTCTGGTAAATCAGCTCCTATGGTTTGTTTAATTACCCTAGCTCCTGCAAAGCCTACTAAAGCACCAGGTTCAGCCATGATGATATCTCCAAGCCAAGCAAAAGATGCGCTTACACCACCCATAGTTGGATCAGTTAAGACTGAAATATAAGGAAGTTTTTCTTCTGCTAATAGTTTTAACGCTGCACTTGTTTTGCTCATTTGCATTAAAGAATAAGTGCTTTCTTGCATTCTAGCTCCACCGCTTGCACTCACTATAACAACAGGGGTTTTTTTCTCAATAGCTCTTTCAATAGCTCTAAGAATTTTTTCACCTTCTACTGATCCTAAGCTTCCACCCATGAAAGAAAAATCAAAAACAACTAATTGAGTTTTTATCCCATCTATGGTGCATTCCCCGCTTATTATGGCACTTTTTCTACCTGTTTTTTCTTCATTTTCTGCTAATCTTTTTTTATACGATTTGCTATCTACAAATTTAAGTGGATCGATTGCATGTAAGTCTTTATCCATTTCCACAAAAGAGCCTTCATCGCTAAGTAATTCAATGCGTTTTAGAGGGTTTAATCTCATATGAAAATTACATTTAGGACAAACATTATAACAAGTTTCTATTTCTTTATAATACATTAACGCATGACAAGAATTACATTTTACCCAGTGATTTGGAGCTTCGCTTGGAGCGGCTTGCTTGCGTCTTATACTAGAAAAAATATCTAAAAAATTCATTATCTCTACCTAAAATAAAATTTCAAAATTATAGCAAGATTTTATTGCTTTTAAAATCTTGCACCCAACATAAACTCAAATTTGCTCAAATCGTCTTTTGAGCTAGTATTAAATGGTTTAGCAAAAACTAAATTTAAAGCACCTAGTGGGGTTAACCACTCAAAGCCAACACCTGTGCTCCATCTTTGAATTTGACTTAAAGAACTCTCTCCGATAGCGCCATAATCAAAAAATACACTACCTCTAAGTTTGATTCTATCAAAGATTGGAAAGCTAAGTTCTACAGAATTTGCAAAAGCCACTGTACCACCTGTTTCATCACCCCATTCATTTTTAGGACTCACACTTCTTCTATCAAAACCTCTAATAGTTCCTATACCACCAAGATATAATTTTTCATTGATAGGTAAATAGCCTTGATCCCATACTTTATAAAAACTCGCTTTATAACGATAAATCAAATCCCAACCTATAAACTCTTCCAAGCCTTGATAATAATTAAATTTAGTAGTAGAACTTATGAATTCTTGATCCCCACCTAAGCCTGCATATTCAAGCGAAGTTGAGGCGATAAAACCTGATCTTGGTAAATAATAATCATCTGTATTGTTAAACACTATCGAAGGAGTGATAGAACTTTTATAAGTTTTACCAAGTTTATATCCTTGAGCGATTAAGCGATCACTTAAATGATAAATATCACTTTGTTCAAGATTATAAGTTAAATCTATGCTTGTATATCTTCCTAAAGTTTTACCAACGCTTATGTCAAAACCATAGTTTCTCTCATCATAGCTATCCCATTCTAAACGATCTGAATATAATGATCCTCCAAGAGAATAATCACTATCATTTACTCTAGGATTTCTTAAAGATACTCTACCAGAAAGTGTATCATCGCCTTTGTCTATACTCACACTTCCTTTCATACCAGAGCCTAAGATATTTGCATCAGATAATGAAGCGCTAAGTAAAATTCCATCACTAGTTCCATAGCCAATACCACCTGAAATGGCTCCAGTTGAAGCTTCCTTGACTTCTACTATCAAATCAATATGCGTATCATCTACTCTTTGTTCTTTAATATCTACATTTTCAAAATACGCAGTTCTTCTTAAGGCATTTCTTGAGTCTATTAAATCAGTTCTATTGTAAAGATTACCTTCGGTTAGGTAAAGCTCTCTACGAATAACTCTATCAACTGTTTTGGTATTGCCTGAAATTTCAACATTTCTAACATATACTTTTTCATTGGGTATGACTTTAAAAATAATCATAGCTTCATGATTTTCTTTATCTTTTTGTATATCAGGTATAACTTGTACAAAAGCATAGCCTAAATCTGCTGTTTTAGTTTCTATAGTCTTTATATCTTCTCTTAGTTTTTCTATATTAACTATTTTTCCAACACTCAATTTTAAATCATTTGCCAAAGCTTCATTTTCTTCATCACTAAAAATTGGATTAAAAATTTTAATCCCTTTAACTTTATAAACCTCACCCTCGTTGATAAAATAAGTCAAATCAGCTTGATAAGTATCTGTGTAAGTATTTAAAAAAGCAGGAGATACGCTCACATCAAGATAACCTTCTTTTAAATATACATCTGAAATTCTTGAGCTATCATTTGCCAAATCAAAGATTTTAAGCTTACCATCATTAAAGCCCCACATCCAGCCTAGGGCTTCTCTTTGTTTATTTGCTACCGCAGGTTCAATATCTGAGTAGCTTAAATTTTTTGCACCGCTTAAATGCACTTTTTCTATGATGATATTTTCTCCACGATTTACAACAAAAGTAAGTTTCAATGAGCTTGAATTACTTAATTTTTCATCTTTGATTTCTACAACAGTATCATAAAAACCTTTGGCTTGATAAAAAAGTTTGATTTTTTCAGCAGCTTCTTTGGCTGAATTTTCATCATATAAAATTCCAGGTTTTAAGCCAACAAGGCTTTCTATTTGTTTTCTATCGTTACTTGCTATACCTTGAATATCTATTTTTCCAATGGAAGGTTTTTCTACTACTTTAAAAATTAGCACCCCATTTTTTTCTTCTACTACTATATCTTTAAAATAATTTCTATCAAAAAGATTTTTAATCGCTGTATCTATACTAGCAGGATCAATTTTTTGTCCTATTTTTAATTTAGAAATCGCAATAGCACTTTCTTTAGAAAGTTGCGATAAGCCTTCAAATTTTATATCTTTAATCGTAGCTGCACATAAAGAACTTGAGAGTGCAAAGAAAACAAACCATTTTTTCATCAAATCTACCTAAATTTTTATATACAAAATCGTTATAATACCAAAATATTTTTAACTAATGCTTTTTAAGGAAAATTTATGAAAGTAGGTATAATCGGACTTGGCTTAATAGGTGGATCTTTGGGTCTTAGCTTAAGAGAGAATAAATTAATAGATTTAGTTTGCGGATATGATATAAACAAAGAATTTGAGCAAATTGCGCTAGATAGAAAGTTAATAGATAAAATTGTTTCTTTTGAAGAGTTGAAAAAATGTGATGTGATTTTTTTAGCTATTCCTGTAAGAGCTATTGTAAAAATCTTAAAAGAATTTCAAGGTATTTCTAAAGATTATACTATCATCGAGCTTGGAAGCACAAAAGAAGAAATTATTAAAAATTTACCTTCTTATTTGAAAAGTCAATTTATCGCAGCTCATCCTATGGCAGGAACTGAAAATAGTGGTCCAAATGCAGCTATAAAAGACTTATATAAAAATGCAGTTTGTGTTTTGTGTGATGTGCAAAATGCTGATCATATTCATCAAAAAAGAGCTATAGAAATTTTTTCAGATTTAGGAATGAAGCTTGTATTTATGGATAGTATCGCGCATGATCATCATGCTTCTATCATTTCACACTTACCGCATGTGATTAGTTTTTCTTTGGCAAATTTTGTGATGAAAGAAGAAAATAAAAAAAATATAGCTCACCTAGGAGGCCCTTCTTTTAAAGATATGTGCAGGATTGCTAAGTCAAACCCTCAAATGTGGAGTGGTATTTTTGAACAAAACAAACAAAATTTATTAAATTCTATTGATTTATTTCAAAAAGAATTACAAGAATGTAAAAAAATGATAGAAAAATGTGATATAAATGAGCTTGAGACTTGGATTAAAAGTGCAAATAAATTAAGAGAAATTCTATAAAATTTTTTATAATTTACTCTTAATTTGCTAAAGAATAATATATTTTTAAAAAATATAGATTGAAAGTGAAAATATGGTTTTTGCGCGTAAAAGATCAAATAAAAAATGGATTTTTGTAGTTTTTTTAATACTTTTAGCCTTTGTGGTGTTTGTTTTAAATACAAAGTTGTTTGAAAAAAATCCTCCGTTGATTCAAACAAAATCAGATGTAATTTATAGTAATCTAACAGATCCTGTATCTATAGAAATAAGCGATGAAAGTGCTTTAAAAGATGTTAAAGTCACACTATTTAAGGCAAATGAGTTAAATGGTGAAATACTTGTTAATGAACATGTTAAAGGCAATAAAAAAAGCATTCATTTTGATTTAAAATTACCAAAACCAGCTTATAAAGAAAAAGTCGATTCATATAAACTTGTAATAGAAGCAAGTGATAGTAGTTTTTGGAATTTCTTTTTAGGAAATCAAGCGCTTAAAGAAGTAAAAGTTATCATTGATACCAAAAAACCGTTTGTAGAAATTTTAGATAATTCTTACCAAATCGAGCAAGGTGGAGTAGGTAGTGTGGTATTTAAAGCAAGTGATGAGAATTTACAAGAAGTTTATATTACAACCAATAAAGACAAAATTTTTAAAGCAACTCCTTATGTGAAAGAAGGATATTATGCTGCTTTGATTCCTTGGGAGGCGACTGATGAGCACTTTAGAGCTTATGTAGTGGCAGTAGATAAAGCAGGTAACGTAAACAAGCAAAGAATTAGATATTATTTTACCAATAAAAAATACCGTGTATCAAATATAAAAGTAAGTGATAGATTTTTAGATGGTAAGATTGAATTTTTAGCACAAAAATATGCTCCAAAAGATAGAGAATTAAGCAGGCTTGAAAAATTTAAATTTGTTAATGAAGATTTAAGAGCTTCTAATGAAGTTATCATTCATGATATTACAAGCAAAGTTCCTGATACTATGATTAATAATTTTAAAGTTAATCTTTTCAAGCCTTTAAAAAATGGCCAAAAAGTAGCTGATTATGCTGATCATAGATTTTATTCTTATAATAATCAAGCATTTAGTAGCTCTTATCATATGGGGCTTGATTTAGCAAGCATAAAAGAAGCACCTATTATTAGTAATAACGATGGTGAAGTGGTATTTGTACAAGAAAATGGAATTTATGGATTAAATATTATCATCTATCATGGCTTTGGTATTTATACTCTTTATGGACACTGCACTAATGTGGATGTAAATGTGGGTGATAGAGTTAGAGCAGGTGATGTTATAGGTACTACAGGCACTACAGGTTTAGCACTTGGAGATCATGTGCATTTTGGTGTTTTAGTACAAGGAGTTGAAGTGCGTCCTGAGCAATGGCAAGATGCAAAATGGATAAAAGAAAATATCTATAATGTATTAGAATCAAGCAAAAAAAGAATTTTGAGTGAATAAAAATGAATCAAACAACAATAGCAAAAGAAGTTAAAGGTGTTGGTATAGGTTTGCACAAGGGTGAGCCTATTAGTATAAAATTAGAGCCATTAGAAGCTGGCAGTGGTATAGTATTTTATAGAAGCGATCTGGGAATTTCTTATGAGGCAAAGCCTGAAAATGTCATCGATACGCAAATGGCTACTGTGATAGGCGATCATAGAGGTTATGTATCTACTATAGAACATTTAATGAGTGCGATTAATGCTTATGGTATTGATAATGTGCGTATAGTTTTAGACGCAAACGAAGCTCCTGTAATGGATGGTAGCAGTATAGGTTTTTGTATGATGCTTGAAGAAGCAGGTATAAAAGAGCTTGATGCGGCAAAAAAAATTTTAGTGATTAAAAAAAGTGTAGAAGTAAAAGAAGGCAATAAATTTGTGCGTTTAAGTCCTACGGATATGCCTATTATAAACTATACGATCGAATTTGATAATCCTATTATAGGCAAACAAAATTATTTTTTTGAATTTAGCAAACAAAACTACATAGAGCAAATAGCAAGAGCAAGAACTTTTGGATTTTTAAAAGATGTTCAAGCTTTAAGAGCTATGAATTTAGGTCTTGGTGGAAGCCTAGAAAATGCTGTTGTGATTGATGATAATCGTATTTTAAACCCTGAAGGTTTGCGTTTTAAAGACGAATTTGTGCGTCATAAAATTTTAGATGCCATAGGTGATTTAACCTTGCTTGGATGTAGAGTTTTTGGAGACTATACTTCTTATGCAGGTTCGCACAAACTTAATCATCTTTTAACCAAAGAACTTTTAAAAGATCCTAGTGCTTATGAAGTGGTAAGTTTAGAAAAAAGTGCATATAAAGTTTATGAAAAGGTTTTTGCATAAAAAAGGTTACTTTACTTTTAAATGCCATAGCAAAACCTTTAATGCTTGGTATTTATGAAAATGATGTATTGATAAAAACCATTGAGAATGATTTAAAAGTTAGTGAAGTTTTGCCAAAAATATTGCAAGATTTACTTTCACAATATGAGTTTAAAAAGCTTATTTATGTGCATGGACCAGGCTCTTACATGGGTATAAAAATTTCTTATGTTTCTTTTAAAACCCTAGCCATAGTTAAAAATATACCTTTAAAAGCTATTAGTGCTTTTGAGCTAAATAATAACGCTCCTATAGCCGCTAACAAGCATTTATGTTTTGTAAAAAAAGATGATGATGAGATTGTTTTAGAAAAGACACAAGCGGGAAGTTTTTTTATGCCCCAAAGTTTAAAAGGTTTAAATTTCAGTAAAGAAAATACACCTTTTTATGTTTTAGATGCGATTAATTAAGGTAAAAAATGAAGATTTTAGTTCCTGCTACAAGTGCAAATTTAGGTCCTGGTTTTGATTGTTTGGGTTTGAGTTTAAAATATTTTAATCAAACCATAGTTGAAAAATCTAAATTTTTTAGCATTAGCATACACGGAGAAGGTGAAAATAATATCTATCTTAAAAAAAACAATAGTTTTGTCAATATTTTTTATGAAATTTATCAAAGACTTAGTGGTAAAAAAGATAATTTCCGCTTTGTTTTCCAAAATAATATCCCTTTAGCTAGAGGCATGGGAAGTTCTTCTGCTGTGATAGTTGGAGCCATTGCTTGTGCTTATGAATTGAGTGGGTTTAAGGCGGATAAAAATACCATTTTAAATGAAGCTTTAAAATATGAAAACCATCCAGATAACATAGCTCCAGCAACACTTGGGGGTTTTGTGTGTGCATTAACTCATAATGAAAAAGTTTTAGCTATAAAAAAAGAAGTAGATAAAGATTTACAAGCTATTATAACCATACCAAATGTAGCGATGAATACTCAAAAATCAAGAGCAGTTTTAGCCAAAAAAATCAACCTAGAAGATGGTGTTTTTAATCTTTGCCATGCTTCATTTTTAACCGCTTGCTTTTTAGAGAAAAAATATGATTTATTAAAATATGCAAGTTTGGATAAACTTCATCAAAATCAAAGAATGAAGCTTTTGCCAGAACTTTTTGAGGTGCAAAAACTAGCTTTAGATAATAATGCTCTCATGAGCACGCTTTCAGGCTCAGGCTCAAGTTTTTTCACTCTAGCTTATAAAGATGATGCCAAAAAAATCAAAGAAAAAATCAAAAATAAATTTGCTAAATTTAGAGTTGAACTTTTAGAATTTGATGATGAGGGCTTTAAAATTTGCTAAAAATTCCAAAAAAAAGATATAATTTTGAAAAATCATATACCCATTAGAATGTGCATTGTTTGCAAAGGCCGTTATGAAAAGCAAGGTTTGCAACAATTTCAAATAAAAAATTCTCAAATTATCACTAAAGTGGAATTTGGTAGGAGTTTGTATATTTGTAATTCATGTTTTGATAAAGATGAAAAAACATTGCAAAGGGCTTTTATGAGAGCTTGCAAAGGCAATTTTCATGGTAATATAAATCAGCAGGATTTAAAGGAGATATTTTTTAATGGCAGATGTAAAGATTAGCGAGATCGCTCAAGAGTTAGGATATACAAGTAAAGAAATTATAGAAAAAGCCAATGAAATGGGCTTAGAAGATATCAAATCCCCTAACAAAAAAGTATCTTCTGAAATTGCAGAAGCGATTTATCAATACGTTCAATCCGGTGAAATACTAGATGTGGTAAAAAAAGTAGCCAAACCTAAAAAAGAAAGTACAGCAAAAAAAACTACTAAAAAAGAAGAAAGTAAAAAAGAAGAGAAAAAAACTACTACTAAAAAAGAAAGTAAAAGCCTTACTAAAGCAGTAAGTGAAAAAAAAGATGAAATAAAAAAAGAAGAAAAACAACCTGAAAATCCTATAAAAAATGAAGTATTAGAAGAGAAAAAAGAAGAAATTAAACTCGATGAAAAGCTAGGTTCTAATTTAAATTTAGCCAAAAGAAGAGGCTTGGTCATCGTTAAAAAGAAAAAAGAAGAAAGTAAAGAAACTCAAACAAACAAAGAAGAAAAAGCTAGTACACAAACTACTCAAGGTTTAAGCCTTAGTATGATTTTTTCAAATTCAGATGAGAATTTAAAAAGAAAGAAAAAAGAAAAGAAAAATCATCCTGTAGCAAGCAAAAAAGAAAGCACTACTAAAATGGATCTTTTGGGAGATAAAGATTTTGCTGATATTTCTTTAGAAGATGATGATATGGTGGTTTTACCTGATTTTAGTGTAAAAGAAAACAAACCAGCACAACCAGCAAACAAAAAACAACCAAATATCTTAAAGCAATCTTTAAATAATTCTATCAACCCATTTGGTGAGGGTGGTATACAAAGAAGAAGTCGTAAAAAACCACCTAAAAAGGTAGAAAAAAAAGAAAGCGAAGCGATTACAAGTGTAAGTATACCTAAAGAAATTCGTGTGTATGAATTTGCTGAAAAACTTGGTAAAAACACCGGAGAAGTTATCTCTAAACTTTTCATGCTTGGTATGATGACGACTAAAAATGACTTTTTAGATGAGGATGCTATAGAAATTCTTGCAGCTGAATTTGGCGTGGAGATTAATATCATTGATGAAGCTGATGAGTTTGATTATGTAAAAGATTATGATGAAAATCAAACAGAAGAAAATTTAAGCCAAAGAGCTCCGGTTATCACTATCATGGGGCATGTGGATCATGGTAAAACTTCTTTGCTTGATTATATAAGAAAATCACGCATTGCAAGTGGCGAAGCAGGGGGGATTACTCAGCATGTTGGTGCTTACATGGTGGAAAAAAATGGTAGAAAAATCACTTTTATTGATACTCCAGGCCATGAGGCATTTACTGCTATGCGTGCAAGGGGAGCTAGTATAACGGATATTGTTATTATCGTAGTAGCTGCAGATGATGGGGTAAAACCTCAAACTAAAGAAGCGATTAATCATGCAAAAGCAGCTAATGTACCTATTATCATCGCTATTAATAAAATGGATAAAGAAAATGCAAATCCTGACATGGTAAAAACCCAGCTAGCAGAAATGGACATCATGCCAGTAGAATGGGGTGGAAGCCATGAGTTTGTGCCAGTTTCAGCTAAAAAGGGTGATGGTATAGAGGATTTACTTGAAATTGTATTGTTACAAGCTGATATTTTAGAGCTTAAAGCAAATCCAAAAGCCCATGCTAAAGCAAGTATTATAGAATCTTCAGTGCAAAAAGGTAGAGGTCCTGTGGCTACTATCATCGTGCAAAATGGTACTTTAAGAGTGGGAAATACAGTCGTAGCAGGGGAAGCTTATGGTAAAGTGCGTGCTATGAGTGATGATCAAGGCAAAGCTTTAAAAGAAATAGGCCCAGGTGAGTGCGGGGTGATCATAGGTCTTAGTGAAGTAGCCGATGCAGGAGAAACTCTAATAGCTGTAGATAGTGATAAGCAAGCAAGAGAATATGCTAATAAACGCCATGAATACAACCGCCAAAAAGAACTAAGCAAATCCACTAAAGTAAGCATAGATGAACTTGGTGCAAAAATCAAAGAAGGTAATTTAAAAGCCCTTCCTGTGATCTTAAAAGCAGATGTGCAAGGTTCACTTGAAGCGATTAAGGCTAGTTTAGAAAAACTTAAAAACGATGAGATTAAGGTTAATATCATCCATAGTGGGGTAGGTGGGATTACTCAAAGTGAT
The DNA here is from genome assembly GCF_025771405.1 of Campylobacter sp. RKI_CA19_01116. Lineage (NCBI taxonomy): Bacteria > Pseudomonadati > Campylobacterota > Epsilonproteobacteria > Campylobacterales > Campylobacteraceae > Campylobacter > Campylobacter sp. RKI_CA19_01116. The sequence goes on from NZ_JAKMQF010000001.1 coordinate 74,966, forward strand.
ATAGAGCTTGCAAGTGCTAGTGAAAACTCTATCGTTTTAGGTTTTAATATACGCCCAACTGGTGAGATCAAAGAACGTGCTAAAGATAAGGGCGTGGAGATAAAAACTTATAATGTTATTTATAACTTGCTTGATGATGTAAAAGCCTTGCTAGGTGGTATGATGAGTCCTATCATCTCTGAAGAACAACTTGGTCAAGCTGAAATTCGCCAAGTGATCAATGTACCAAAACTAGGACAAATCGCAGGTTGTATGGTAACAGAAGGCACGATCAATCGTGGCACGAAAATCAGGCTCATTAGAGATGGGGTTGTGGTATTTGAAGGTAATGTAAGCTCACTTAAACGCTTTAAAGATGATGTAAGAGAAGTTGCAAAAGGCTATGAATGCGGTGTAGGCATAGAAGGTTGTAATGATATGAGAGTGGGAGATTATATAGAAAGTTACAAAGAAGTTGAGGAACAAGTAAGCCTATGAACCCAGCTGAAATCAAAAAGCTACGCACAGAAAGCATTTTAAAAGAACTTATACCAGAAGCTTTAGCAAATTTAGACAACGAAGCTTTAAAAAATTTGTGCGTAGTGGATGTGGAGTGTAAAAAAGGCAGATATGATGCTTTTGTGTATTTAGATAAAATGTTTTTTAACACTCAAGACCAAGAAATCATACTTAATCAACTTAAAAAAGCTGCCCGTGCTTTGCAAAATTACTGCATGAGCGAGCAAGGGTGGTATAGGTGTCCGAATTTTCACTTTAAATTTGATGATAGATTAGAGTATCAAAACCATATGGATGCTTTATTTGAAAAAATCAAAAAGGAACAAAATGAATCTTGAAGCACTTTGTAAAGAAGCAGGACTTAGCTTTTATGATGATGAGCTAACAAGTGAAAATGGTAGAAAGATTTATAGAATTTATGTACAAAAAGAAGGTGGGGTAAATCTTGATGATTGTGCTAAGCTTAGTGAGATTTTATCGCCTATTTTTGATGTAGAGCCACCTGTGGGCGGGGAGTATTTTTTAGAAGTATCAAGCTGTGGGCTTGAGAGAAAACTTAGCAAAATTGAGCATTTTGCAAAAAGCATTAATGAACTTGTAAAAATCACAACTAGTGAAAAAGAAAAAATCGAAGCAAAAATCATCGCCGTAGATGATGAAAATATCACTTTAGAAAATTTAGAAACTCAAGAAAAAACTACTATAAAATTTAGCGATATAAGAAAAGCTAAAACCTTCATACAATGGTAAAAATTTAGAAATCTAAATTTTTACTCATCTTTTGTATAATTGAATTTAAACATAAAAACAAAAAGCTATAAAAATTTTATATTTGCAGATTAAAGGGAAATAGTATGAATATTGTTGAATTTCACTTTTTAAATGAAAATAAAATACAAGCACAAATAGAAAATTCAAATGAAAATTTTTAGGATATTTTTGGAAAAAAGTAAAAAGTACAATTAATATATTAAAGCCTTACAAATATTTAGTAAATTTGATTTTTTAAATTATGAGATATATGTCTTAGTTTTAAAATTTTTAAGATGCTTTGATTATTGAATTTGTTTTCTTAGTGTGTGAATTTTATCCTTTCCTAAAGCAAAATAATGTCTTTGTTTTTTCTACAAAAAATTTAAGACTGGCAAGTATTTATTTCTTAGTGAGTAAGAACAAAAATTAGAGAAAATAAAAGTGCAGTTTTTGCATTTTTATTTTTTTATTAAAATTGATAGTGTAATCTAGTTTTTTCTATTTTTAAAATATACTTTTGAAGATGCATATTTTTTAATTCATTTTCTATATTTATAATATTTTTTTTCAAAGTATTTTTTAATACTTTTATATGGCTATTTATTGTGAGTATCCATTCTAAGTGTTCTTTAATCCAAAGATGGTTTTTATTGAAAGCCTCTTCTTTTGTTTTTGGATTAAATATATAAATTCTAGCAAGATTGAGTTCAAATTGAGCATTTAAAGAATCTGCAATAGAATGTAATATTAATACTTTGTGCATTTTTTCTTTGAAGATATCTAATTGGTTTATAATATTATTAAAATTTTTCTCATCATTGCTTAAAAAATACAAAGTATTAAAAGTGAGAGTGCATTCTTTTTCTAAAATATTGCATATTTTTATAGCTTTATGAACTTTGTAAAACGACTTTAACATAAGTTCTATTTGTTTATTAAGGTTAGATTTTTCAAGTTTGGTAAAATATTTTTTTGGTTCTTTTTCAAGAATTTTTTGACAAACTTCTTTAAAAGGTTTTTCTATAGTTTCCTCTATTCTAGCTCCACCTTCGGTGCAGTTATATGTCGTTATATTAAGAAAATTTTTTGCATATAATATTTTTTTCTCCAATTCGGTTTTAAACATAATCCATGTATTTGTTGTTGGAATAAGGTTTTTGCCACCATAAGCTAATATTTTTAAGTTGTAATGGATTTCTTGAGGATTATAGGTATCATATTTTCCGTAGTGATATTCTTCTGGATGTGAAGATCCATCACTGCCATAAGCTAGATCCTGTCCTACTAAAAAGATATTTTTATATTCTAGTTTTAGTGCTAAAAAATAAGCCATATTTGCAACACTTGGGCATCCCGTTGAGTATTCAAATTGCTTTAAGTGAAAATATTTATCCAAAGGTAGCATTCTTTGGATAAATATAAATTTACGATGATTTTGTTTTAAATATTTGACCGTGTTAAGATGTGTGACACTTGATAAAATAAAAATTATATCTTGATCAAATTCTCCAAAATCATTATTAAAAAATTCACTAGTTTCTTTAATTCTTTCTACAGATAAAACATAATCAGGTTTTATGTCATGTTTTGCTAGTATAGGATAAGCACTATCAGCACAAAAAATAGTTGCTTTGTCTGCATATTTTTTAAGTAAAGGAAGTTGTTTAATTAAAGAAGGGCCTGTTGAAACTACAATAGCGTGTTTGGAACCACCTTTTCTTTTAAGCATTAATTCTTTGAATGAAAAATTTGAAATAATATCCGGAAGGTTGTAAATAAAATTTTCTATACCCTTGAGAGCATCTTGAGAGTCGGTTCCTTTTGCTAATATAGCTTGTTTTATATGTATTTGCATATTTTGATTCGTTTTTATAATATCTTCTTGGTATCTTTCATAATAATCACAATGAATATCTAAAAAATAAACACGTAAAAAGTTGAAAAAAGGACTATTTGAACAGATGTTGTTATATGTGTTAATATCAATTGATTCTATATCTAAAATAACTAATCGGCGATCTTTTAATTCTTCACTAAAATCTATACATTGAAAACTTAAATAAATAAATTCTATTTCTTTTTCAAAAATAACTATTTTTTGTCTATATTTGTTTTGTAAAAGGGCTTTATATAAAATTCCATTTCCAAAACCATAAAAATAAAGCACAGGATATAAAAGATATTTATCATTATATAAGTTTAGTTTTTCATTTAATTCACTAAGAGTATTACTATATAGCGTATACTCTTTCCCATGGTGTATAAAATTAATATCTAGAGAATCTTTTCCTTGTAGAATTTGGAATTTTTGAGGTTTAAAATTTTCTAATTTTTCTTTTAATATTTTATTGTTTAAGGCTTCTAGATTTTTATTAAATAAAAATAAATTCATTTTTTATCCTTTAAAATGTTCATGATTTTATTATACTTAAATTTTAAATTATTGATAAGTAATTAATATATTTTGCTATATTTTTAAAAGTAAAACGATAGAAGGTAGTATGAATCACGAATTTTATATGAATTTAGCCATAGATGAAGCTTGGAAATATCAGCTTTTAACCTACCCCAATCCAGCCGTAGGTTGTGTGATCTTAGATAAAAATGGCAAAATTTTAAGCATAGAAGCGCATAAAGAAGCAGGTAAGGCTCATGCAGAACTTGAAGCAGTAAGCAAAGCCTTAAAAGCACTTAATCCAAATTTAGATTTACCACAAAATGCAAATGATTTGCATGAGTTTATTTGTCAAAATCATCAAGGGTTATTAAAAGGTGCTAGTGCTTATGTGAGTTTAGAACCTTGCAATCACCAGGGTAAAACCCCGCCTTGTGCAAAGCTTTTTAGCGCGCTTGGTTTTAGTGAAGTTTTTATTGCTACTAAGGATGAGCATAAGCTCGCAAGTGGTGGAGCAGAGTTTTTAAAAGATCAAGGCATAAAAGTTCACATGGGAATTTGCGAGCAAAGAGCCAAAGAGCTTTTAAAACCTTTTTTAAAATGGCAAAAATCAAGCTTTAAATTTTTTAAACTAGCTCTTTCTTTAAACGGCTCTGCTTATGGTAAAATCGTAAGTTCTAAAGCAAGTAGAACCTATGCTCACACATTACGCTCAAAGCTTGATTTACTTGTAGTAGGTGGAGAAACTATAAGACATGATAGGCCTATTTTAGATGCAAGGCTAGCTCAAGCTAAAGCACCAAATTTATGCATATTAAGCCGTCAAAATTTAGAAAGTTTTGATCCAAACATTCCTTTATTTAGTGTAGCTGAAAGAGAAATTTTTACAAGCATTCCTAGCAAAGCAAAGTTTATCATGTATGAGGGTGGGGAGAATTTTTTAAAAGCTTTTAAAGATGAGTTAGATATGCTTTTGATTTTTTCAAGCTCGAATTTAAATACTCTTGAAAATGTTAAGTTAGATTTAAAGCTAAAGCCTTTATATAAAGGCTTTTTAGAAAATGATACTTATGGATTTTATGAGATTATTAAATCTTAGTAGATTTTTTGTGAGCTTATTTGTGTGAAAAATTGCACTAAAGTGTTAGCAAAAAAGCTAGCGCTTTGCTCTTCTAATCGTTTTAAAAACTTATCTATGGCATCTTCTTTTTGCCAGATAGGGTTTTGTACTTTGGCTAGTTTTTCTACTTCTTTTTTGGCTTGCTCGTAATTGCCTATTTTATCAATGAGTTTTAATTTTAAAGCCTCATTAGCTAAAAATACTTTCGCATCAGCCCATGAGCTTGTTTGATTTAAATCTAGCTTGCGATTTTTAGCGACAAATTGTGTGAAAAGCTCATAGCTTTGATTGGCTAAATTTTGCAAAAAGTCTTTTTCATCTTCGCTCCATTTGCGCATGAAAGTTCCCGCTTCTTTATAGCTTCCTGCTTTGATAGTTTGCTCATTTATACCAAGTTTTTGTGCAAGCTCACTTACTTCAAAGCCTTGCATGATTACCCCAATAGATCCTACAAAGCTAGCAGGATTAGCGATGATCATATCAGCTCCTACCGCGCTTAAGTAACTCCCACTTGCTATAGTTCCACCTGCATAGACTACCACAGGTTTTTTAGCTTTAAGATCTTGTATAGCTAAAGCTATTTCCATGCTTGGTGCAAAAGCTCCACCAGGGCTATCTATAAAAAGCAAAACCCCTTTTATAGCTTTATCATCTTTGACTTTGTAAATTTGTTCTAAAAGATTGCTCGCATCGCTAATTTCACCTTTAAGATTAATTTGTGCTAAGTTTGCATTAGAAAGTTTAGTATTATCCCCGCTTGGAGTAAGGATCAAAAACACGATAAATAAAAACACAAAGGTTTTAAAATAAGTGTTGATATAAGAAATGGTTTTTCCAATTCCTTTAAAAAATGATTTTATAATTTGCATTCTTTTCCTTCTATAAAAAGTTTTAACACTTCTTTGCTTTGTAAGATAAATTGCAAAGGAAGTTGTTTTAAATTTACACTATTTGGTAAAGCAAAAAGACTAAAATCTGCTATTTTGCCTTTTTGAATTTGGCCTAGGTTTAAATTTAAAGCTTTTGCAGCTTTATTTGTTGCCATTAAAAGCAATATTTTAGCAAAATTTTCTAACTCTAAATCATCATGTATAAGTAAATTTGCTCTCATTTCATCAAGCATACTTAAAGAAGCATTTGAACTCAAACCATCAGTTCCTAGATGGATATTAATACCATTTTTTAAAGCAGATTTTAATTTAAAAGTTTTTTTACTCAAAAGTCTGTTTGAAAAAGCACAATGCGTGATCGAGTGTAAATTTTTATCTAGCAAATCCCATTCTTTAAAATACACACAATGTGTAAATAAAGTCCTTTGGCCTTTAAAAAGCTCTAAAAAGCTTTGTGGGGTGTAAAATGGCATAGGATTTTTGCTAAATTTAGTCAAGCTCTTTTTAAAACCACCTTTTTTAAACCTTAGCCAGTTGTTTTCATGATTACTTTCAAGAAAATGTGTGCTTAGTAAATGATCGTTTTCTCTAGCAAGTTTTATAGCAAATTTGGCAAGTTCTGGGTGGGTTGAGTAGGGCGCATGTACTGAAATAGCAGGGATAAATTTAGAACTTTTAAAACTCATACTTTTTTCATAGCGAGTTAAAAATTCTTCTTTTTTAGCTTGGATAAAATTTGCATTTGAACCTAAAATTTCATTGAAAAATACCACTCTAGCTTGTGAATTGATACAAGGGTTTAAATCACTCCCAAAGCTTGAAATTTCTCCTATGGTAGCAGTGCCACTTTTTAGCATTTTATGGATATTTTGTGAGATTAATTTTTCTTTGGCTTTTTCGTTTAATTGCTCGCGGTTATTAAAAACACTATCAAGCCATTTTAAAAAATCTCCAAAGACTAAATTTCCATTATTTGCACTAAATTCCAAATGCGTGTGTGGATTGATAAAAGCAGGCAAAAGTAAGGTATCTTTTGGAGTTGGTATAAGCTTGGCTTGTGGGTAGGATTTTTGTAAATTTTCTAAGCTATCAATTTCTAAAATATTATCATCAAAAAGAACTGCTTTGTTTTCTAAAATATTAAAATCATCATCGCAAGTTAAGATGATTTTAGGTGCTATTATAAACATTTTACCTCCTTTAAAAAGGGAAATTGTAGCTAAAATTTAGCTTTAAAATGCTATAATATAGTAAATTTTACTAAATAAAGGTTAGATTATGAAAGTTATGGTGATACAAGGACCAAACATCAATATGCTTGGTGTGAGAGAAACTCATATTTATGGCAATATGAAAATGGAAGATATCCATGAGCAAATGAAGCAAGCTGCAAAACAAGCTAATGTAGAGATTGAGTTTTTTCAAAGTAATTTTGAAGGTGAGTTAGTTGATAAAATTCAAGAATGCTTAGGCAGTGTAGATGGAGTGATTATTAATGCAGCTGCTTATGCACACACTTCTATAGCAATCCGCGATGCGATTGCAGCGATTAATATGCCTGTGATTGAAGTGCATATTAGCAATACTTATAGAAGAGAAGAATTCAGACAAAAAAGCATGATAGCGCCAGTTTGTGCAGGTAGTGTGGTAGGTTTTGGTCCTTTTGGTTATCATATGGCTTTAATGGGACTTTTCCAAATTTTTGATCAAATCAATGCATATAAAGCAGCTCAAGCAAAAGCACAACAAGCAAATCAATGAATTTTATCTTAAAAAACGAAAATGCACTTTTTTATGAGTGTGGCTATTCTTGCGATAATGCTTTGTTTTTAAAACTTGAAGATCAAGCTTTTTTTATCACTGATGCAAGATATAGCTTTGAAGCTAGTGAAATGATAAAAAATACTAAGGTGGTTTTAGCACAAGATCTTTTTGCTAGTGCTAGAGAGCTTTTAGAAAAAGCAGAAATTGATAGGGTGAGTTTTGACCCAAAAGACTTTAGTTATTTTGAATTTAAAGAACTTAGTAAAAGTGCAAATATCGTTTTTGAAGAAAAATTAGACTTGAGTAAAAACAAACGCATTATAAAAAATGCCAAGGAATTGCAACTTTTGCAAAAGGCTGTAAATTTTGGTAAAGAATGCTTTGAAGAATTTGCTAAATTTATCAGCCAAGAAGGTTATGGAAAAAGCGAAAAAGAATTACATTTTAAAGCATGTGAAATTTTTCAAAAAAAAGGCGCTTTAGGACTTTCTTTTTCACCTATTGTAGCTATTAACGAAAATGCGGCTAAGGCACACGCTTTACCTAGTGATAAATGTTTAGAATATGGAGATTTGTTATTAGTTGATGCGGGTGTAGTTTATCAAAGGTATTGTTCTGATCGTACAAGAACGGCTTGTTTTGATGAGAGTGGTATAGTATTTGATAAAAATAAGCCAAATTTTAAAGATAAAGAAATTGTGCAAATTTATGAAGTGGTCAAGCAAGCTCAGTTTCAAGCTATTGAAAAAGCACGCGTTGGTATGATGGCAAGGGAGCTTGATTTTATCGCAAGAGAAGTGATTAAAAATGCAGGTTTTGAAAAAGAATTTATTCACAGCTTAGGGCATGGAGTGGGGCTTGATATACATGAGTTGCCAAACATTAGTCCAAGAAGTGATTATGAACTAAAAGAAGGTATGGTATTTACCATTGAACCTGGAATTTATATCAAAGATAAACTAGGCATTAGGATAGAAGATATGGTCTATCTTGATAAAGAAAAGGCAGTGGTGTTATAATTTGCTGGTTAAAGGAGCTAGAAGGTTAGAAAAAATTCGTTTTTTTCCTTTTTATTCAAATGCAGATAAAAAAGGAAAATACATAGCCATTATAGGACTTGGAAGCAATATAGAAGATGAAAAAAAACGCTTTCGGAGTTTATTTAGGCTTTTAATGCAAGATAAACGCTTGCAAGTATTGCAAACATCGCCATTTTTGATTAATAAAGCTTTTGGCTTTGAAGAGCAAAAAGACTTTACTAATGCAGTGATGGTTGTAAGTACAAGTTTGCACGCAAGAGCACTTTTAAAAGTTTTGTTTTTTTATGAGTTTAAATTCAAAAGAAAAAGAACTTTTAAAAATGCTCCTAGAACGCTTGATTTGGATTTGTTGTATTTTTCAAAAAAAGCGCGTAAAGATGAGTATTGCACAGTGCCTCATGTGGGGGTAAATGATAGAATTAGCGTAACTTTGCCTTTGGGCTTGTTAAGATAAGGAAAAATATGGGACAATTGATTCATACTTTTACAGTTGAAAGCACAGATGAGATTATACCTAAGGTTAAGCAAGATTATGGCGATAAGGCTTTGATAGTAACTAATAAGCAAATTCGTCCAAAAACTATCAATCAAAAACCTTTATACGAGGTTATAGTAGCGATTGAAGAAGCTGATTATGAAGAGCATTTAAAACAAAATAATTTACCTATGCCACCAAAGAAAAAACCAAACACAGCAAGTTTTCCTGAGGCTAAAATTCAAGCACCAAAACTTGAAGATGAAAAAAAAGAAGAAGATGTAGTGCTTGATTTTTCTTCAAAAGCTAAGCAAAAACCTATTAATCCTTATTTAAATACAAGCAAAAAAGATGATAATTTTTTAAATTTAAAAAACAAACTTTCTCAAGTTAGTTCAGAAATTAGCAAGGTTTCAAATTATCAAGATTTTTCTATGCCAAATCCAAATTATGATAAAAAAATAGAAGCTTTTGAAAAGCAAATGAATAAGCTTAATGATAAAATGAATTTGCTTGTGGATATGATGTGGGATGATAAGGCAGATTTACGCAAAGAATTAGCTATACCACCTGAGTTTGCAAGTATTTATAAGCAAGCTAAGGCAAGTGGCATGCAAGAAGCGCATTTAGAAGCGATTATGAAGGCGACTATTGAAAATATGCCAAGCACTATGAAAGCAAATCAAGAAGCAGTGCAAAGGTATTTTTACTCACTTTTGCGTAATATGCTTCCATGTCGTTTAGAAAGTGAAATTAAAAAGCAAAAAATCATGATGTTAGTAGGCCCAACAGGAGTGGGTAAAACTACTACTTTAGCAAAGCTTGCTTTTCGTTATGCTTATGGAGATAGACGCTATAAAACCGGTATTATCACGCTTGATACTTATAGAATAGGTGCGGTAGAGCAACTTTTCCAATATGCTAAGATGATGAAGCTTCCTATTATTGATAGTATAGAACCAAATGACTTAGATGATGCGATTAGAAGTTTAAATACTTGTGAGGTTATTTTAGTAGATACAACCGGAAATTCACAGTATGATAAGGTAAAACTTGAAAAAACAAAAGAATTTTTATCGCATTCTAATGCACAAATTGATGTGAATTTAGTGCTTTCAGCAAATACAAAATATGAAGATTTATTAGAAACTTATAACAATTTTTCATTTTTAAATATAGACACTTTAATCATTACAAAATTTGATGAAACAAAAGTATTTGGAAATGTGTTTTCTTTGCTTTATGAAACTAGCACTCCGATGAGCTTTTTTTCCATAGGTCAAGAAGTGCCTGATGATATAGAAGTGGCTAATAGTGACTTTTTAGTGCGTTGTGTGTTAGAAGGTTTTAGAAGGGATGAAAATGAGTAATCAAGCAGAAAAATTAAAAGATCTAGTAAAAAATGAAAACTCAAATGTAAAACATACTCATTTTATCGCAGTTACTAGCGGTAAAGGTGGGGTTGGAAAAAGTACTTTTAGCGCAAATTTGGGCAACATCCTAGCTAAAAATGGTTATAAAGTAGGGCTTTTTGATGCAGATATAGGGCTTGCAAATTTAGATGTGATTTTAAATGTGCGTGTGGAAAAAAACCTTTTACATGTTTTAAAGGGTGAATGCTCGCTAGAAGATATTTTAATAGAAGTAAAGCCAAATTTATGGCTTATCCCAGGTGAAAGTGGCGATGAAATTTTAAAATATAATGATAAAAATATTTACGAGAGATTTTTAAATCAAACAAGTATTTTAGATGATTTAGATTTTTTAATCATTGATACAGGAGCAGGCATTGGTGGTAATATAGGAAATTTCTTAGAAATATCTGATGAGGTTATTGTCATCACTGTGCCTGATCCTGCTGCGATTACCGATGCTTATGCTACTATAAAAACCACTTCAAAGACTAAAGAGAATTTATTAATGGTGTTTAATGTTGTTAAAAATGAAAATGAAGCTTTGAGAATTTTTGATAATATTAAAAAAGTAGCAGATATTAACATTAAGCATAATTTAAATTTAGAATTTTTAGGATTTTTAGGTCAAAGTAAAGATATTAGTTCTAGTATTAAAAAAAGAACTTTATTTAGCGATGATGACACTAATGCAAGTGATGAGCTCAAAGCCATAGCTTCTAAGCTTTTGTATAGGTTGGAACAAAAAGTGCTTAATAATGTGGGAGATAAAAGCATTATGAGTTTTTTCAAAAAGCTTTTGGATCGTTTTTAGATTGAGGGAAAAAGATGAGACCAGAGAATTTTGTTGCTTTTTTTACTGTTTGTGGTTTTTTTATAGGATTAATGTTTACCATAGTTAATATAGAAGATGCAGTAGAGATAGTTGTATATACTTGTTTGATTACTTTTGTATTTTATGTTTTAATCCATATAGTAATTATGATTTTTGTAGATGTTAATAAAATTAGCGGTAGAAGCTTTAATAAAGAAAAATATGAAAATGAAAACAATAGTTTTATAGCAGAATTAGCCGCAAGAGAAAAGAAAATGGATTACTTGCTTGAAAAACTTCAAGAAGAGCGTGAAGACCTTAAAAAGCTTGAAAGCTCTTCAAAAAGAAAAGTAAAACATGCAGCCGCATAATGCCTATGCTTCTACGCTAAAAAAAGAACAAGATGACTTAGTCATCTCTTATATGCCAGCATTAAGAGCTATGGCTTTTAGACTTAAAGAGCGTTTGCCTGCTAGCATTGATGTAAATGATTTAATCAGTATCGGTGTAGAGGAAATGATCAAACTCTCACGCCGTTATGATAAAGAACAAAATGATAATTTTTGGGGCTTTGCAAGAAAAAGAGTTAATGGAGCTATGCTTGATTATCTAAGAAGCCTTGATGTAATGAGTAGAAGTAATAGAAAAATCATCAAAGATATTGATGCTATTATAGATGAGTTTTATCAAGAAAATGAAAAAGAGCCTGATGATGAGTATTTAGCACAAAGACTAAATTTAGAAGTAGAAAAGGTAAAAGAAGCAAGAGCAGCTCATGCTATATCGCTTGTTATGCCTTTGGATGAACAGCTAAATTGCTTTAATGATAGCAATATCATAGAGCAAATAGAAAAAGAAGAATTAATAGAAAAAATCAACGCAGTTTTGGAAGAATTTAAAGAAAGAGAAAAGCTTGTAATACAGCTTTATTATTATGAAGAATTAAATTTAAAAGAAATCGCAGAGATTTTAGAGATTAGCGAGTCAAGAATTTCACAAATTCATAAGCGTTTGCTTAAGAAGATTCGAGAAAGGCTAGTTTAATGGCTGAGATACTTTCCCAAGAAGAAATTGATGCTCTTTTAGAAGTTGTTGATGATGATAGTGATGAAAGTGCAGCTTCTTCGAAATTAGAAGAGCTAGAAGATAAAAGAGATATAGTAGTATATGATTTTAAGCGTCCAAACAGGGTTTCTAAAGAACAACTTCGTTCTATTAAAGGGATTCATGATAAATTAGCAAGAAATCTTGCTTCGCAAATTTCATCTATGATGAGAAGTATAGTTGAGATTAAACTTCACTCGGTGGATCAAATGACTTATGGTGAGTTTTTAATGTCTTTGCCTTCGCCAACAAGCTTTAACGTTTTTTCAATTAAACCTTTAGATGGAAACTGCGTTTTAGAGATTAATCCAAGCATTGCTTTTCCTATGATAGATAGACTTTTAGGTGGTCAAGGAGAGAGTTTTGATACCTTAAGAGAGCTTACAGAAATCGAGCTTAATTTGCTTGATTCTATTTTGCGTATTATTATGCAAAGACTTAAAGAAAGCTGGATGAATGTTACTGAAATTTATCCAAGTGTTGAAGCAAAAGAATCAAGCCCAAATGTTGTGCAAATTGTTTCTCAAAATGAAATTGTTATCATGGTGGTAATGGAGATTATCATCGGAAATTCAAGTGGTATGGTAAATATTTGCTATCCGGTTGTGCATTTGGAAAGTATTTTGAGTCGTTTGGCAAATCGTGATATTATGATGGGTGAAACTTCGGCTAAAAAATCAAGAAATAAAGAACTTAAAACCTTGATCGGTCGTGCTGAGGTAATTTATGAAGCTATGCTTGGTAAAACTTTTATCAATGTAAATGAATTTTTAGATTTAAAACAAGGAGATATTTTAAAGCTTGATAGAAGTGCAGATGATAAAGCTATAGTGGCTATTGATAAAAAAGAAGTATTTTTAGCTCAAGTGGGGCTTCATAGATTTAGAAAGTCAATTAAAATCTTAGAACTTATCAAAACTGATAAAGATGAGATTAAAGAAATGCTTGAAAAATATGAAGATGAAAGAAGAGCAAAAGCAAATTCGTATGATGATAATGAAGAACTAGAAGAGGAAGACGATGATCAATGATTTTTTAGGCATATTCGTCAATGAATGTGTAAGTACAATAGAAGGTTTAACAGGAAAAAGTGCTGAATTTAGTGAGTATTATGAGTATGATGTAAATTCTCAAGATTCTATGACTCCACCATTAGTTAGTGCTACTTTTAGTGTTAATAATGAAATGAAAATCAAAATCCTAGCCAGTGCAGTTTTAATGAGTGCAATTGGTGAGTGGATGATGGGAGAAGAAGAAATCTCCAAAAACAGTGAGCTAAATGAAGATGAAATGGATGCAGCCAAAGAAGCTATACAAAATATCATCTCAGCATTTTCTACAACCTTAGGCGCGCAAAAAGAAATTCCAAAAATGGAGTTTAGTCTAGAAAATTGTGAATTTGTTGCAGATAGCTTAGAACTTGGTGGTTTTCATAAGCTATATTTATACAATGTAAAAATAGCTGATTTAGAAGAAAAAATTTCTTTGGTTTTTGATGAAAAAATTTATAAGATTTTAACCAAAACTGACTTAGAAGAAATCGTAGCAACAAATGAAGAACATACACAAGATCATAAAGCCTTGGCTAATGTAGAAGAGCTAAGAAATATCGGTTTGATCATGGATGTACGCTTACCTATAAGAGTGCGTATAGGTAGTAAAAAAATGCTTTTAAAAGATGTTTTAACCATGGATATAGGTTCGGTTATCGAGCTTGATCAATTAGCAAACGATCCTTTAGAAATTTTAATAGGTGATAAAAAAATTGCTTATGGGGAAGTAGTTATTGTAGATGGAAACTTTGGAGTGCAAATTACTGAGATAGGCTCTAAAAAAGAAAGATTAGAACAGCTAAGATGAAAGAATATATCATTGAAGATATTGCCTATCTTAAAGAATTAGAAAAAATTCAAAAAGGCATAACTTTTTTTGGTTCTGCACGCTTAAAAGAAGATAATGAGTATTGTATTTTGGCTTCAAAATTAGCCCAAAAGTTAGCAGATCTTGGTTATAGTATCATCAGTGGTGGTGGCGGTGGTATTATGCAAGCTGCAAATTATGGGGCTATGCAAAGTCAAACTTCACACTTAAAATCTTTTGGATTTAATATACATTTACCATTTGAGCAAAAAGCAAATGACTTTTTAGAGTATAATATCACTTTTAAGAGCTTAGCCATTCGCAAAATGGCTCTTATTCAAAAGAGTCTAGCTTTTGTGATTTTCCCAGGCGGCTTTGGAACATTAGATGAATTTTTTGAAATTCTTACTCTTAAACAACTTAGTTTTAAAAAGGATGTTCCTATTATTTTAGTTGGGCAAAAATTTTGGCAACCTCTTGATGAATTTATCAAAACTTCTTTACTAGGACTTGGAGCTATATCTAAAAATGATGAGTTAAAGTATAGTATAAGTGATGATTTGGATGAAATTATAAGAATGATAAAGGAAAAAGATGAAAATTCTTGTTGCAATGAGTGGGGGTGTAGATAGTACTGTAACTGCTTATAAGTTAAAACAAGCAGGACATGAGATTATAGGTTGTTATATGAAGCTTCATGGAAAAGCTAATTATCATGAAGAAAATATACAAAAAGTTGAAAAAGTTGCTAAATTTTTAGATATCAAATATCATATTTTAGACTTACAAGAAGATTTTAAAAATCAAGTTTATATGCCTTTTGTTAATACCTACAAAGAAGGAAAGACGCCAAATCCTTGTGCTTTGTGTAATCGCTTTATCAAGCTTGGTAAGCTTTTGGAATTTGCTAAGAGTTTGGGTTGTGAGAAATTAGCCACAGGTCATTATGCAAGGATAGAAAATGGTTTGATTAAAACTGCGGTTGATGAGAGTAAGGATCAAAGCTATTTTCTAGCAAATGCAGATAAAGAGGCTTTGGAGTATTTGATTTTTCCTCTTGGAGAGATGAAAAAAGAAGATGTAAAAAAATTTGCTTCTACAATCGATGTTTTAAAATCTTTTGCAACACAAAAGGAAAGTTCTGAGATTTGTTTCGTGGAAGATACTTATGTGCAAGTTTTAGATCAGTTTATGGATACTAAAATTCCAGGTATTGTAAGAGATAGTAGTGGAAAAGAAATAGGAAAACACGAAGGTTATATGCACTATACCATAGGTAAAAGAAGAGGTTTTGAGGTACGCGGGGCTCATGAGCCACATTTTGTATTAAAAATTGATCCTAAAAAAAATGAAATCATAGTAGGTAAAAAAGAAGAGCTTAAGATAAGTGAGTTTAATCTTGAGAATATTAATTTATTTATCGATGCTAAAGAGTTAGATTGTGAAGTAAAAATACGCTATAGATCAAGATCAACCCCATGTAAAGTTTTGATTAATGAAGATAAAAGTGCAAAAATCATCTTACAAGAGCCTGTTTATGGGCTTGCTAGCGGGCAAATGGCAGTATTTTACGATAAAGATTTAGTGCTTGCAAGTGGATTTATAAATTAACGCTAAAGGGTTGCACCCTTTTTTGGCGTTCATCCTTTATACTAACTTTTTTTAAAAATTAAAATTATTTTATTGTAATAAAAAATAAGAAAATTGTAGTTGAGGTTTTTCTAAGATAGATTAAGTAAATCTTATCTTAGAAAAATTATATTGCATTTGATAGGTTGATTTTATTCAGTCATATCAACAATTGCTCCACGATCTTCACATCTTTCTTTATTCCATTTTCTTGTATCACATGCTCCATAAACTATTTCATGTTTATTCAAATCGCCATTTTTATAGTTAATATAAACAACATCTCCATATTCTATTTCGCCTCTTGCAACATCTCCTAGCAATCCATCTTGTTCTATTTTAATACCTTCAAAATCTTCAGCTACTTCAGGGTGTTTTTCTTTTAAAGCATTTAAATCAACATCTTTAAGGCTTTTTATCACAACATTAGAGCCATAATCTTTTTTTAAAGTTTTAATGAATAAATCATAACCACCTTTAGAACCTCTACTTGGATCATATTTATAATCTACTCCATTAGCACATGCTATAAAAGAAATTAATGCTAAAGCACCAAACATTGTTTTTTTAATCATTTTTTATCCTTTTCGTTTTAGTTTGTGAAGTTTATCATAAATGAAGTTAAATCAAAAAATTACGAATTAAAATATCTCCATAATGCTTATATCAAACCATAAAAGATCAAATTTAAGTAAAATTCCATAAATCACAGCACTAAATAATCCTGCGAAAATTCCTGCTAAAACATCATCTAGCATTACGCCTAAACCACCTTTGGTTTTTTTGTCGATTTTACCTATGATAGAAGGTTTTGTGATATCAAAAAATCTAAATAAAACAAAAGAAAGTAAAAAAGTAAAAACACTTTGCCCGCAAATTGCCAAAGCTAAGAACACTCCTACAACTTCATCTATTACAATATGCTTATCATCGTGTATACCTGTTTGTTTTTCGTATTGATCGATGATTTTTATAGAGATTAAAAAAAGCAAAATTGCAAGTAAGATCAAAGTTCCTATACCCAAATACCTTAAAATAAAAAAAGCAGGGATTAGCGCTGCTATTGTGCCAAAAGTTCCTGGAGCTTTATTAACACTACCTGAATAAAAAAAAGTTAAAAATAATTTTTGCATGATTACACCATATATGACATTTGATGGAGTTTTATAAGTTGCTCATAAAATTCTTTATCGCCTCTATATTCTAAAATACCATGCGTAGGGAAAAGATTGCTATAGATATTTTGTTTATTATGGAAACGATTTGGAAAAAGCTCTGATAAAATCAAAGCAGAAATTTCTCTTCTTATAAAAACTGCTGGTGGAATGATACCAAGTCTGAGTAAATTTTTTAAAGAATCGCCATGATATTTCATATGATGATGAGCTCCATGTGGACATGATTTGGTGCTTACTATCATTTTACACTCATCACAAAATACAAATTCAGGAAGTATGGTTACTTCTATATTGTAATCTTTTGCAAAATCATCAAGTACAGTAAAGGCTCTGTTTTGATTAAAATACATTCCAAGCCCTGCGTGATTTTGTCCTACAAAAAGTTTATTACAATCAAAACTTTTAGCCAAAGCACACTCAAGTACCGGATTTAAATGCGAGGCAAAAATTTTGATATTATGTAAAGGTATAAGCAAAACCCTAGAAGATGGTAAATAATTTTGCGCAAAAACATCAAAGCAACGCTTTTTAAGTTTTAAACTTAAACCATTACTTTCATAAGATTCTATAAGGAAAATAATTACTAGATCAGATTGCTCTATAGCCCATCTTAAAATTCTCTCATGCGCTCTATGAAAAGGATCAAAGCTTGAAACAATAGCAGTGATATTAGAAGGGTTTAATCTTTTTTTGATTTTTTCAAAATCTTCTTTTATAGCCTTGATACGATTGTGATAAATTTCAAATTCACCGCTAATGCAAATTTCTCCAAAATCATCAATCAAGCATGTATTAGGTGTAAAAATATCATTAATGTTTTTATCGTTTTTAAATTTACTTTCTAAGATGATGTGGCCTACTATTTGATCATTACATACAAAATCTATTTTGTCTTTAACTTTGGCATTTTCTATGATTTTTTTGTTTTCATTGTGTGGAGCAAAAGTTAAGGCATAGGGAAATTTATATCCGTTTATTGCTTCATTTTTTAAAAATTCATCTCTTTCTTGTTTGTTCATCAATTTTGTAAAAGAACCAAAAATTCCTTCTTTAATGAAACATAAAACTTCGTATTCTTCTTCTGAGATTATAATGCTATTTTTTCTTTGTAATGCCATATTTTTTCCTTTTTTCCCATAAAGATTTTCTTGAAATTCCTAATTTTTTGGATAAATCCGTATCAGGAAAGATATTTTGATAACTAATGATAATATGCTTAACATAATCATCAATGGTTAAAATTCCATTACTTTCAAAACTTTTTTCATCTTCACCTAGCTCTAAAATTTGAAAATTGCTATGCTCAATATTCGTACTTGTATGTATAATAACAGCCTTTTTTAAAGCAAGGTTTAGCACCTTTTCTTTTTCTAAAGGTTTTAGGGTTTGAAAATTAACCAAATAATACAAAGAATTGTCTTTGAAAATTTTATCTAAATTTTGCTGGTGTGAAAGATCTATATAAACATTTGCGATGTTGTGTTCGTTAGTATAATTAAATACAAAATGATCAGCAAAAATTTGATTATTAGTTTTTAAAATCAAAGGTAATTTGAATTTTTTATAATCAAAAGTTGGTAGTTTTGCTGTTTCAAATTTATGTTTTAAATATGCTTGATAGGTGCTATTTAGCATAGTGATTTTTTTAAATTCTTGAAAATGCTTAATCTTGCGCATTAATTCTTCTATCATGAAAGGTTTTTGTATGTAATCACTAGCACCAGATTTTAAAGGAGCTAAAACAGTATCTGAACTTATGTAAGATATGAGTAAAATAATGATTTTATGCTTAAAAATTTCTATAATATGTTCAAAATTAGCCATACTAGTAGAAAGCAAAATGATTTCATAATCATGATGAGTCAGCTCATTAACATTTGCGATAATATCACAATCATAACCTATAGAATTAAGCTTTGATCCTATGCTTTGGGCTAAATAAAATTCATTTTCTACTATTAAAACTTTCATAATTTCATCCAATCAAAATATTTTAAATTTACACTTGCTAAAACAGCAATCCCTTCTTTCCTTCCTACAAAACCTAGATGTTCTGTAGTGGTGGCTTTGATATTGATTTTATTTGGTGTGGTTTTTAATGTTTTAGCGATATTAAAAGCAATAGCTTCTTTAAAATCTTTCATTTTAGGTGTTTGGGCTATGATGGTAATATCAGCATTTACAAGCTCAAAACCATAATTTTGTACCAAAGTATAAGCATTTTGCAATAAAAGCATAGAATCAGCGTTTTTATACTGCATATCATTATCTGGGAAAAGTTCGCCAATATCTCCAAGCCCTGCTGCACCCAAAAGCGCATCAATTAGCGCATGAGCTAATACATCTCCATCAGAATGAGCTTTTAAACCCATATTTTCATGCACTTTTACTCCACCCAAAAGCAAGGCTCTTTGCTCTCCAAATTCATGTACATCAAAGCCATTTCCATTAAAAATATCCCAAGAAGGTTTTGGTAAATTTAAGCTTTTTAAATCTTCTTTAAAGGTAATTTTTTTAGCTAACTCATCACCTTGCACATACCAAATTTTACCACCAATAGCTTGTATAGCTGTGCTATCATCAGTGAAATTTGAGCTTTGCTCTAAAGCTTGTTTTAGCATACTTGTGCGCGAAAGTTGAGGGGTTTGTATGAGTTTGATTTTATCTCTATCGATAGCTTCTTGAGCATAAATTGTAGTATCACTTACTTTTAAAACAGGTGTAATACAATCAGCTTTGTCATGATTTTCTATGATATTGTTAAAAAGATTTTTAGAAATCAAAACTCTTGCAACATCACTAACTAAAACATATTCACTCTCAACCATACTTAAAGCATTGAGTAAAGATTGTGCTCTAGTTGTACCACCTTGAACAAATTTATATTCAGGGGCAAATTTTTTCATATAAGAAATATTACCAGAAGTAACAACTATTTGTTTAAAAGGATAAAAAGAACTTAAATTTTTAGTAGCATAAAGCCATAAGGGTTGTTCGCCTAGTCGTAAAAACTGCTTTTTTACCGGAGCATTAAATCTTGATGATTCTCCCGCAGATAGCATAATCAAGGAAATATCTAACATTTGTTACACCTTAATTTCTTATTAATGTTACGATATTATACACAATAAAAGCCAAAATTTATATTTATGTTAGTAGAATTAATCATTTTAAATAACAAGGAGAAAAATTGAAGGAAAAAATCGAAGAAAGACTAAAACAAGTTATATATCCAGGCTTTAAAAAAGATATAGTTAGTTTTGGTTTTGTAAAAAAAATTGAAGCAAATGAAAATCAAGCTCATATAGTAGTTGAAATTGTTTCAGCTAATGCTCAAATCGCACAAGAGCTTAGACTAAACATCGCAAATGCTTTAAAAGATTTAAATTTAGAGCTTAATTTAGAAATCATTCAACCAAAAATTCCTGAAGAAAAAAGCAATTCAAGAAGTGGTAAAAATATCGCTCCACAAATTAAAAATTTCCTTATGATTTCAAGTGGTAAAGGTGGGGTAGGTAAAAGTACTACAACTTTAAATTTAGCGATTTCTTTAGCTAAAATGGGTAAAAGAGTAGGACTTTTAGATGCAGATATTTATGGGCCAAATATACCAAGAATGCTAGGTGAGAGTAAAAGCAAGCCTGAAATTGTAGGTCAAAAAATTCGTCCTATTTTATCTCATGGGGTTTATATGATGAGTATGGGTGTACTAATAGAAGAAGGTAAAGGTTTGATGTGGCGTGGCTCTATGATCATGAAAGCAATTGAACAACTTTTAGCTGATGTGCTTTGGCCTGAACTTGATGTATTATTGCTTGATATGCCTCCAGGAACTGGTGATGCACAAATTACCCTAGCTCAAAGTGTGCCAGTGAGTGCGGGTGTGTGCGTAAGTACTCCTCAAGTAGTGTCTTTAGATGATAGCAAAAGAGCGCTAGATATGTTTGAAAAATTACACATTCCTGTTGCAGGTATTATAGAAAATATGAGTGGCTTTTTATGTCCTGATAATGGCAAAGAATATGATATCTTTGGTAAAGGCACCACAGAAGAAATGGCAAAAGCTTATAAGTGTGAAGTTTTAGCTCAAATTCCTATCGAAATGAGTGTAAGAGAAGGTGGAGATAGTGGTAAGCCTGTAAGTTTTTATATGCCTGAGAGTGTAAGTTCAAAAAGATATTTGCAAGCTGCTGAAAAAATCTGGGAATTTATAGAAAAGGTTAATCAAGAAGGTAAAGTAGATAATTCAGCTATTCAACCTGTAATGAATGGCAAAAGTGCGTGCTCGCAATAAGGAGGAAAATATGTCAATAGAAAGTAAAGAAGAATTTTTAAATTTAATCAAGCAAATCGAACAAAGGATTAATTATAAAAAACCTAAAGCTTTTGCTATAGCAAGGCTTGATCTAAGTCAAGTTGATCCTAATAAAAAACTTCAAGCCAATTTTGGTGTGATTAATTTTGAGCAAAATTATGCTGCTGCAGCTGTTATGTTTGAAGCTTTTTTTAGAAGAGGGGTTGATGTTGATTTTAATGAAAGTGAGTTTGTGGCTACTTTGATTAAAGAAGATTTGGATTTTGCACTTGAATGTTTTGCGCCATTTTTGCAAGAGCAAGGCCATAAAAATATAGAAGCAATCAAAGCAGCAAAAGAAAATTTTAGAGAAAATGCTTTTTCTTTTGTTTGTATTTTTGAAGATGAGGCGCCAAAAAGTTTAGAAAGTGTGTATTTAAAACTTTATTTGCTTTCCAATAAAAAAGTACCTTTAAGAAGTTTAAATTTAACAGGCGCTTTTGGGATTTTACCAAATGTTGCATGGAGTGACAATAAGCCTATTGATTTGGACTTTTTAAGAGAAAATGAGATTGATTTAAAAATGAGTGGAAGGTATCCAAGGATTGATTATGTAGATAAATTTCCAAGATTTTTAGCTCATGTTATTCCTGAGGATAATACTAGAATTTTAGAAAGTTCTAAAGTAAGAATGGGGGCGGTTTTAGCTGCAGGTACTACTATAATGCCAGGGGCTGCTTATGTGAATTTTAATGCAGGTACAACTGGAGCTTGTATGGTAGAAGGACGTATTAGTTCTTCAGCTGTTGTGGGTGAAGGTAGCGATGTAGGAGGCGGTGCTTCTATACTTGGTGTTTTAAGTGGTACAAGTGGTAATGCTATTAGCATCGGTAAAGCTTGTCTTTTGGGTGCAAATTCAGTTACTGGAATTCCTTTAGGGGATAATTGTATCGTTGATGCGGGTATTGCTGTTTTAGAAGGGACTAAATTTGCTTTAAAAAATAAAGAAGAACTTCAAAAAATCAATCCTGATTTTAAATTTGATAAAGATATATACAAAGGTTTAGAATTAGCAGGATTAAATGGCTTACATTTTAGACAAGATTCTCAAAGTGGAGTGATGATAGCAGCTTTTAATAAAAAGGCTGTAAAACTTAATGAAGATTTGCATTAATTCTTAGCCCTTATGGGTTAAGAATTTTAAATAATTCATGCAGTTTATAAATACACACGCTAGGATGATGTTTAATGCTTCCTGTGTGTAGTAAAATCTCCTTGCTATCTTTTTTATAAAGCTTTTGCACAAAATTAAAATTCCACCATTTGTAAGTTTTGAAATTTAAATTATGGGTGGTATTTATATGAAAATTTATATAAGAATGATTTTGAAAGTTTTGGTTTAAACCAGGTGCTTGAAAGGCATAGACTTCTTTTACCTCGTTAGGAAAGGTTCTTGCAAAAGCTTGAGCTAGATATCCTCCTAAAGAATGTCCTATAATGATGAGCTTTTTATCAATGGTGTATTTTTGTTTAAGTTGATTGTAAAAATACTGCATGGATTGAATTTGACCTTTTGGAGTTTTGTTAAGTAAAATCAAAAAATCACTATAAAGATCTTTAAAATCAAAACACAAAGGATTTAAATCACTCCCTGCAAAGGCTAAAATATAGTTTTTTCTTTTTTTATCATAAATAAAACTAGCCCTAAAACCCATTTTAGATTGAGGGTGTGTTTCGTTGATGTGTTCAAGTATTTCATAATTTTTTACAAATTTTAAAGCTAAAAATGCATTGTTTAAACCACCTACGGCGATTTTTTCTTTTTTATAAAAAGGATTAGTTAAAGCTTTTATAATGGCTTTGTGTTTTTGCAAGCCTTCTTTTTTAAGCTTTGATTTAAATATGCATTAGCACAATAAGCTACCAAACTATAATCATATAATTTTTGCAATAAATCGATATTTTTTTCAAAATGAGCATGGAGTTTTAATAAGAGTAGTTTTTCTTGGGAAGTTAAATTTGTTTTTTGACTTAAAGCAATAAAGCTTTGCAAGTCAAAAAACATTATAAATTCTTACATAGAGCAAGTATTTTGGATAGTTGAATTAAGCATCCAAAGAACTTTTTCATATTTTGCAATATTTTCTTGAGCAAATGCTGCTGTTGTAGTGTCACTTGCTTTTTCAGCTTCTTCATTTAGCTTTTTAAATTCAGCCAAAAGATACTTATAATCTTCTCTAATAAGCTCTAAAACTTCTACTGGAGTAAAGCAATCTTTTTGAGCCTTAGGTGCTTTTGCATTTTCTAGTAATGTTTTTGAACAAACGATAGCTTTTTCTCCTAGTTGTAAAGCTCTCTCAGCACAATCATCAAAAAGTTCTGCCATTTCTTCATAAGCTTTTTCTGTATATTCATGAATTGAGAAAAACTGTAAACCTTTTACATTCCAGTGATAATTATGAAATTTAATCCATAAACTATGAGCATCCGCTTGTAATTGTAATAATTGTTTTGTTACTGACATGTTATCTCCTTTTTTATTTTTTAAAATTATAACATAGAATTCTTAAATAATAATAATTATTATCTAATAAATTTTAATGTTAGTAATTATTATATTTTCATTATACTCTTTTTTTACAATAAAGCAAATTTATTTACTTAACATATTTTTGAGTATTAATTTTCCTACCTCTACGCCAGGTTGATCATAAGTATTAATTCCAAGCATAATGCCACATGCAGAAGTAAATAACTCATAATAATACATCAAATACCCACAATGATAAGCATCTAATTTTTCAAGTTCTATTACATCAACACTTAAATTTTCAGCAATTAGCGCATGCATGGTTGCATCACATTGCGCGTTTAAAAGATCATGTAAATTAACTTCATTAGTAAAATCACAATTTTGTAAATGATTAAAGCTTATATTTGGGATACTAGGAGATTTTTGACTATCTTTGATTTTTAAAAAAGTAACAGTTTTATCTTTAGGCCCATCCATGATAAGTTGTAAAAAGCTATGCTGATCTCTAGCGCCAATTAAAGCAATAGGAGTTAAACCTATACGTTTAAAGCCTTGTTTTTTACCTAGACTTTCAGCAATTAGTTGAATATACCATTCATTAAAACCTTTAAAAGCATCTCCATAAGAAAAAAGCACATTAATATGCGCACTTTTATGCGTGCAATAATGATAAGCCTTTTGCAAAATTTGATCACATTTTTTCTCAAAAAAATCCACATAACAAGCTTTTGCACCTTCTAATAAGGCTTTAGTATCATATCCACAAAAGTTCAAAGGAACAATACCAATAGCAGATAAAACACTAAATCTACCACCGACATTTTTAGGTATAAAAAAGCATTTTATGTTTAATTCTTCTCCTAGTTTGTGAAGTTTTGATTCAAAATCAGTAATAAACACAAAGTTTTCGTGTAAATTTTCATTTTTAAAATCAAAATGAGCAATGATGAGTTTAAATAAAGAAATTACTTCTATAGTTGTACCTGATTTACTTGCTATAATGAAAAGTGTTTTTTGGGGATTTATTTTTTGCATAGTTTGGGTAAAAGTATGCGAGGAAGTATTGTCAATAATAAAAAGTTTTTTTTCTTCTACTTGATCAAATAAAAGCTCTTTTAAAGCTTTAACCCCACAACTTGATCCACCCATACCTACTAAAACGATATTTTCTATATGAGTTTTAGTAGCGATAAATTCTTTACTTTCTTTGATTAAATCAAAGCTCGTATCTACTAAGTGATAATATCCTATATCGCCACTTTCTAGCTCATCATTCATTCTATTTGCATAAGCGGTGATTTTTTTAAAATCTTGGGTTTTAAAAAATAAAGTATTATTTAGCATTTTTACTTTTCTCATAAAAATAATTTGTCGCTTCCACAAAGCCTTCTACGCTTCCACAATCAAATCTTTTTCCTTTAAATTTATAAGCTAAAACCATATTATTGGTTGCTTGTGAAAGTAAGGCATCAGTTAGTTGAATTTCTCCATTTTTACCTGCTTTGGTATTTTCTAAAATGCCAAAAATATCAGGTGTTAGAATGTATCTTCCTATGATGGCTAAGTTACTTGGAGCATCTTTTGGATCAGGTTTTTCTATCATAGAATTTACCATGATCAAATCCTCTTCCACAGCATTTCCAGCTATAACTCCATAGTTTGAGACTTGATCAGCTTCAACCTCCATCACAGCTATAACAGAGCAGCGGTATTTTTCATAAATTTTTACCATTTGAGCTAGGACATTTACCCCATTTTCATTTACGCATAAATCATCTGCTAAAATTACCCCAAAAGCTTCATCTTGCACTAAAGGTTTTGCTTTTAAAACCGCATCTCCTAAGCCTCTCATTTCATTTTGTCTTGTAAAAGTAAAGGTACAACGATCTATGAGTGTTCTTATTTCACTTAAAAGATATTCTTTTTTAGTGCCTGCAATTTGGTGTTCAAGTTCATAAGAAATATCAAAATAATCTTCCAAAGCTCTTTTTCCACGCCCTGTAACAAAACCCATAGTTTCCATACCAGCTTCTAAAGCTTCATCCACACCATAGTGAATTAAAGGTTTTGTCAAAATTGGTAGCATTTCTTTAGGTAGGGTTTTTGTAGCAGGTAAAAATCTAGTACCATAACCTGCTGCAGGAAAAATACAAGTTTGAAGCATAGTTTATCCTTAAATTTTTATAAGTTGTTTTGATTATAATTTTATTTAAATATTATAACTAATTTAAGGAAAAAATGAAAACCATTGATCAAATTTATCAAGCAAAAATAGAAATCAAAAAATCAACTTTTTTGTCTTTTTTATGTCCTTTTGAAGATTTTCAAACTTTAATGCAAAAGCTAAGAAATGAGCATTTAAAAGCCGTGCATTTTGTATATGCTTATAGGTATTTAAACGAATTTGATCAAATCATAGAAGATAAAAGCGATGATGGTGAGCCAAAAGGAACTTCTGCAATGCCTTGTTTGAACGTCCTAAGAGGGGCTTTGCTTGTTAATTGTGCGGTGATTGTGGTGCGTTATTTTGGAGGGATTAAACTTGGTACAGGTGGTCTTGTAAGAGCTTATAGTGAAGCTACAAATGAAGCTATTTTAAATGCAACGCTTTTAGAATTTGAAGCTAAAAATATTTTAAATTTAAACATTCCTTTTCATCTTTATGCAAGATTTGAGCATTTTTTAAATAAAAATAACATTTCTTATGAAAAAAAATTTCAAGAAAATGTTGAACTGGTTTTAAGCGTTAATGCAAAAGAAGAGGAGGAATTTAAAAAATTTGCAAAAGAGTTTGAATTTAGCGGACTTGTTTGGAAGTAAGCGTTTGCTTACTTCATTTTTATAAAGAACTTAAAAGATCTTTTACCATATCTTTTTGTGGCTCTTGTTTTTCTTCTATATTAGCTTGCATAGGAGTTTCGTTTTGTCCTCTAAAACGATAATTATAAATATTTGACATATTTGAGCTAAAAATTCCTGTGCTAAATTGATCTTGACTCATAGCTTTTGAAAAAAGCTCATCAAGTTTTAAACTTTGCTCGTTTAAATTTTCACTATTGTTTTGACTAAGCAAAGACATAAAGTCTTCATTAGCTCCTTGAGTGCTTTTATAAGCACTACTTTGACCATATCCATACTCTTTAACCGATAAATTATCATGGTTAACTTGCATGTTTTCTCCTTTCAAAATATTACAAGGAAAAAACAAGCAAAAATCATTCCTTAATCACCATGAGTTGGGTAGTATTCAGCTTCTATTTCATTGTTTTTAATAAACTCTTCTCTAGCTTTATTACAGCGCTCATCTCTTAGTTTTCTATAAGCATTTCTACTTTCTAATTCTTGAGAAGTTAAAGGGCGATCTTCTAAAAATGAAATGTGAAAATAAGTATCATCTTCTTTGCTGAATTTTTCATAAAATTCAACATAGTCAAAATAATCTTTTTCACTTTGAAAATCAATACTTTCTTCTACATAAATAGTTGGGCCAAAGCCTCTGTGATTTTGAGTAAAATGTCCAAAACCAGCTGCATATTTTATCTTAAACGAATTCATTCCAAACCTCCTAAAAATTCGTCATAACTTCCTTTAAAGTCTGTTAGTTTTCCATCTTCTAAAAACCATATACGATTAGCAAAAGCGCTAATTAGCTCTCTATCGTGGCTTATGCATATCACACAACCTTTGAAATTATACAAGGCTTCACCTAATGCAATGATGCTTTCAAGATCTAAATGATTATCCGGTTCATCTAAAAGTAAGAAATTTCCACGCTCTAACATTAATTTTGAAAGCATTAAGCGGTGTTTTTCGCCTCCGCTTAAGCTAGAAGCCATTTTTTCTTGATCGCTTCCGCTAAAGAGCATTCTACCAAGACATTTGCGAATTTCATCCAAATCTTTGAATTTTTCACTCATTAGCCATTCATAAAGTTTCAAATCTTCATTAATTAAATTCGTTGTATCTTGTGAAAAATATCCCATTTCTATGGTAGCACCAAGGTGAATATGACCACTATCAGGTTCTAATTTTGATGCGATGATTTTAGCTAAAGTACTTTTTCCAACACCATTTGCACCGATTAGGGCTATTTTATCACCTTTTTCTAATTTTAATTCTAAATTTTCAAATAAAGTTTTATCATAAGCTTTGCTAATACCTTTTAATTCTAAAACCTCATTTCCTATTTCTCTATTTGTTCTAAAAACTATGCTAGGATCACGCCTGCTTGAAGTTTTAATCTCTTCAAGTTCAAGTTTTTCTAAAGCTTTAGCCCTGCTTGTAGCTTGTTTGGCTTTTGAAGCATTAGCGCTAAAACGACGTATGAAATTTTCTAATTCTTCTCTTTCTTTTAAAGTTTTATCACGTTTGAGTTCAGCTTGTTTAGCAAGCAAGGTTGAAGCCATATACCAATCATCATAATTTCCAGCAAAATCGCGTATTTGTTTAAAATCCACATCTAAAATTCTTGTACAAACTTTATTTAGAAAATGTCTATCATGGCTAATTACTACTAAAGTTCCCTCATGTCTTAAAAGTTCATTTTCAAGCCAAGAAATAGCTTCTAAGTCAAGGTTGTTTGTAGGTTCATCTAAAAATAACACATCAGCACCTAAAAATAACACTTGTGCTAATAAAACTTTAAATTTATCCGCACTTTGTAAAGTACTCATGAGAGCATTAAAATCTTTTATATTTAAAGAGCTAAGAATTTTTTCACATCTAAGCTCACAATCATAGTTTGGATCTTCTTCTGCTGTTATGATTTCAAGCTCGCTTAATCTATCGTTGATTTCATCGGTAAATTCTTCACTCATATAAAGTTTTTCTTTTTCTTTTAGTGCATCATATAATCTTTTATTTGCACACATTACCGCATCTTTGATAGTGTAGTTTTCAAAAGCAAATTGATCTTGTCCTAATACAGCGATTTTTAAATTTGGATCTATACAAATTTCTCCACTGCTTGATTCTATTTCGCCTGAGAGAATTTTTAAAAAGGTTGATTTTCCTGCGCCATTTGCGCCTATAAGTCCATATCTTTCACCACGGTTTAATTTTAAATTTACATCTTCAAATAAAAGTTGGTTTGCAAAACGCATAGTGAGATTTTTTACTTCTACCATTAATATCCTTAAAATATTTTTGCTATAATTTTAACAAAAAAAGGTTTATTATTTTGGATTTTTCGTATTTATTGTTAAAAACATTGCCTAGTATGACTTTGGTTTTTAATATCTTAGCTTTATTTTTAGCTTATTTTTTTAAGCAAAATAAGATTTTTTTCTTACTTTTATTAATTTTATGTGCTAGGGCTTTATCTTTAGTAGCAAGTGAGTATCAAGCGCATTTGTTTATCTCGGTATTTTTACCTTTTTCTTTTGTGCTTTTTGTGTTTTTACAAGATAGCAAGCTTGTGTTTGAAAGAATTAATCTCATTAAATTTGCGTATTTAGCCTTTATGGGTTTTGTAGCGTTAATACTTAGCACAAGTACTAATTTTAATGCAAGCATTACAAGTGAAATTTTTGGCCTTTCAACGCAATTTTTTAAGCCTATTAGCGAGTTAAGCTTTTGTGTGTTTTGGGTGGGAATGATATTTTTATTATTTTCTTATTTTAAAAATAATGATTTTCATTTTTTACTAGCTTATATGGGCTTGAGTGTGCAGTTTTTATTTTACAATAGTGTTGATTTGGGTTATTATGAATTTGCTTCTTTAGTGTTGATAGGATTTTTAGCGTATAAAGCTTATAAAATAGCCTTTTTTGACACTTTAACCAATTTGCCAAATTTAAAAGCCTTAAGAAGATATGCACAAGGACTTGAAAATTTTCATTTAGCCTTGATTGAAGTAAAAAATATCAATGAAATTTATCATCAAAAAGGCTCAAAAATGGGCGAGTTTATAATGCATGAGTTTGCTAGGATTTTAAAAAAAGCCTTACATACTAGGGTTTTTAAAGATGATAAGGATTATTTTATCATTGTATTTGAAAATGAAAATATGGCTTTTGTACAAAGCAAACTTCAAATGCTTGAAAATTTTATGCAAAAATATAGTTTTGAATTGAAAGAGCAAAATGCAAAATTAGAAATTAAACTTTGTTTATCAAGTAAAAATGAAAACATAGAAGAAAGTTTAAAACAAGCAAAATTAGAACTTAGAAGACAAAAGGATTAAAATGCTAGATTTGATTTTTAGAGAGTATGATATAAGAGGGCTTTACCCAAGTGAGTTAAATGAAAAAAGTGTAAAAGCCATAGGCTATGCCTTGGGTTTAGAAATGAAATCAAGAGGTTGTGAGAAAGTAAGCGTAGGCTATGATGCAAGATATAGTGCAAATGAACTTTTTAACTATTTAATCAGCGGTTTAAATAAAGCTAATATGCAAGTTTTCAATATAGGTTTAGCACCAACTCCTATGGGATATTTTAGCTTGTTTTTTGATGAAATTTTTGATGCAAATATCATGATAACAGGTTCGCATAATCCAAAAGAATACAATGGCTTTAAAATCACGATTAACAAAGAAAGTTTTTTTGGTGCTGATTTGAAAAAACTTTCTTTAAAAGTGCAAGAGTATTTAGAACTTGAAATCAATGATGATTTAAGATGTGAAAATTATGATGTTAAAAGCTTATATATAGACTTTTTAGCTAAACATTTTTCACATCTTAAGGGCTATAAAGAAAAAATTATTATTGATTGTGCAAATGGAGCTACTGGAGTGATTATAAAGCCTTTGGTGGAAAAATTAAATTTTAATGCACAAATTTTATTTGAAAATCCTGATGGAAATTTCCCAAATCACGCGCCCGATCCAACAGAGCTTGAAAATTTACACGCATTGCAAGTTGTGCTAAAAGAAAATGAAAATGCAAAAATGGGCTTTGCTTTTGATGGAGATGGAGATCGCTTGGTGGTTGCAAGTAAAGACTATGTGTTTAAGGGTGATGAGCTTTGCTATTTATTTGCTAAAAATATAAAAAATCCTAGGGTTTTAGGTGAAGTAAAATGTTCTAAAAATCTTTTCGATGAGGTAGCTAAATTTGGTTTTATCATGATGGGTAAGACCGGGCATTCTAATATTAAAAAAATGATGAAAGAGCAAAATATCGACATAGCAGCAGAACTTAGTGGGCATATTTTCTTTAAAGATAGATATTTTGGTTATGATGATGGAATTTATGCATTTTTAAGAACCCTAGAGCTTTTAGTAAATGGTTTTGATATAGAAAAATTAGTTAAAGAATTACCAAAACTTTATGCAAGTGAAGAGATTAAGCTTAAGGTTAGTGAAGAAAATAAATTTCAAATCATAGAAAAATTTAAAGAAAAAGTAAAAGCAAACGCTTTTGAAAATGTGCTTGATTGTAATGAAATTGACGGAGTTAGAATCACCTTTAAAGAAGGCTGGGCGCTTTTGCGTGCTTCTAATACAAGTCCATATCTTATCATGCGTGCTGAAGCTACAAGTGCTGAATTTAAAGATTTTTTAGAAGCAAGAGTAAAAGAGCTTTTTGAAGAAATCATAAAAGAGCTTGCATAAGCTCTTTTACATCAATATTTTTTGTGTATAAATATGCTCTTAAGAGTTTAGGGATTTTTGCTTTTCTATAAATTTCTTTAAATTCTTTTGGCATTTTCTCACAACTTACAAAAGGAAAAATCAAAACTTTTTCTTGTATATAAACAATGCCTATTTTATGTGAAATCACTCCATCGCCTTTTAATGCTTCTTGTCTTTGTTTGGCGCTTAAAAGCACTCCAAGCTTTTTAAAGCATTTTGCGATTAAACTTTCATCTTTATGAGTGATGTAAATATTTTTAAATTCACAAATATTTTCTTCTTTTAAGTCTTTTTCTAAGTATTTAAAGCTCTTTTTTACTCCATTTGGATAAAGCTTTAAAAACTCATTAGCAAAATTTTTGCGTATGAAATTTCTAAAATATTTTTCATCATCATTACTCTCATCATGAAAATAAGTGATATTGTTTTCTTTTAAGTAATTTGAAATTTTTTCTTTTGGAATTTCAAGCAAGGGTCTTATGATGGTAAAATATTTTCTTTTTTCAATATCTTTAAAACCAAGTAATTCTCTAAGCCCTGCACCTTTAGAAAATTGCATTAAAAACCATTCTAGTTTATCGTTTAAATGATGAGCTAGTAAAAGATTATCATAAGAGTGATTTTTGCAAAGCTCTTCAAAAAACTCATAACGCAAAGCTCTTGCGCAAGCTTCGAAATTCTTTGTTATCTTGGGTGCAGTTTTGATGTAAATTTTTTTATGAAAACGCTTGGCTAATTCTTTGGCACTTTGTTCTTCTTTATCGCTATTTTTGCGAGTTTTGTAGTTTATAAAAGCAAGATCAAAATCTATATTTTTTTCTAAAAGCATGAAAAATAAAGCACTAGAATCACTCCCATGAGAAAATGCTAAAAGATTTTTCCCTTGCTTTAAATGATTTAAATATTTGCTATCAATCATCAAACTTTCTTAAAGCTTTTGCAATGAGTTTTTTATCTAAGCTCTGCGTGATTTCACACTCATAAAGCTTACCCATTTCTAAATCTCCACAATCGCTTTCATTGATGAGAATTTCTCCATCTATATCTCTATCCCAACGCAAATCTTTTGCACCGATGAAAAATTCTCCTTCAGAGCTTTGACCTTCACAAAATGCTAAAGTTTTTTTACTAACTTGTTGATTAAAACTTTTTTCTATGCATTCATCAACAATTTTTTCTATCACTTTCAATCTTGCATTGATGATTTTGCTAGGAATTTGCTCCATTTCAAAAGCTGCGGTATCTTCTTCTTTAGAATAAGCAAAAACACTAATTCTATCAAAACCAAATTCTTTTATAAAAGCGCATAATTCTTCAAAGTCCTCATCACTCTCTCCAGGGTGTCCTACTATAAAACCTGTGCGTAAAAATGAATTTGGAGCTTGTTTCATTAAATTTAAAAGTTCGATTAATTTAGCTTTATTAGCTCCGCGTTTCATGATTTTAAGCATATTATCACTGATGTGTTGTAAAGGCATGTCAAAATAATTTACAAAAACTTTTGATTGAATGATTTTTTCTATCACTTCTTTGCTAATACTTGTTGGATATAGATATAAAATTCTAGCAGCCTTTACACCTTGGATATTTTCTATAGCTTCAATAAGCTTTAAAAGTCCATCTTTTTGACCTTGATCAAATAAATACGAACTTGTATCTTGAGCAATAAAAGAAAAGTCTTTATAGTCTTTTTTAACAAGCTCTTTTACTTCATTTACAATGCTTTCTAGGCTTCTTGATTTGAGTTTTCCTTTAAAGCTTGGTATAGCGCAAAATGAACATTTTTGATTACATCCTTCAGCTATTTTGATAAAAGCGTGATAATTTGATCCTGTGATTACACGATTGGTATTTTTATCTTGCAAGTAAGTAGAATTGGAAAAAAGATTAGTTTTTTTAAGTATCATTTCATCAATTTTTTCATAATCTCCCACACCGGTAAAAAGATCAACTTCAGGTAGTTCTTTCATTAATTCTTCGCGGTAGCGTTGCATTAAACATCCTGTTACAACTAACAATGAATCTTTTTTTCTTTGCTCGTGTAAGTCTAAAATCGCATTTATGCTTTCTTTTTTAGCACTATCTATAAAGCCACAGGTATTTACAATCAAAACATCAGCTATGCTTGGCTCATCGCAAATTTCATAATCACTCAATCTTCCAAGCATGATTTCACTATCAACTAAATTTTTATTACAACCTAAAGACATTAAAAAAAGTTTTGGCATATTTCTCACTTTAAATGTTTTATTTTTTTGCTAAAATTATAAGATTAAATTATATCAAAATTAGAAAGAAAATTTTTATGGATAATTACGAATACAGCGAACTTTTAAAAAAATTAAAAAATAAAGTTGGAAATATCGCTTCTATCATCAAGCCTGAAGAGATAAAAGCAAGATTAAAAGAAATAGAAAATTTAGAAAATTCTCCTTCTTTTTGGAGTGATGTAAAACAAGCAGGAGTGATAGGTAAAGAAAAAACTAAAATTTCAAATTTACTTAAAAATTATGAAAATGCAAATAATGCTTTAAATGATGCAAGTGAGCTTTTTGATCTTGCTAATAGTGAAAATGACTTAGATACTATAGAAGCTTTATTTGAAGATGCAAACAAGCTAGAAGATCTTATTGTAAATCTTGAAATTTCTATGCTTTTAAGTGGAGAAAATGATGGTAAAAATGCTATAGTTTCCATTCACCCAGGAGCGGGCGGAACGGAGAGTAATGACTGGGCTAGTATGCTTTATAGGATGTATTTGAGATTTTGCGAAAGAGAAGGTTTTAAAGTGGAAACACTTGACTTTCAAGAAGGCGAAGAAGCAGGACTTAAAGATGTTAGCTTTTTAGTAAAAGGTGAAAATGCTTATGGGTATTTAAAAGCTGAAAATGGCATTCATCGTTTAGTAAGAACTTCTCCATTTGATAGTGCGGGGCGTCGTCATACGAGTTTTTCTAGTGTGATGGTTTCTCCTGAACTTGATGATGATATAGAAATAGAAATTGAAGAAAAAGATATAAGGATTGATTATTATAGAGCAAGCGGAGCAGGTGGACAGCATGTTAATAAAACTGAATCAGCAGTGCGTATAACTCATATGCCAAGTGGTATAGTAGTGCAATGTCAAAACGATAGAAGCCAACACAAAAACAAAGCAACTGCTTTTAAAATGTTAAAATCACGCCTTTATGAGCTTGAGCTTATGAAACAACAAGATGAAGCAAATTCAAGCGAAAAAAGTGAGATAGGTTGGGGGCATCAAATCCGCTCTTATGTGCTTTTTCCTTATCAACAAGTCAAAGACACACGCTCAAATGAAGCTTTTTCGCAGGTTGATAATATCTTAGATGGGGATATTAAAAAAATCATAGAAGGTGTTTTAATAGCGCAAAAAGCACAAGATTAATACTACAAAAGGATATTGAATGGAAAAAATTCTAGTTTGTGTGGATGTTTTAGAGCCTTGTAGGGAAAGTTTGCATTATGGAGTGTATTTAGCTAAAAAGCTAGATTTACCTTTAATGTTTTTATATACCATAGAACCAAATTTTACTAATGCTGAATTAGCTTGTAGTTTTGGTATAGGTGCTAGCGGGTGTGTGATTGAAGATTTAGTAGAAGAGCAAAGCCAAAAAAATGAAAATCTTTGCAAAAAAGGGCAAAGAATTTTAGAAGAATTTTGCACTTATGCAAAAGAACAAGGCGTAAAAGAATGCTTTAGTGTGCAAAGAGATGGAGACTTAGAAGAAGTTTTAAAAGAATATAATGATCAAATAAGATTAGCCATAGCAGGTTTAAAAGGTGGTGGTAAGAAAAATAAAATAGGCATTCATACAGAAGAATTAGTAAGAGCTTTAAATGTGCCTATTTTGCTTGTAAATTCTGCTTTTAAAGAGATTAAAAGTGTGATGATGGCTTATGATGGGAGTAATTTAGCTAAAAAGGCTATAGAACAAGCCATTAAAAGACCTATTTTTAAAGAAGCAAAACGTTATGTAGTAAATGTATCTAAAGATGAAAAAGCTTCTTATGAGTTATTAACTCAAGTAAGTCAAATTTTTAAAGAAGCAAATTTAAATGTGCAAACTCAGCATTTAAATGGAGAGATTACTCAAGCTTTATTTGATTTTGGTGAGCAAAATGATATAGATTTATTGATTATGGGAGCTTATTCACATCACTGGTTAAAAAGTATTTTATTTGGTAGTTTGACAAATGATATTTTAACTAAGGCTAAAAAACCTTTATTACTGATTCGCTAATGTTGTACCATAGACTTTTAAATCATTATATTAGCATTTATCACAAAAGCACCAAACAATTTCTCTTTGTTTGGACTTTGCTTGCTATGGTGCCTTTGTTTTGTAGTTTTTTATTTGATGAACTTGCTATTTATGCAACAGGTAAAATTACTTCTGAAATTTTATTTTTAATTTTAAATATTATTCCTATTATGGTGGCTGTAGCATTGATGGTTTTTTTGCTTATTAGTATTTGGGCTGCTTTTAGTGGAAAGATTAATATTAAAGAAAAATTTTTTATTATTTTATATGCATATGTTTTGATATGGTTTGCGTATGGGAATTTGTATTATTTTTCTTGTGATGTAGATAATTATAATAGAATGTTAATTGCTACTCAAAAAAATGAAAATTTAGATATTGCGGATTTGCAAGAAAAAGTTATAGAAGTGCAGTTTCAAACGCCTATAAGAGGAATTCATAATTTTTGGTCTTTAAATGATGAGTTAAAACCTCAAATTCAAAATAGAATAAAAGGTTTGGTTGATTGTTATTATTTTAGCGGAGTTACTATGCTAACGATAGGCTTTGGTGATGTAACACCGGTTAGTTCTTTGCTAAGATTATTTAGCGTATTTCAAGGATTTTTAGGGCAAGTTATTGTTGTGATTGCTATGGGACTTTGGATTAATCAAGTAGGTAAGCAATAGCTTACCTTGTGATTAATGTTTTATAGCATATTTATTTTGTATTTCTTCATGTCCTAGTATTTTTTGGATATTGCAATTTTTATCAATATCTAATTTTTTAACATCATAGTGAAAATTAGTACAATTGTGCAATAAAAATGCCATTGTTTTAGCATTATGTACATCCCA
Organism: Campylobacter sp. RKI_CA19_01116; assembly: GCF_025771405.1. Lineage (NCBI taxonomy): Bacteria > Pseudomonadati > Campylobacterota > Epsilonproteobacteria > Campylobacterales > Campylobacteraceae > Campylobacter > Campylobacter sp. RKI_CA19_01116. Next base: position 111,418 of record NZ_JAKMQF010000001.1, read on the forward strand.
TCTTGATAAATCTTGATCAAATTGTTTGCAATTTTCAAACATATGTGCCATTGTAATGGCATTATGCACATCCCAATTTTCTACTTTATGGTTAAATTTAAGACAATTGCAAAACATATATTTAGTATCTTTTACATTTGACATATTCCAAGAAGATAAGTCTTGATCAAAAGATTCACAATCAAAAAACATTCCTTCCATGTTTTCAACATTTTTAACATTCCATTTAGAAATATCATGATTAAAGCTTTTGCAGCAATAAAACATATAAGACATATCTTTAACATTTGACACATCCCATTTTTCTATACCATCAAAGTTAGTCCTAGTAGAATAGTAGAATAAATAAGACATATCCGCAATTAAGCTTACATCGATTTCATCTAAGGCAATAAGCTCTTCTCTAACAAGAGCAACTAATTCACATTTAGTTTTAGGCGTAAACATGTTAGCTCCTTTTTGGATGTTTATTACAATATAATTATAATATTATTTAAATATAAAGTAGAAAAAATAAATATTAAATTAACAAAAAAGTATAAAATACTATAATATGTTTCATTATGAAACATATTATAAATTTAATAGGAAAATTAAGCTAATTGATATAAAGATTAACCATATAAAAAGCAACAATGCCATTAAAAATGGTTTAAAACCTGCATTTTTTAAAACATTTTTATGGATATTTACTCCCAAAGCTACCATGGCCATAGAAAGCAAAAGTGTATCTATAGTTTGTATGCTTGGTTTTATATAATTAAGCGCAAAATCTGTATTTAATATTTCAAGTGAGCTAATACCACAAGCAAATAAAAACCACAAAGCAAAATAAGGAATATTTGCTTTAATGGAAATTTTTTCATTATTTTTGCTTAGAAATTTCAATGAAAAAAGACTTAAGAAAATTAAAAAAGGCACTAGCATTAAAACACGCATCATTTTTTCTATGACAGCACCATCTCCTGCTTGCACAGCTTCACCTGCTGCAACAGCATGTGCAACTTCATGCAAGCTTGCTCCCATGAAATACCCCATTTGCTTTAAATTAAAAAAATCAAACCAACCTAAATTCCAAGCCAAAGGATATAAAAACATCCCCAAAGTTCCAAACACAACCACAGTGCAAACTGCCACGCCAACTTTAGCAGAGCCACCTTTAACAATGCTTTCACTAGCCATCACAGCAGCTGCTCCACAAATGCTTGAGCCACTACTTATAAGTATGCTTTCTTTAAGATCAAGTTTGAATAATTTTCCTAACAAAAGCCCTATAAAAAAGGTAGAAAACACCACTAAAAATGCTAATAAAATCCCATTTAATCCAACTTTTTCTAAATCATTAAAAGTAATTCTAAAACCATAAAGTATAATTCCAAGTCTTAAAATTTCTTTTGTTGCTATGCCTAAAACTCCTGATTTTTTGAGTAAATTTGCATTTTGATGTGCTAAATTTCCTATTAAAGCTCCCAAGATTACGGCTATGATTAAAGCTGAAATTCCAAGATTTTTAAAAAAATTAAGCTCAGAAATAGCAAAAGCACAAAAAGCAAGAGTAAAAAGCAGTAAAAAAGCTTCAAATTTTCTATTTTTATATATATTTTTATGCATGAATTTTTCCTTTTTTTTGTTTTTTGTAATCTTAATGATTTTTTTATGATAAGTAAAATTAATTTTATTTGATATAATGATTAAAAATATTTATCAAAAGAGTGCTTATGACTTTTAAACAAATAAAATATTTTCAAGCCTTGTGTAGAAATTTAAATTTAAGAGCTTGTGCTAAAGAATTAAATATAACTCAATCTGCTTTGTCTTTAGCTATATTTGAACTTGAAAAAAGTTTAAACACCAAGCTTTTTGATAGAAATGCTAAATTTTTAAGTTTAAATGAAAAAGGAAAAGTTTTTTTAAAACAAATCACTCCTTTGATTTTAGAATTTGAACGCATAGAAAAAGCAATGCAAGATGATCAAAGCTATGAAATAAGTATGAAAGCTAGTCAAAATGTAGGTACTTATTTACTAGGAACTTTTTTAGATCAAAAGGCAGAAAATATCAAATTAAATTTGTCTTTGGATAATAGTCAAAATATCATCAAAGATATTTTAGATAAAGAAATAGATATAGGTTTGATTGAAGGGATTTGCAAAGATAAGGATATAAAAAAGATTAAAATTTGTGATGATGAGCTTATTGTGGTGAGTAAAAATGACTTAAAAAAAGAATTTTTCATAGATGAATTAAAGGATTTTAAATGGCTAAGTCGTGAGCAAGGTTCAGGTGCAAAAGAAGTGTTTTTAAATGCTTTACCTAAAGATGTAAAGCTTAATTTAATTTATGAATTAAACTCAACTGCTATGATAAAAGAGTTGGTTAAAAAAGGTGATTTTTTAGCAGTTTTACCTAAATTTAGTGTTAAAGAAGAGCTTGAAGCTAAAAGTTTATTTGAAGTAAGATTAAAAAATTTTAAAATTTCAAGAGAGCTTTGCTTGATTTATCATAAAAATAAAGAGCCAAGCAAGAAATTTATAAATTTATGTGAGTTTTTAAAACTTTGCATTCAAAAAGATTTAGTTTAGCTCTTGAATGCATTTTTTAAAAAGCTCCCCTCTTTCTTCATAGGATTTAAACTGATCTAAGCTCGCACAAGCAGGGCTTAGCAGGGCTACTTCATCATTAGTTAAGTTTTGATTGATTTTTTCTACTGCTTTAGGTAAAAACTCGCAAAAATGTGCTTTTAAATTAGTATTTTTAGCATATTCAAGCATTTTATTAGTGCTTTTTCCTATGGCATAAAGCTCTATATTAAGCTCTTTCATAAAAGCAAATAAAGCACTTAAATCCACTCCCTTATCATCCCCACCTATGATAAGATGAATTTTTTTATCCTTATAGCGTTTAAGAGCAGCTAAACTTGCATCCAGATTAGTCGCTTTAGTATCATTTACCCAAAGTCTATTTTTATGATCAAATATTTCTTCAAGTTTATTTTTTTCTATTTTAAACTCGTTTAAAAGCTCATAAGAACAACGATCTAGTATGATTTTTTCTATACTTAAGGCAATAAGTGCATCAAGTAAAAATGGGGTTTTAAAATGAATTTTTTCTAAGTCAATTTGCATTTTTTTAGCTAAATCTTGCTCATCTTCATAGCTTACAACATAAGCATGAGTTGGATAAGTCTCATACTTTTTAGGTAAAATTACCACATCATTTTCATTCATTCTTTCAAGCACGCTAAGCTTTGCTTGCTCATAATTTTCAAAACTTTTATGCCAAGAAAGATGATCAGGTGTGATAGGTAAAAGTGCATAAATTTCAGGTTTAGCTACTTTGGTGTAAAAAAGTGAAAAAGATGAGCTTTCTAAAATCCATAATTTAGCATTAGCGTCCATTTGTGCTAAAGGAGTTCCTATATTTGCTCCCATTTGTGCGTTAATGTGTTTTAAAAGATGATGTGTCATTTGAGTGGTAGTGGTTTTGCCATTTGTTCCGCTTATCCAAACACTTTTTGGCATGCCATCGTAAAAAAAATCATACTCGCTACTTAAATTTCTTGCTTGCTGTATGAGAAGATGATCACTTGGAAAGCCAGGGCTTGGAATTTCTAAGTCACTTTTTAAAGGATCAAATTTACAAGGTGGTAAAAGCGTATTGCCAAATTCATCTTTACTTATACTTGTAAAACGATCATCATAAATATCGCAATTTCCAAAACGCTGCGCAAAAGCTTTGGTTGTTTTTCCGTATCCAAAAAGTGAAATTTTCATTATCTTAACTTTATACTAATTAATGCAATGATATTTGCAAGTAAGGCTATCATCCAAAAACGCACGATGATTTTATTTTCCACCCAGCCTATTTTTTCAAAATGATGATGAATAGGTGCCATTTTAAATACTCTTTTATTAAAGATTTTAAAACTTCCTACTTGTAAAATCACTGAAATAGTTTCTAAAACAAATACAAAACCTATAAGCAAAAGCAAAATTTCATTTTTACTTACTATACCAAGATAGCCTAAAAATGCCCCTATGCTTAAACTCCCACTATCTCCCATAAAAACTTGTGCAGGATAGCAGTTATACCACAAAAACCCCATAAGCGCACCAACTAAAGCCGCGCTTATTACCACAAGTTCTCCTAGGCCTTGAATTTTAGGTAAAAATAAATAAGAACTATAAATAGCATTTCCGCTTAAATACAAAAAAGCACCAAGGCTTAAAAGAGAAAATATAGAAGGCACAGTTGCAAGCCCATCAAGTCCATCGGTTAAATTCACAGCATTAGAGCTTGATACAATAACTAAAATCCATAAAAACAACATAAACATACCACCATCAAAAATAGCATGTTTATAAAAAGGTAAATAAAATTCAGTATTTATATCAAATAAATATAATAATCCAACACAAATAAAAGCAGCGCTAAATTGTCCTAGAAGTTTCATTTTTGGGCTTAGTCCTGCGTGATTATCTTTTTTTAAAATTTTCCCTAAATCATCCACTAAACCTATAGTGCAAAATAATACCAAACATAATAATCCAACAATTACAAAACTATTATTTAAATCAGCACTTAAAACACTTGCTATGATAGTAGCAAAGATAAAAACAAGCCCACCCATAGTAGGAGTGTGAGATTTAGCTTGGTGTGATTGTGGAGCGTATTCATAAATAGGTTGATTTGCTTTTTTATTTTGAGCCCATTTGATAAATTTTGGCATTAAATACAAACTCAAAAACAAAGCGATAAAAAATGCAAAACCAGCACGCACGCTAATATAAGAAAAAAACATATAATTTGTATATTCTGTAAGATAAAGCAAAATTTTAACCTTGTATTTGTTTTTTAAAAGCATAATTTTAGTAAAATCACATAAATAAATTATAAAAAAGAGTAAAAAATGAGTCAAAAATGTATTTTGATAATCACAGATGGTATAGGACATAATACAAATTCAAACTATAATGCTTTTTTTCATGCTAAAAAGCCAACTTATGATAAGCTTTTTGAAAATACCCCTAATGTTTTGATAAAAACAAGTGGCTTGGCAGTTGGCTTACCTGAAGGTCAAATGGGTAATAGCGAAGTAGGGCATATGTGTATAGGTAGCGGACGCATTATCTATCAAAATTTAGTCAAGATAAATAAAGCCATAGAAAATGACACTTTAAAAGATAATAAGGCTTTAAAAGAATTATTACAAAAATGTAAAAGAGTACATATTATAGGGCTTTATAGTGATGGTGGGGTGCATTCTATGCATACACATTTTAATGCGCTTTTAAAAATTTGTAAGCAAGAAAATAAAGAAGTCTTTGCGCATGCAATTAGTGATGGTAGGGATTGTCCTCCAAATTCAGGTTTAGAATTTATAAAATCTTTACAGGAATTTTGCGAAAAAGAAGGGATTAATTTTGCTTCTTTATCAGGAAGATTTTATGCTATGGATAGAGATAAGCGCTATGATAGGGTTAAGTCTTATTATGATGCTTTATTTGCTAAGGCGCCAAAGTGTGATGATTTTGCACAATTTATACAAAAAAGCTATGATGAAAACATTACAGATGAGTTTTTAAGCCCAGTTATTAGTCAAAACTTTGATGGAATTAAGGCTGAAGATGGTGTGATTTTTATCAATTTTAGAAATGATAGAATGCGTCAATTAGTTGCTTCTTTAACCCAAGAAAGTTTTAATGAATTTCCAAAAGAAGTACTTGTAAAAAATGCTATTACTATGAGTTTGTATGATGAGAGTTTTAAACTGCCTGTGATGTTTGAAAAAGAAGAATTAAATAATACCTTAGCTTCTGTGATAGCTAATGCAAATTTAAGCCAACTTCACACAGCTGAGACAGAAAAATACGCTCATGTAACCTTTTTCTTTAATGGGGGAAAAGAAGAATTAGAGTGTAATGAAACAAGAGTTTTAATCCCAAGTCCTAAGGTAAAAACATACGATGAAAAACCTCAAATGAGCGCTAAAGAAGTCGCAGATGAAGTGATTAAGGGTATAGAAAATGGTATGGATTTTATCGTAGTAAATTTTGCAAATGGTGATATGGTAGGACATACGGGTGATTTTGAAGCTGCGATTAGTGCGGTTGAATGTGTGGATGAGTGTTTGGGTAGGGTTATTGCTAAAGCAAGAGAGCATGATTATGCTTTTATTATTACTTCAGATCACGGAAATTGTGAAGCAATGAGGGATGAAAATGAAAATATGCTCACTAACCACACAACCTTTGATGTTTTTGCTTTTGTGGAAGCTAAAGGAGTAGAAAAGCTTAAAGAAGGCATGGGGCTTAGTAATATAGCACCAAGCGTGCTTAAAATTTTAAACTTACCTATCCCAAAAGAAATGGATGAGGCTTTATTTTAATTTAAAGGAGAACAATGAAATTTAGTGGAAAAAATGTTTTAATAACAGGTGCAAGTAAAGGTATAGGTGCAGCAATAGCTAAAGAATTAGCAAGTCATGGTTTAAAAGTTTGGATTAATTATAGAAGTAAACCTGAACTTGCTGATGCGTTAAAAGAAGAGATAGAAAAAAGTGGTGGCACTGCAGCTGTGATTAAATTTGATGCAAGTGTTGAAGAAGAATTTATTAGTGCTATTGCAACTATAGTAGAAAGTGATGGTGAGCTTAGTTACTTAGTTAATAATGCAGGTATTACTAATGATAAACTAGCGCTTAGAATGAGCATGGATGATTTTTCTTCAGTGATTAATGCTAATTTAAATTCAAGCTTTTTAGGTTGTAGAGAGGCATTAAAAACTATGAGTAAAAAGCGTTTTGGTGCAGTTGTAAATATCGCTTCTATAGTTGGAGAAATGGGAAATGCAGGTCAAACTAATTATAGTGCTAGTAAAGGCGGTATGATAGCACTAACAAAATCTTTTGCTAAAGAAGGTGCAGCAAGAAATATAAGATATAACTGTATTACCCCAGGTTTTATAAAAAGTGATATGACTGAAGTTTTAAGTGATGAAATAAAACAAAATTATATTAACAATATCCCTTTAAAGCGTTTTGCAGATGCAAGCGAGGTAGCTCAAGCTGTGGCGTTTTTATTAAGCGATCATTCTTCTTATATCACAGGAGAAATTTTAAAAGTCAACGGTGGGCTTTATATGTAAAAGCAAGGTTTTAACCTTGCTTAGTTTCTATAGCCACTACTGCTATAGCAAAACCCCCATCATGTGCTACGCTTACACTTGCTGATTTGATTTTAAATTCTTGTATGACTTTTTGAGAAAAACTAATGTGTGGGGCATTTTTGTCATCTTTAGAGATGATGATGTCAAAAAAAGAACATTCTTTAGAAATTCCAACCCCCAAAGCCTTAGAAGTAGCTTCTTTAATAGCCCAAAATCCGGCTAGAGTGTTGGTATTTTTTATATAACTTTGCTCTTGCTTGGATAAAAATTTATCCAAGAAAAGCGTTTTATGTCTTTCATAAATTTTTTCTATGCGAGAGCATACGACTATGTCACAGCCTATCATTAAGATACTACAAAGTCAGTAAAATAAATATTTTTGATAAAACCATCGGTTAAAACCTCATTGATTTTACCAGTTAATTCATCTTTTAATCTTTCTTTACCCTTTGTGGTGCTTACTTCTTCAAAGGTTTTTGAAGTTAAAGTTCTAATGATAATATCTCTAATAATAGCAACTTTTTTATCAAGTTCAGGGGTTAGGGTTTCAACATTTTGTTCAAGTTGAATGGTGCATTTTACATATCTTGATCCACCATCGCTTAATAAATTTAGTGTAAAAGGTGCTAAAGGATACATCACGCCAATATTTGCATAATCACTCCCTCTAGCTGCTACTGCATTTGTTTTTTTAGGAGCTTGTGCAACTTGTACGCTTTCTTCAGCTTGTGGAGCAGGATTTTCTTCAGAACCACCGCTAAACATTAAATAAGCAATCGCTCCTACGATTACAAGTAAAAATACAAATAAAAATACAACGATAATAATTACTAAAGTATTGCCACCTTTTTTCTTTGATTCGCCTTGTTCATCCATCATATCATCAGCCATATTTTTCCTTTTATTAAATTTAAAGTGTTATTGTATCAAAAATTACAATTTTTTTAAATTATGATTATTTAATCTTTTGTAAATGTCTATAAACACTAGGTTCAGAAATACCTAAAAGTTCAGCAACCTTAGGAATAACACCTTTTACATTAAACACACCTTTTTCATATAAACTAGCTATCATTTTTTGCTTTTCTTTTGGTTTTAAGCTTTTATTTTTAAAACTTTCTATATCCATACCCGAAATATCTTCGACAATTTCTTCTAAATCAAGTTTAATATATTCTTTATTTTCTTGCTCAGGGTTTTCATAAGCATTATCATAAATATTTCCAAGATTTAAAATTTCATCAGAGATTTTTTTAAACGCTGAGGTATCATGATTAATACAAAGCAAACCTTCGAGTTTTTCATCTTTTTTAATAAAAAAAGTAGAGCCTGACATTGCTTGTGAGCTTTTAGCTGAAGTTTTATAATGTGTTATATAATCACGCTCTAAATAGATTTTATTTTTAATCATTTCAATGGCAAAACCAGTTAGAGGTGAGTTTATAGTTCTTTTGCTAATATGGTTATTAGCAATTTCTGCTATATTGGCTCCATCTTCGCTTACATCGTGCAAGACTATTTCATAATTTCTACCCAAGGCTTCTGCAAGAAATTTAACTAATTTAATATAGTAAGTTCTTGTTTCTTTATCCATAAGCTCTCCTTTTTTATTAATTTTGTAGTAAAAATATTTAAAATAAGAATGCTTATTCTTATTTTTTAACAATTTTATTACAAAATAAAAATATTTATGCTTAAAAAAAGATTATTTTTTTAAAAATAAGAATTTTATAATCATTTTTTAAATAATGATAATTTTTATCGTTTAATTTTATTTTAATAATATAGGAATATAATTTATCAAATAATAAAAATTATTATTTAAAAAGGAGACACAATGAAAAAACTAACAAATGATTTTGGAAATATCATAGCTGATAATCAAAATTCACTAAGTGCGGGTGCTAAAGGTCCACTTTTAATGCAAGATTATATTTTGCTTGAAAAACTTGCTCATCAAAATAGAGAAAGAATTCCAGAAAGAACAGTACATGCAAAAGGAAGTGGTGCTTATGGAGAACTTAAAATTACTAAAGATATTTCTCAATATACTAAAGCAAAAGTTTTACAGCTTGGAAAAAATACACCTTTATTTATAAGATTTTCAACCGTTGCAGGTGAAGCAGGTGCAGCTGATGCTGAAAGAGATGTAAGGGGTTTTGCGATTAAATTTTATACCAAAGAAGGAAATTGGGATTTAGTAGGTAATAATACTCCGACATTTTTTATAAGAGATGCGTATAAATTTCCTGATTTTATCCATACTCAAAAAAGAGATCCAAGAACTCATCTAAGAAGCAATAATGCTGCATGGGATTTTTGGAGCCTTTGTCCTGAAAGCTTACACCAAGTTACTATTTTAATGAGCGATAGGGGAATTCCTGCAAGTTATCGTCATATGCATGGTTTTGGAAGTCACACTTATAGTTTAATTAATGATAAAAATGAAAGATTTTGGGTGAAATTTCATTTTAAAACCAAGCAAGGTATTAAAAATTTAACTAATGAGGAAGCGGCAAATTTAATAGCAAATGATAGAGAAAGTCATCAAAGAGATTTATATGAAGCTATAGAAAAAGGAGATTTTCCAAAATGGACTTTCCAAATTCAAGTTTTAAAAGAAGATGAAGCAGAAAAATTAGGTTTTAATCCTTTTGATTTAACTAAAGTTTGGCCACATAGCATTGTGCCTTTAATAGAAGTAGGTGAATTAGTACTTAATAAAAATGTGCAAAATTACTTTAATGAAGTAGAACAAGCTGCATTTAGTCCAAGCAATATCGTTCCTGGTATTGGTTTTAGTCCTGATAAAATGTTGCAAGCTAGAATCTTTTCTTATCCTGATGCACACAGATATCGCATAGGAACAAATTATCATTTATTGCCAGTTAATCGTGCAAAAAGTGAAGTAAATACTTATAATGTAGCAGGAGCTATGAATTTTGACACTTATAAAAATGGCGCAGCTTACTATGAGCCAAATAGTTATGATGATAGTCCAAAAGAAGATAAAAGCTATCTTGAGCCTGACTTAGCACTTGAAGGTAGTGCGCAAAGATATGCTCCACTTGATGATGATTTTTATACTCAACCAAGAGCCTTGTTTGATATAATGAACCAAGATCAAAAAGAGCAGTTGTTTAAAAATATAGCAGCTTCTATGAGTGGGGTTGATGAAAAAATTATTGCTAGAGCATTAAGTCATTTTGAAAAAATTTCAAGTGAATATGCAAATGGTGTTAAAAAAGCTTTGAAAATGTAATTTTTACTTGCCACTTTAAAAGTGGCAAACTAAAGATTATAAAAGGAAAAAAATGTTTAGCAACGAAGAAGAAAAAAGAATTCAAGAACTTTGTACTATGGCTTTTGATTATGCAAGAAAAAATGATTTGCAAAATTTAAAGATTATGATAGAAGCAGGTTTGAGTGTGAATTTAAAAAATCACAAAGGCGATAGTCTTTTAATGCTTGCAAGTTATCATAATGCTTATGAATGCGCTAAGTTTTTACTAGAAAATAATGCTAGGGTAGATGAGAAAAATGACAGAAGACAAACTCCATTAGCAGGGGTGTGTTTTAAAGGATATTTGCCTATGTGTAAGCTTTTGGTAGAATATGGGGCAAATATTGATGAAAACAACGGTCTTGGTATGACACCTTTTACTTTTGCACTAATGTTTGGACATAGAGATATAGTAGAGTTTTTAACAAAGCATTCTAAAAAAAGCTTTCTTAAAAAAATAGCTTTTGGTATGTTAAAAATTTTTAAAAGAAAGAAAAGTTAAACTCTTTGAAAAAATAAAAATTATAAAATTATCCTTTTATTTGTAAATAGAAGGATAAATATGTCACAAAAAGCAGAGAAATTATGGGGTGGACGTTTTGATTTACCTACAAATAAATTAGTTGAAGAATACACCGCTTCATTATTAGTTGAGCCAAGACTTGCTCCTTTTGATATACAAGGAAGTATAATTCATTGTACTATGCTTGCAAAACAAGGTATTATAAAAGAAGATGAAGCAAAAACTATCATCAAGGGTTTAGAACAAGTTAGAGAAGAAATTCAAAATGGAACCTTTGTTTTTGATATAGCTGATGAGGATATTCATATGGCTGTAGAAAAAAGAATGACACAAATTGTAGGCCCAGTAGGTGGAAAGCTTCACACTGCAAGAAGTAGAAATGACCAAACTACGCTTGATTCAAAAATGCATATGAGAGCCGTTATAAAAGAAATTTTAAATCAAATTATTGCTTTGCAAGAAGAAATCATCAATCAAGCTCAAAAAAATATCAAAGCTATTATGCCAGGTTATACACATTTACAAACCGGTCAACCGGTGCTTTTTTCACATTGGATCATGGCGTATTTTTGGATGTTAAGTAGGGATTATTCTCGTTTTGAAGATTTATATAAAAGAATGGATGAGTGTCCTTTAGGAGCAGCTGCGCTTGGTGGAACCACATTTAATATAGACAGACATTTTTGCGCCAAAGAACTAGGTTTTGCAAAACCAACAGAAAATAGCATTGATAGCGTTAGTGATAGAGATCATATGGTTGAATTTACTTCTGTGGCTGCAATGTGCTTTATGCACCTTAGTCGTTTTTGTGAAGAGCTTATACTTTTTTCAAGTCAAGATTTTAAATTTATAGAATTAAGTGATGATTTTTGCACAGGCTCAAGCATAATGCCTCAAAAGAAAAATCCTGATGTAGCTGAAAAAATGCGTGGTAAGACAGGTAGAATGTATGGCAATGTTATGGCAATGCTAACTATTATGAAAGGTATTCCACTAGCTTATAATACTGACATGAGTGAAGATAAGGCTCAAGTTTATGATTCTATGGATACTTTAATGGCAAGTTTGAAAATCATAACTCCTATGATAGAAAAAATGCAAGTAAATGCTAATAATACAAGAGCAGCAGCTGCAAAAGGCTTTTCAAATGCCACAGATATGGCTGATTATTTAGTAAGAAAAAATATACCATTTAGAGAAGCTCATAGTATAGTTGGCGGGGCTGTGAATTATTGTATTAAACATGGAAAAATGCTTGAAGAACTTAGCATGGAGGAATTTCATCAATTTAATGAAAATATCCAAGAAGATATTTATGAGGCAATTGCTTTAGAAACTTGTATAGACGCAAGAGTATCTTATGGTGGTACAGGAACTAAAGTAGTATTAGAGCAAATTAAACATGCAAAAGAGCTTTTGGAGCAATATAAGGTACAAGATTAATGGATGTTATTTTTTTATTAGAATTTTTCATCATTTTTTCTATGATAGCCATAGGTGGTAGATATGGTGGTATAGGACTTGGGGTTGCAGGTGGGCTTGGTATGTGTATTTTGGTTTTGGTCTTTGGTATGCAACCAGCTTCACTTCCTGTGAGTGTTGTGTTTATTATACTTGCTGTGATTACTTGTGTGAGTGTTTTGCAAAGCGCAGGTGGGCTTGATTTACTAGTAAAAATAGCAGAGAAAATTCTAAAGAAAAAACCTCAAGCTATTGTTTTTATGGGACCTTTGATTAGCTCTGCTTTTACGATTTTTTGCGGTACTACTTATGTAGCTTTTTCTATTTATCCAGTGATTGCTGAAGTGGCAGCCGATGCTAAAATTCGTCCCGAAAGAGCGCTTTCGGTTTCAGTTGTAGCAGCAGGTATTGGCGTTATAGCTTCACCTATGAGTGCAGCTACTGCTGCTATGGTGGCTGTTTTAGCTTTTAGTGGTACAACAATAGTGCAAATTCTAATAGTAAGTTTACCAGCCTTTTTTATAGGTGTGTTTCTTGCTTGTTTGAGTGTTTTAAAAAGAGGAAAAGAGCTTGAGCAAGATGAGGAATTTCAAAAAAGAGTAAGAGCAGGAGAATATCATTTCTTAAGCGAAGATTTGCAAAATAAAGACAGCGAACATGATCCTATGGCTAGAAAGTCTTTGTATATTTTTGCTTTAGGGATTTTAACTATTATTTTCTTTGGAACTTTTACGAATTTATTGCCTCATTATGAGCTTGCAAATGGTAAAATAGAAAGACTTTCTACTCCAAATTTAATCCAAATGATCATGCTTGCAACGGCTTGTTTGATTATGCTTTTTGCTAAAGTTCCTGCTAATAAACTTGGTGAAGCTTCGGTATTTAGATCAGGACTTATAGGAGTTGTAGGGGTTTTTGGTATAGCTTGGATGACAGGAACATTTTTTGAAGCTTATAAGCCTTTATTTAGTGATTCTTTATCGCATATTGTAGAGGATTATCCGTATTTATTCGGGGTGGCTTTATTTGCCTTTTCTATGGTGATTTTTTCTCCTTCAGCAACAGTGGCTGCTTTGATGCCTTTGGGTGTGAGCTTGGGAATTCCTCCTCAAATTCTTATTGTGCTTTATCCTTGTGTGAGCGGAGATTTTATAGTCCCAGGAGCTAATCAAATAGCATGTGTGGCTTTTGATAGAACAGGCACAACAAAAATAGGTAAATTTGTGATCAATCACTCTTATTTAAGACCAGGTTTTGTTTTGATTATTAGTGCGACTATTGCAGGTTATTTTATCTCTAAGCTTGTATTTTAGCTTAGAGATTGTTTTTAAGTTTTTGTAAATATCTATAAACACTAGGTTCTGATATATTAAGCGATTTAGCAACTATAGGTATGCTTCCTTTAATGTTAAAAATTCCTTTTGAATGAAGCTTTTTAATAATTTCATCTTTTTGCTCAGTGCTTAAGCTATATCCTGAATTTAAATATTTTAAGTCTATGTTTTCAGCTAAAATATCTTCTATAGAATGACTAAGTGTTTCTATATTACTCACATTATGCAAATTTACATTGTTTTGATTATGAATATCTAACAAATCACTAAAATCATTGATTTTTTCAAGTTCTATGATTTTACTAATAGCATTTCTAAGCTCTGTGGTATCGTGATTTATACATAAAATTCCCACGATTTTATTTTGATTTTTAATGAAAAAAGTTGATCCAGTAACAATCTTAGACTTTCCAACCTTTGCTTTATAATCACATAAAAAATCTTTATTTAAATACTCTTTTTCTTGTACAAGCTCACTTGCAAAAGAAGTTAATGGAGAATTAATGGTTCTTCCACTAATGTGGTTATTTGCAATGGCTGCAATATATGAACCCTCAGGTGCAATCACATGAAAAACTATTTCATATTGATCCCCAAGCACCTGTCCTAAAAATTGAGTGAGTTTGATAAATAATTCTTTTTGTTGCTCATCCATGATCTAGACCTTTTTGTTGTTTTTTGTTATTTTACATAATATTTTCATCAAAGTTGTTAATAATTATAACAATAAAAAAAATTATTATTATGATAAAAAAATATTGACAATTTATTATTATGATGATAATATTATATTATGATTTCATTTAAACACAAGGAGTATACATGGCAAATTATCCAAAGGCTATAGGACCATATTCAGCTTATAGAGAAGCTAATGGTTTGTTATTTATTTCAGGGCAACTTCCTATTAATCCAGAAAGCGGAAATATAGAAAGTGAAGATGTGAAAGAACAAACAAGACAATCATTGTTAAATATTAAGGCTATATTAGAAGAAAATAATCTTTATTTTAATAATGTAGTTAAAACGACTTGTTTTTTAGCAAACATTGATGATTTTGTGGCTTTCAATGAGGTTTATTCTGAATTTTTCGCAGCTCCATATCCTGCAAGAAGTGCTTTTGCGGTAAAAGATCTTCCTAAGGGTGCTAAAGTGGAGATAGAGGTTATTGCTCATAAAGGATAGAGCATGTTGGGTTTATTTTTTGCAGGATGTTCTGTATTTTTACTTGTATTTATGCTCTATAAAAAAATCAACGCCCATATGGCGTTGCTTTTAAGTGGTTTATTCTTGCTAACTTTAGCAGGAATTTTTGGACTTTCTCCTATTATTAGTGAAAAGCAATCTTTACATTTAGGTCTTTTTGATATTTTCCAAGTAGTAAATACCAAAATGTCAAGTACTCTAGCAGGGCTTGGACTTACTTTAATGTGTATAGCAGGATTTTCTGCTTATATGGATCATGTGGGTGCAAGTTATGCTTTATTTAAAGTATTTGAAAGACCTTTAAAGGCAGTAAAATCACCTTATATTTTATTGCTAGTTTCATATTTTGTAATCCAGTTTTTAGTGCTTTTTATACCTTCACATGCAGGTTTAGCACTTTTACTTATGGTTACAATGTATCCTATTTTAGTTCGTTCAGGTGTTTCTAAACTTTCTGCACTTTCAATTATTGCTATTTGTCAATATATTGACCATGGCCCAGGTAGTGGTAATGTGATTTTGGCTGCAAAAACAGCTGAAATTGATCCAGCAGTGTATTTTGTACATTATCAGCTTCCTACAACTGTGCCTATTATCATAGCAGTAGGTATTGCGATTTATTTTTGTTCAAAATATTTTGATAAAAAAGAAAATTTCACATTTAACCGTGATGATGTTGAAAAAGAATTAGCAGAACATGATGGCAAAAGTGAAGAGCTTAAAAAGCCACCTAGAATTTATGCGATTTTACCTATTATACCTTTAGTATTGATTTTGGGCTTTAGTAGTGTATTAGATAGCATTATGGTGCTAATGGGGCTTACCACTATGGAAGAGGTTAAAGCAGCTTCATCTACTGCTATTAGAATGAATGTACCAGTTGCTATGATGATTTCAACCTTTATAGCGATTATTTTTGAAATCATTCGTTATAGAAGTTTTATTGATACTTTAAATTCTATCATGGTATTTTTCAAAGGTATGGGGCATTTGTTTGTAATCACAGTTTCTTTGATCGTTTGTGGTCAAGTTTTTGCAAGCGGACTTTTATCAGTTGGCTTTGTGGATACTTTAATAGGTTTTGCAAAAGATGCAGGTTTTGGAGTGCTTGCTATTATTATAGCAGTTTCTATTTTGCTTGCTGTATGTGCATTTTTAATGGGTTCAGGAAATGCAGCATTTTTCTCTTTTGCGCCACTTATCCCAAATATAGCAAAATCTTTTGGCGTTGAAACCATAGCTATGATAGCACCTATTCAAATCATGACAGGTTTTGGTAGATGTGTTTCGCCTATCGCACCTGCTATTTTGGCAATTTCAGCTATGGCTAAAGTAAATCCATTACAAGTTGTAAAAAGAACGGCTATACCTATGCTTGTAGCTGCTATTGTTAATGTGATTATGACTTATATTTATCTATAAAAAGGAGTATAAAATGAACAACAAAACTAAATTAATCCATCTAGGAAGAGGCGATCAAAATGCCGAAGTAAGATCAGTTAATCCAACCCTAATGCGTGCATCAACTATACTTTTTAAAGATCATGCAACTTGGCAAAAATACCGCGAGTTAAGAAAAACAGATCGTGTTTTAAGTTATGGCGCTAGAGGAACAGCAACTAATTTTGAACTTGAAAAACTAATTTGTGCGCTTGAAGGAGGCCATAGAGCACAACTTTTCCCAACAGGACTTGCAGCATTAGCTATGGTGCTTTTAAATTATGCTAGCAAAGATGCTCATTTTTTAATCACTGATGCTATTTATGGACCTGTTAGAACAATTTGTGATTTATTTTTAACTAAAATGGGTGTAGAAATTGACTTTTTAAAAGCTGATGCTTCTGATGTAGAAGAAAAAATCAAACCAAACACAAAATTAATCCTTTGTGAAAGCCCAGGTTCTATACTTTATGAAATCATAGATTTGCCAAAACTTTGTGAAATTGCGCATAAACATAACATACCAGTAGCGATTGATAATACTTATTCAAGTGGGTATTTTTTAAATCCACTTGAGCTTGGAGTGGATATTTCAGTAATTGCAGCGACTAAGTACTTAAGTGGGCATTCAGATGTTACTATGGGTATAGTAGTAATTAATGAAAAAGAATGGAAAAATTTTGACAAATTACCAGAAGCTTTAGGATTTACTACAAGTCCTGATGATGCTTATTTAGTACTTCGTGGTATGAGAACTTTAGATGTAAGAATGAAAGCACATGAAAAAAGCGCAGATGAGGTAGTAGAGTTTTTACAAAGTAGAAAAGAAGTTAAAACAATTTTTTATCCAAAATTAAAAACTCATCCAAACCACGAAGTTTTTATGCGCGATCATAAAGGTGCTAATGGTATGGTAACGATTGAATTTGCAGATGGCATTTCTAAAGAACAAGCTATCGAGTTTGTAGATAATTTAGAGTATTTTTCAATTGGTGCAAGCTGGGGTGGATATGAGAGTTTAGCTACTGTTACTACTCCACCAAGAACCGCAACAGATTGGAGTGCTAGAGGGCCTTTTGTGAGATTTCATATAGGTCTTGAAGATAGTAAGGATTTGATTGCTGATTTAAAACAAGCATTTGAAAAAATAAATTTTAAAGGATAAAACATGGGTGTGAGTGTATTTGATATGAGGTTGCTTCAAGATTCTTGGAGCACCCCTGCAATGAGAGCTATTTTTAGTGAAGAAAATAGAATTCAAAAATGGCTTGATGTAGAAGCTGCCCTAGCAAAAGCTCAAGCAAAACTTGGCATTATCCCTAATGAAGCAGCTGTAGAAATAGCTAAAAAAGCGCATTATAAATTTATGGATATGGATTTTATTTTTGCTGAGTTTAAAAAAACCAAACACCCTTTAGTACCTACTGTGCGTGGTTTGGAAAAAGCTTGCGAAAATGGTCTTGGCGAATATGTACATTTTGGTGTAACAACGCAAGATATCATTGATACAGGTATAGTTTTACAATTTAAAGAAGCTATGACTTTAATCAAGCAAGATTTAAAAGATATAGCTAAAAATTTAGCAAAAATCGCAAAAGAGCATAAAAATACTGCGATGATGGGAAGAACCTTAGCTTTACAAGCTTTACCTATAACTTTTGGACACAAAGTTGCAATTTGGCTAAGTGAGCTTAATCGCCACTATGAAAGAATTATCGAACTTGAAAAAAGATTATATGTAGGATTAATCGTAGGTGCAGTGGGAACTAAAGCAAGTTTAAGTGACAAGGCTAATGAAGTAGAAAAACTTACTTTAGAAAGTTTAGGTTTAGAAGTTCCTGATATCTCATGGCAACCAGCAAGAGATCGTTTCATTGAACTTGGTTATGTTTTAGGTAATATCAATGCAACCTTTAACAAAATCGCGCATCAACTTTTAATCTTAGCTCATAATGAAATTGATGAAATTGCTGAGCCTTTTGGAAAAGGTCAAGTAGGAAGTTCTACTATGCCTCATAAAAGAAATCCTGCAGTAAGTGAAAATGCAGTGACTGTAAGTAATGCCCTAAGAGCTAATATTGCAATTTTAAGCGATATAGAAAGACATGAGCATGAAAGAGATGGCCAAGTTTGGAAAATGGAATGGAAGCTTTTGCCAGAAGCGTTTTTAATGCTTTCAGTGGTATTAGCAAATATGAAATTTGTCTTTGATGATTTAGAAGTTAAAAAAGACAAAATGTTAAAAAATCTTGATACGCTTAATGGCTTTGTATTAGCAGAGCGCGTGATGTTTGCTTTGAGTGATCATTATGGTAAGCAACATGCACATGAAATTGTTTATGAAAATGCTATGAGAGGTATAGAAAATCATAAAACTTTCAAAGAAGTTTTACTTGAAGATGAGCGTGTGAGTAAGGTTTTAAGTGAAAAAGATATTGATGTTTTAATGGATGCTACAACTTATGTAGGTTATGCACCAAAATTAGTTGATGAGTTCTTAGAAAAAATCGCTAATGCACCAATTCTAAAGTAGGAAAAAATGTATTTAAGTGAAAAACTAGCCGAATTTATCGTAAATTTAGACTATGAAGCTATCCCTAGTGAAGTAAAGCAAAGAGCAAAAGAGCTTATGCTTGATGCACTAGGAACAGCCCTAGCTGCTAAAAATGAAGCTTGTGTTTTAAATGCGACTAAGGCTTTTGAAGCTTTAAGCGTAAATCCTAGTGAAAAAATTTGGAGTGAAGATAAAAAGCTTGATGTAATTTATGCTGCGATGGTAAATGCTATTGCAGCGCATGCTCTTGATTTTGATGATACTCATACTGAAGCTATTTTGCACGCTAGTGCTATTTTAACTCCGCTTTGTTTAACTTATGGATTTAGCGTAAGTAAAGATGGAAAAAAAGTTTTAAAAGCTTTTATAGTTGGTTGGGAAATTGCTGCTAGAGTGGGTATAGCAAGCAAAGGAAGTTTCCATAAACGCGGCTTTCACACTACAGCTATAGCAGGAATTTTTGGTAGTGTAGCTGCAAGTTGCGTTTTACTTGATTTAAACAAAGAACAAATCATCAATGCACTAGGTTTAGCAGGAAGTTTTGCAAGTGGGGTAAATGAGTTTTTATCTAATGGTTCTAATTCTAAAGTTTTACACATAGCTAATGCTTTGAAAAATGGAATTTTAGTAGCAAATTGCGCAAAAGCTAATATGAGCGGTCCTTTGAGTATATTTGAAGGAAGGGATAATATCTTTAGAACTTTTGGCTTAGAAGATGAGTGTGATAAAAATGAACTTTGCAAGGGCTTGAATGAAATTTGGCAAGTAATGCAAGTTTCACTAAAACCTTATCCAAGTTGTCATTTTGCACATGGGCTTATTGATTGTGCTATGAGTTTAAGAAATGATGGCTTAAAAGCACAAGATATCAAAAGTTTGCATTGTTTTGTAGATGAGGTGCCAATTTCATTTATCTGTGATCCAATAGAAGCAAAATATACTCCACAAAGTGCTTATGCTGCTAAATTTTCCATGCCTTTTTTAATGGCTTTGGCATTTTTTGACGGTAAGATCACTTTAAAATCTTATGAAAATTTAAATAGAGCTGAACTAATAGAATTTGCTAAAAAAATTAGCTATGAAAAGAAAAAATCTAGTGGTTTCCCTAAATACTTTCCAGGACATTTAGAAGCTGTTTTAAATGATGGAAGAGTAATTAAAAAAGATGTACTGATTAATAAAGGAAATTTTGATAATCCTTTAAGTTTTGATGAATTAAAAGATAAATTTCTTTCTAATGCTAGCATAGCACTTTCTTTAGAAAAGGCTGAGGAATTAGTCAAAAAGCTTCAAAATTTAGAAAATCTAAATGATTTTGATTTCTAGCAATCTCATTTTTTGAGATTGCTTATTATTTTAAAAAAGAAATAATTTAATTTTTTATATAATGTTTTATCTTAGTTTTTGTAAGGAAAAACATGACTTTAGATACATTAAAAGATAATGAAGAAGCTATTATAGTAGGCTTTGAAGCAGATAAACAACTCCAAGCAAGACTATTTAGTTTTGGTTTTGCAAAAAACAAAAAAGTTAAAAAAATTCGCTCTTCTATAGCAAATTCTACTATTATGGTAGAGCTTGATACAACTTGCGTGATTTTACGCTCAAGTGAAGCAAAAATAATACAAATTTCAAAAGAGTTTTAATGAAAGAAATCATTGTTGCTTTAGTGGGTCAGCCAAATGTCGGTAAAAGTTTATTGATTAACGCACTTTGCAAAGCTAATATGAAAGTTGGCAATTTTAGTGGTGTTACGGTTGAAAAGGCTGAGGCTAGATTAGTTTATAAAAATTATGAGTTTAAATTTATAGATTTACCAGGAACTTATGCATTAGATGGTTATAGTGAAGAAGAAAAAATTACAAAAGATTTTTTAAAAAAGGGTAAATTTGATCTTGTAGTAAATGTACTTGATTCTACAAATTTAGAGCGTAATTTGATTTTGAGTGCATCTTTAATAGAAGCTAAAATCAAAATGATTATGGCTTTAAATATGCAAGATGAAGCTAAAAATGAAGGTTTTAGTATAGATTTTAAAATTTTATCCCAACTTCTAAATACACCTTGCCTTGGCGTGTGTGCTAAAACTAAAGAAAATCTAAATGCACTTTTGGATTTAATCATTTCAACCCATGAAGCTAAATTTGAAGCTAAAGAGCGTGTTTATAGTGATATCATAGAAGAAGAACTTGCCAAAATAAGTGAATTTTTAAATCAAAATGAAATTACTTATTTAGATTTTTCTACAAAAGATTTAGCACTTGCTTTACTTAAAAATGAAGCTAATATAGTCATTTCACACGCTTTGAGAAAAATACTTGATGAGGCTTTAGAAAAAATTTATATGGCATATCATAGCAAAGATATAGAAAGTATTTTTAAAGAAGAGCTAATTGCTTTTGCAAATGGTATATGTGCTAAGGTTTTAAGTAAGGGTGTTAAGTATAAAAATCATACCAAAGAAATAGATTCTATTTTAATTAATAAATTTTTAGGAATTCCTATATTTTTGTTTTTTATGTGGGCTTTATTTCAACTAACCTTTACTTTAGGTCAAATCCCTATGGATTATATAGAAATGTTTTTTGCTAATTTAGGTGATATGGTAAAAAATAATATTAGCAATGAATTCATCGCTTCAGCCTTAGCTGATGGTGTTTTAGGTGGGGTTGGTGCGGTTATAACTTTTTTACCAAATATTATGATTTTATTTTTTGGTATAGCCTTGCTTGAAACAACTGGATATATGGCTAGGGTTGCATTTTTATTAGATGGAATTTTATACAAATTTGGCTTACATGGTAAAAGTTTCATCCCTTTAATCACGGGTTTTGGTTGCTCAGTACCTGCATTTATGGCTACAAGAACTTTAAAAAATAAAAAAGATAGGCTATTAACTCTTTTTATTATTAATTTTATGAGTTGTGGTGCAAGGCTTCCTGTATATGTGCTTTTTGTTGGAGTGTTTTTTCCTGCTGATGTGGCGGGAAATTATCTTTTTGGGATTTATCTTCTAGGTGCGTTTTTAGGTTTGATTGCAGCTAAGATTTTAAGAATGAGTGCTTTTAAAGGACAAGATGAACCTTTTGTAATGGAAATGCCAAAATATAGAATGCCAAATTGGAATTTAGTATGGTTTATGGTGTTTAACAAAGCCAAAATGTATTTAAAAAAAGCAGGAACATTTATTTTGATAGCTTCTTTGCTTATTTGGTTTGCGAGTAATTTTCCTGCACAAGAAAATAATACTCAAAATGCTTTAACTCAAGAGCTTCAGATAGAAAATAGTTATCTTGGACAATTTGGTAAAGCAATAGAGCCTATTTTTGCACCACTTGGCTTTGATTGGAAACTTAGTGTATCTTTGGTAAGTGGTTTAGCTGCTAAAGAAGTGATGATTTCTACTATGGGTGTGCTTTATTCTTTAGGTGATGAAGTTGATGAGACAAGTTTAAATTTACAAGAAGCCATAAAAGAAAACATCCCTTTTAATACAGCAGTAGCTTTTATACTTTTTGTTATGATTTATAATCCTTGTTTTGCAGCAACTATAGTTTTTGCTAAAGAAGCGGGAAATAAAAAATATGCATGGTATCTTTTTATATTTACATCTTTATGTGCGTATTTGGTTGCTTTTGTAGGGATTAATATTGCTAAATTGATAATTTAATCATCTTTATGATGATTAAATTTCCATTTTTTGTTCTAAAGAGTGTTGCCAAAAGGCTGTTTCAAGTCTTATGGTAGTATAAAAAATTTCATTTAATTTTTTAAATTTTTCTTCACTAATGCTATTTGTATAAGAATTAAAAAAGTCTTTAAATTCTTTAATTTCATCTTGAAATTCTTTACCCGCATAGGTTAAAATCCACTCTTTGTAAGGATGATTTTCTAAACTTTTTTCATCAAGTCCTTTATAAATTTCTTCTCCTATGTATGCATAACCTATAGCACAAGCACTCAAAGCACATAGCATATCTAAATAATCTCCATTTTGCCCCACACTTAGTAAATATCTTGTATAAGCAATATTAGTTAAACTTTCATCTTTATAATTTAGTTTTTCTACATCAATACCTAGCTTTAAAATACTTCTATGAAGCTCTAATTCTCCTTCTAAAGTGTAGTTTTGATTTTTAATGGCAAATTGAATTTCTTTAGCATTATTTGCATTTAAAGCAAGCAGGGCATAGCATTTTGCGTAATTGTTTAAAAAGATATAATCTTGTTTAAGATAAAATAAAAATACATCTTTTTCTAAAGTGCCATTTTGAAGTTTTTTTACAAATTCATGATGGATGTATTGATCCCAAGTTTTTTTATTTTCTTTTATAAGTCTATCTAAAAGCATTAATTTCCTTTGTTAAAAATTAAGCTTTTATTTAAACACAGATAATTAAATTTTTCGTAATAATCTTTAATTTTTAACTTTTTAAACAAGAAATTTATTTTTTTATTGTAAAATGTGGTTTAATTTTTTAAACTAGGAGATAAAAATGGCAATTTTTGATGATGTAAAAAAAGTAGTTGTTGAGCAACTTAGTGTTGATGAAGATGCAGTTAAAATGGAATCTAAAATCATTGAAGATTTAGGTGCAGATTCTTTAGATGTTGTTGAATTAGTTATGGCTTTAGAAGAAAAATTTGATGTAGAAATTCCAGACAGTGATGCTGAAAAACTAGTAAAAATCGAAGATGTTGTTAATTATATAGAAAATCTTCAAAAATAATTTTAATTTTTAATAAGGAGTGCGGTTTGAAACGCGTTGTAGTAACAGGTGTAGGAATGATCAATGCCCTTGGCTTAGACAAAGATAGCTCATTTAAAGCAATTTGTGATGGCAAAAGCGGTGTTGATAAAATCACTCTTTTTGATACCACTGATTTTCCAGTGCAAATTGCTGCTGAAGTAAAAAATTTTGATCCTTTAAGTGTTTGTGATGCTAAAGAGGTTAAAAAAATAGATCGTTTTATACAACTTGGTATTAAAGCAGCAAGAGAAGCTATGGAAGATGCTAAATTTGATGAAACTTTAAACAAAGAAGAGTTTGGTGTAGTTTCAGCAGCTGGTATAGGTGGTTTACCAAATATAGAAAAAAATTCCGTTACTTGCGCACAGCGTGGACCACGTAAAATTACTCCTTTTTTCATACCATCGGCTTTAGTTAATATGCTTGGTGGGATTATTTCAATCGAGCATGGATTACAAGGACCAAATATCTCATGCGTAACTGCTTGTGCAGCGGGAACTCATGCTATAGGCGAAGCTTATAAAAGCATAGCTTTAGGTAGTGCAGATAAAATGCTTGTAGTAGGCGCTGAAGCAGCTATTTGTGCCGTGGGTATAGGTGGCTTTGCTGCTATGAAAGCTCTTTCTACTAGAAATGATGATCCAGCTAAGGCTTCAAGACCATTTGACAAAGAAAGAGATGGTTTTGTGATGGGTGAGGGTGCTGGTGCTTTAGTGTTTGAAGAGTATGAGGCTGCTAAAAAGCGTGGAGCTAAAATTTATGCTGAGTTAGTAGGTTTTGGCGAAAGTGCAGACGCACATCATATCACTTCGCCTACTTTAGAAGGGCCATTGCGTGCTATGAAAAAAGCTTTAAAAATGGCAGGAAATCCAAAAGTAGATTATATTAATGCACACGGAACTTCTACTCCGGTAAATGATAAAAATGAAACAGCAGCTATTAAAGAGCTTTTCAAAGATCAAATTCCTTTAGTTAGTTCTACAAAAGGTCAAACGGGGCATTGCTTAGGTGCTGCTGGTGCTATTGAAGCTGTTATTTCTTTAATGGCGCTTGATCAAGGTGTATTACCGCCAACTATCAATCAAATCGTAGCAGATGAAAATTGCGATCTTGACTATATACCAAATACTGCAAGAAAAAGCGAAGTTAATGTTGTAATGAGCAATTCTTTTGGTTTTGGTGGAACAAATGGTTGTGTGATTTTCAAAAAAGTAGATTAATATGGCTTCTTATTTAGATTTTGAAAAAAATATTCAGCAAATTGATGAGGATTTAGCAAATGCTAAAATCAAAGGCGATGATGAAGCAGTAAAAATTTTAGAAAAAAATCTTGAAAAAGAAACTCAAAAAGTTTATAAAAATTTAAGCGATTACCAACGCTTACAGCTTGCAAGACATCCTGATCGTCCTTATGCACTTGATTATATTCAAGCTATATTAAGTGATGCTTATGAAATTCATGGCGATCGTGCTTTTAGAGATGATCCTGCTATTGTGTGTTATGCGGGTTATATAGGTGGTAAAAAAGTTATTGTTATAGGTGAGCAAAAAGGTAGGGGTACTAAAGATAAACTTCATAGAAATTTTGGTATGCCTCATCCTGAAGGTTATAGAAAAGCTCTAAGAGTGGCAAAAATGGCTGAAAAATTTGACATACCGGTGTTATTTCTAGTAGATACTCCGGGTGCTTACCCAGGAGTAGGTGCTGAAGAGCGTGGTCAAAGTGAGGCTATAGCTAGAAATTTATATGAGTTAAGTGCCCTTAAAACAATCACTATAGCAGTAGTTATAGGTGAAGGTGGAAGTGGTGGTGCTTTAGCCATAGGAGTAGCTGATAAACTTGCTATGATGAAAAATTCAGTTTTTTCTGTGATTTCACCTGAGGGTTGTGCTGCTATTTTATGGAATGATCCATCAAAAAGTGAAGCTGCTACTAAGGCGATGAAAGTAACTGCTGATGATTTAAAAACTCAAGGTTTAATAGATGATGTTATTGAGGAACCAATGAGTGGAGCTCATAGAGACAAAGAAAACGCGATTAAAAATTTGAGTGATTATGTCTTAAAAGCTATAGAAGAATTAGAACAATACGATAAACGCGAATTAGCTGCATTAAGAATGCAAAAAATCTTTAAATTTGGAGCTTTTGCTGAATGATTTGCATTTTTATGCAAATTTCAACTTTTTTTAAAAAAACTATTGTATAATTACAACTTCAATTCAGTGGTTGGATAGCTCAGTCGGTAGAGCAGCAGACTGAAAATCTGCGTGTCGGCAGTTCGATTCTGCCTCTAACCACCATTCATTTTCTATTATAAAAATCATCTAATTCTTGAAGTTCATTTTCGTTAAATCCTGCTTGAATTCTAGCTGTTTTGTTATATACTTTTCCTAAAAGATTAAATTCTTTATATTTGGCGCAAAGGTCAATATAATTATCATTTTCGTTTTTTGCATAATTCCACCAAAAATCCCCTTTATTTACATGTTTAATTTCATCATTTAATATAATGGTAAAAATTTCACCAAATAAACTTTTTATAGGATGATTGGTTGTGTTTAATTTTTCTAAAACAAAAGGATTAGCATCAAGTCCTTTTGCTTCAAGCCCTCTATGGACTATGCCCATTCTATGAGCAAGATTATCTTTGGTTAAAAACAAGGCTTTTTCAAGATTATCATGCGCATGGAAATCTCCATATTTAAAACCAAGTTCATTTAAAGTTTTTTCTAAAAGTAAAAAATGCTTAATTTCCTCATCAGCTACTTCAAGCCAATCTTGATAAAATTTCAATGGCAAGTTTTTAAACCTATAACTAGCATCTAAAGCCAAGTTTATAGCACTATATTCTATATGCGCAACTGAATGTAAGATTTTAGCTAAAGATAAAGTGCTATTTGCTTCTTTTGGACGCCTTATTTTCATAGGATGAAGGATTTTAACTTGTGAGTTTTCACAAATGATCGCTTCATGGGAATGATTAAAATCATACAAATTAGCTTTAAAATTTTCATAAAATTCATTAAATAATTCAATCTTTTTAAAAATATCTTTATGATATAAAATTTTTTCTAATTCCCCAAAGAAATTTCTTTTCATTTTTAAACCTTGTTAAATATTATATAAGATAAAAAAGTATAATATAAAAATTTTGAAAATTTAAAAAGGTTTGCTAAAAATATGTTTAATGTCATACATGCTCTTTTTTTTAGAGAGCTAAAGACAAGATTTGGTATTAATAAATATTTGGGCTATTTTTGGGTGATCGGAGAGCCTATGATGGTGGTTTTGGTAATTACTTCCATTATAACAGCTATAAGAGAATTTCATCATCAAATCATGCCTGAAGGTGTTTCCATCTTTTTATTTTTAGCAGTAGGAATTATACCTTTTTTTATGTTTAGAAGCATTATTACTCAGCTTTTAAATGGCATAGGTGCAAATCTAGCTCTTTTTGCTTATAAACCTATTCGCCCTATACATGTTTTTATTGCTAGAACCATGCTTGAGTTTTGTATTTATTTTACTATTTTTATTTGTGTAATGTTTTTAGCAGGTTGGTTTTTGCATATGCAAGTTATACCTAAGCATTTTTTAGAAGTGATGTTTTCATTTTTTTTGCTTGTGATGTTTGGCTTTGCTATGGGAATGTGTTTTGCTATAGCAGGACATTTTGCAGAGCCTTTAAAAATGGCTTTAAATTATTTAAATATAGTTTTATACTGGACAGCTTTGGTGGTATTTCCTATATGGATAGTTCCAAAACCTATTTTAGACATTTTATATTATAATCCGCTTTTGCATATCATGGAACTTTTAAAATATAATTTTTTTCAAAATTATCCATTGCTTGATGATTATAATTACTACTATCCTATTGTATGTTTGAGTGTGATTTTGTTTTTGGGTTTGTTTTTTTATTATTTTACTAGAGAAAAGTTGATAGCGGTGCGATGATAAAATTAGTTAATTTAACCAAATCTTTTCCTTTGCGTAACGGTGGAAGGCATTATGTTTTTAAAAACTTAAGTTTTGAATTCCCTGAAAATTGTAGTATTGGCTTGATGGGGCGCAATGGTGCTGGAAAATCAACCTTAATGAAACTTTTAAGTGGTTCCTTGCTTCCTGATAGAGGTAAGATTATCACTAATAAAAAATTATCTTGGCCATTAGGTTTGGCAGGTGCGTTTCAACACAGACTTTCAGCAAGGGACAATGCACGCTTTGTGGCTAGAGTATATGGTTATAAAGGAAAGGCTTTAGAAGAAAAGATTAAATTTGTTGAAGATTTTGCTGAGCTTGGTAAATTTTTTGATGAGCCTATGAATACTTATTCAGCAGGTATGAGTGCTAGGATATCTTTTGGCTTAAGTATGGCATTTGATTTTGATTATTATTTGATTGATGAAGCAGGTGCTGTGGGAGATCCTAAATTTAGAGAAAAAAGCTCTAAAATCTATAAAGAAAAGCTAAGTCAGTCAAAAGTTATCATGGTTTCGCATAATGTAGCTGAAATTAAACAATGGTGTGATAAAATTATATTCATGCAAGATGGACAAGCTACTATATATGATGATGTAGATGAGGGCATAGCGGTGTATCAAGGAAAAATAAATGCAAAATGATTTATTAAAAAAGTTTAAAAATTTAAAGATACTTAATTCTTTTAAAATAGTATTGATTTTAACAGCATTTGTTGTATTTTATTATGTTTTCATAGCAGCAAATCGCTATGTAAGTGAAAGTATTTTAAGTGTGAAATCAACCACAGGAGATAGCGGAGCTATTACCGGAATAGCTGCTTTTTTAACTAATAACTCTTTTTCAAGCGAGGATATAACTTTCTTAAAATCTTATATTCATTCTTTAGATATGCTAAATATCTTAGAAGAAAAAATACAAATTCGCGAGTTATATCAAAAACAAAAACTTGATTTTTTTTATAGTATTTCTTCATCAGCTGATCAAGAGAATTTTTTAAAGTATTATCAAAACCGTGTTAAGATTATTCAAGAAGACTCAGCTAATGGGCTTTTGCGTGTAGAAGTTGAAGGTTTTGATCCACAAAGTGCACATTTGATAGCTTCAACTATAGTTAAAGAAAGTGAAAAATTTATCAATGAAATTTCACACAAAGCCGCAAGAGATCAAATGCAATTTGCTGAAGAAGAACTTTTGCAGTTTAAAAAAAGATATCAAAAGGCTAAAGATGAGCTTTTAGCTTTTCAAAACAAATATGGAGTATTTGATCCACTCAAACAAGCAGAAGGTGCTCTAAAACTCATTGCTGAACTTGAATCAAAAATAGCAGCCAAAGAAGCTGAGCTTTTAATGATGCAAAGCTATATAAATGATAATGCACCACAAATTGTTACTATAAAAAGTGAAATCACAGCCTTAAAAAAACAACTTCAAAAAGAAAAATCTAAAGTTTCATCCCCAAAATCTTCTCAAAAGCTTAATGATCTTGCAGCTAAATTTCAAGATCTAACCATAGAAGCAGGTTTTGCAGAAAGCGCTTACACAGCTGCATTAAAAGCTTATGAGAGCGCTAGGATAGAAGCTTTAAGAAAGATAAAACAAGTGGTTATAGTGCAAAGTCCAAGTTTACCTCAAAGTGCTAAATACCCAGAAGTTTTGTATAATATACTCACAGCTTTTATGATTTTATCTTTGATTTATGGAATTGTTAAATTTATTAAAATGATTATAGAGGAGCATAGATACTAATGAAAAAGATATTTTTACTTTTACTTTTACCTTTGTTTTTATTTTCAGCGGTAGATGTTTCTCAAATTGCTAAAATTCAAAATCAGCCATTAACTCCATCTTTAGAGCCACAAATTATAAATTATGATAACAACCAAAGTGATTTTAATCAAACTCAAGCTCCGATAACTAAAGTTTTTGGTGCGCATTTATTTAACGGAAACTTTACTAAATTCACCCAACATGTTTACAATCCTGATTATAAATTAGCAGTAGGCGATAGGATTAATGTAAAAATTTGGGGTGCAGTAGAGTTTATACAAACCTTAACAGTAGACTCTCAAGGAAATATTTTTATACCAAAAGTAGGTGCGATTAATCTTTTGGGTGTGAAAAATAGTGCTTTGGTTCAAGTTATTACAAAAGCTATTAATAAAATCTATAAAAGCAATGTCTATGTATATGCGGATATGGATATTTATCAAAATGTATCGGTATTTGTTACAGGAAATGTAAATCAACCTGGTCTTTATCAAGGACTAAGTTCAGATTCTATTATACAGT
Source organism: Campylobacter sp. RKI_CA19_01116 (assembly GCF_025771405.1). Lineage (NCBI taxonomy): Bacteria > Pseudomonadati > Campylobacterota > Epsilonproteobacteria > Campylobacterales > Campylobacteraceae > Campylobacter > Campylobacter sp. RKI_CA19_01116. The sequence goes on from NZ_JAKMQF010000001.1 coordinate 141,411, forward strand.
ATTTAGATAAAGCAAGTGGAATTAATTTAGAATATGGTAGCTTTAGAGATATTCAAATTTTAAGAGATAATAAAGTTATTAAAAAAGTAGATTTATATGATTTTTTACTTAAAGGTCAGCTTGATCTTTTTCCTTTTAGAATGGGTGATGTGATTTTAGTGGATAGTGTACAAAAGTATGTTTTTGTAGAAGGAGATGTGCAAAAGCCTTTTAGATTTGAGCTCAGTAATGATATTTTAAATTTAGAAGATATAGCCAAAGTCGCAGGAGCTAAGCCTATAGTAACTAATGCAGTGGTAAAAAGCTATAGAGATGATCATAAATTACATGTGGATGCATATAGCAAAAAGCAGTTTTTAGGTGTGAAGTTATACAATGGTGATGAGATAGAATTTAGACCTGATTATACAGCACAAAATATTAGCATTAGTATAGAAGGTGAGCATAGTGGTTTGCACTCGGTGGTAATAAAAAAAGGTACAACTTTAGCTGAACTTGCTAAAATGATTACAGTTAATGATCAATCAAACATTAACGCCTTACAGGTTTTTAGAAAAAGTGTAGCAGCTACTCAAAAACAACTTATTGAAGCTCAGCTTAAAGAGCTTGAAACACTAGCTCTAACAAGCTCTTCAGTCAATGCTGAGCAAGCTAGCATTAGAGCTACTCAAGCGAAAACGATTTTAGAATTTATTGCGCGTGCAAAACAAGCTCAGCCAAAAGGACAAATCGTTATAGACAATGTCAAAGCGTATAATTCTATAGTATTAGAAGAAGGTGATGTAGTAAATGTACCTAGTAAAAATAATCTTGTTTTAGTTCAAGGTGAAGTTTCTATACCAGGTGCATTTGTGTATATGGATAAAGAAAAATTAAGATATTATATCAACCTAGCAGGTGGTTTTAGCGATAGAGCAGATATATCAAGGGTTTTAGTAATCAATGCTAATGGTAAAGCAACTAAATACAGCGGTAGAAGTGCAGCAGATATCAAAGCGGGAGATTCTATTTTGGTTTTACCAAAAGTAGATAGTCAAAATTTACAAATCTTTAGCATGTTAACACAAATTTTATATCAAATAGCTATTGCAACTAATGTAGTGTTAAATATATAGGAATTTAGATGAGTCAAATCGATGCAATTAAAATAGCCAAAGAAGTTTTTGAGATAGAATCAAAAACAATTTTAGATTTACGTGATAACTTAGATGAAGGTTTTAATAAAGCAGTTGAGTTGATTTTATCTATTAAAGGCAGGTGTGTTGTAAGTGGCATGGGTAAATCAGGTCATATAGGAGCTAAGATAGCTGCAACCTTAGCTAGCACAGGCACTCCAAGCTTTTTTATGCATCCGGGTGAAGCATTGCATGGAGATCTTGGTATGCTCACAAGTGAGGATGTGCTTTTGGCTATTTCAAATTCAGGAGAAACTGAAGAGGTTTTAAAACTCATACCAGTGATTAAAAAAAGAAAAATTCCTTTAATTGTTATGGCAGGAAATCAAAACTCTACTTTAGCTAAACAAGCAGATATTTTTATAAATATAGCAGTAAAAAAAGAAGCTTGCCCACTTCAGCTTGCTCCAACTTCATCTACTACGGCTACCTTAGCGATGGGTGATGCTATAGCAGTGGCTTTAATGAGGGCAAGGAATTTTAGACCTGATGATTTTGCTTTATTTCATCCAGGAGGAAGCTTGGGTAGAAAGCTTTTAACTAGGGTGAGTGATTTGATGGTATCAAATAATCTACCTATAGTAAGCCCTGAAAGTGAATTTAATGAGTTGGTTGATGTGATGACTAGTGGTAAGTTAGGACTTTGTATAGTACTTGAAAATGAAAAGCTAGTTGGGATTATCACAGATGGAGATTTAAGAAGGGCTTTAAGGGCAAATGATAAGCCAAGATTTGATTTTAAAGCTAAAGAAATCATGAGTGAGAGTCCAAAAACCATAGAAGCAAGTGCTATGGCAAGTGAAGCAGAAAAGCTTATGCTAAAACATAAAATCAAAGAGATAGTTGTCATTCAAAATGAAAAAATAGTAGGTATTATACAACTTTATGCGATAGGAAATGTGTAAGTAGTTTTTATATAAGGAGTTGCAATGAAGGGCATAATTTTAGCAGGTGGAAGTGGTACTAGGCTCTATCCAATAACAAAAGGCACTAGTAAACAATTGTTGCCAATTTATGATAAACCTATGATTTATTATCCATTATCGGTTTTGATGCTGTCTGGAATAAAAGAAATTTTAATTATATCCACACCTAAAGATTTGCCAAGATTCCAAGAATTACTAGGAGATGGATGCGAGCTGGGAATTACATTGTGTTATAAGGAACAGCCAAGTCCTGATGGCTTGGCGCAAGCTTTTTTGTTAGGTGAAGAATTTATAGGTAGTGATGATGTTTGCTTGATACTGGGTGATAATATTTTTTATGGTCAAGGATTATCATATTTGCTGGTAGACAGTATAGAAAGAGCAAAAAATAATTCTAAGGCTACTGTTTTTGGCTACTATGTTAACGATCCTGAAAGATATGGTGTTGTAGAATTTGATCAACAAGGTAGAGTGATTAGTATAGAAGAGAAACCAGAAAAACCAAAAAGTAATTATGCGGTTACAGGGTTATATTTTTATCCTAATGATGTTGTATCAAAAGCAAAGCTGGTAAAGCCATCAAGCAGAGGTGAATTAGAGATTACTTCTTTAAATCAAATATATCTTGAAGAAGAAAGATTAAATGTTGAGATTATGGGGAGAGGTTATACATGGTTTGATACAGGTACGCATGATTCTCTATTGGATGCCAATATTTACGTGCAGACATTAGAAAAAAGACAGGCTTTAAAAATAGCATGTTTAGAAGAAATAGCTTATAATAAAGGATATATCACCAAAAAGCAATTGCTAAAGCTAGCAAAACCTTTATTAAAAAATCAGTATGGTCAATATCTATCAAAAATATCAGAGAATATTTATTTTAAATGAGTTTTGATGCAAATAATTAATACGAATTTTATTGATGTTAAGCTAATAAAGAAAGAATTGTTTTTTGATAATAGGGGATATTTTACAGAAGTTTTTCACCAAAAAAAAATTACAGAAAAAATATGTAAAAATATAGATTTTGTTCAAGAAAACGAAAGTTGCTCAAAAAAAAATACCATAAGAGGTTTGCATTACCAAATACATCCTTTTGCGCAAACTAAATTAATAAATGTTATTAGCGGTAGAATTTTAGATGTGATTGTAGATTTACGCAAGGATAGCCCAACTTTTTTAGAACATATTAAGATTACAGTAAGAGCTGAAGATAATATATTGTTGTTTGTTCCCCGTGGATTTGCGCATGGTTTTATAGCATTAGAGGATTTTACAAAAGTTTCTTATATGGTTGATAATTTTTATAATCCAAAGAGTGAAAGAGGTATATTGTATAATGATCCACAGTTAAAAATTGATTGGGGTATAAATGATTCTGATGTTTTAATTTCCGATAAAGATCTGTATTTGCCTACACTCGAGCAAATTCAAGATTTTTTTGATTATAATGTGGATTATTATGAATAGAAGTATTGCTATCTTGGGCTCTAATGGTCAACTAGGAAAGACTTTTCAGGAGTTATCTAGCTTGTATAAAAAAAAATATAGTATGTTTTTTTTTGATAAAACACAATTAAATATACAAGATAAAAATTTACTAGAGTATTTTATTGATAAATATAAGTTTGATTATATAATTAATTGTGCTGCATATACTGATGTGAATTTAGCGGAAGTCAAACAGAAAGAAGCTTATATGCTTAATTATAATAGTGTTGAAAATATAGCAGATTTGGCTAAAAAATATAATTTAACTTTTATTCATATTTCTACTGATTATGTTTTTGATGGTAAAAGTTGCACTCCTTACAAAGAGGATGACAAGACAAAGCCTTTGAATGTTTATGGCGAGTCAAAACTAAGAGGTGAGCAAGCAGTTATAGATGTTAAGCCAAAAAATACAATTATCATAAGAACATCATGGCTATACAGTAATTATAAAGGAAATTTTGTCTATACTATACGAAGTCTTGGTAAAAAAAAAGAAGAGATTAATGTTATCTATGATCAGATAGGGACACCTACATATGCCAGAGATTTAGCTGAAGTAATTTTAAATATTTTACCATATATACAGAATGATAAACCAGAAATTTATCATTATTCTAATGAGGGTATTGCTAGTTGGTATGATTTTGCAAAAGAGATAATGAAATTATCGCAATTAGATTGCAATATCAAACCTATAGAAAGTAAAGATTTTTTAGCATTAGCTCCAAGACCTTCTTATACTGTATTAAATAAACAAAAAATTAAAGAAAAATTTCATATTGAAATTCCATATTGGAGAGATAGTTTGGAAAAATGCATAAGTATGTTGCAGAAGGATGATATTTTATGAAAAATTTATTACTAACAGGAACAGCAGGTTTTATTGGTTCGAATTTTGTGCCGTATTTCTTAGAGAAATACAAGGATTATGTTTTAATCAATCTTGATCTTTTAACGTATGCAGGTAGATTGGAAAATTTAAAAGAGTGTCAAAATAATCCTAGATTTAAATTTATAAGAGGAGATATTTGTAATCAAGAGCTGGTTCAATTTCTTTTTGAAGAATATAACATCCAAGGTGTTATTCACTTTGCTGCAGAATCGCATGTTGATAATTCTATTAAAAATCCTGAAATTTTTATTCAAACAAATATAAATGGGACATTTAACCTGCTAAATATAGCATACAAACATTGGATGAAGAAGCCATTTGTATATAAAGAGAAATACCAAAATTGTAGATTCCATCATATAAGTACAGATGAGGTTTATGGGACTTTAGGGGAATGCGGTTTTTTTACAGAAAATACCCCTTATGCTCCAAATTCACCTTATTCTGCTAGCAAAGCTAGTTCTGATATGCTTGTAAGATCTTATCATGAAACCTATGGATTAAATACTATTATTACTAATTGTTCTAATAATTATGGACCAAAACAGCATGATGAAAAATTAATACCTACAATCATACGAAATGCATTGGCGGGTAATAAAATCCCAATTTATGGAGATGGGAAAAATATTCGAGATTGGTTATATGTTTTGGATCATTGTAAAGGCATTGATCTTGCTTTTCATGATGGAAGATCAGGCCATACTTATAATATTGGCGGTAGAAATGAGAGGACAAATCTACAGATTGCTTATAAAGTATGCGAATTATTAGATCAATATAGACCAAAAGATATTAGCTATAAAGCACAAATTGCATTTGTGGAGGATAGGGCAGGACATGATAGACGCTATGCTATTGATGCTAGTAAAATTGAAAATAAACTTGGCTGGAAAGCTGATGAGAATTTTGATACAGGTATAATAAAAACAGTAGAGTGGTATTTAAAAAAATATGAATAATACAGTTGCGGTTTTGCTTGCCACATATAATGGTGAGAAATATTTAAAAGAGCAAATTGACTCGATTTTAAATCAAACTTATAAAGATATTAAGATTTATATAGGTGATGACTGTTCAAAAGATAGCACTATTGATATTATTAGAACTTATAAGGATTTATATCCCAATAAGATTATATATTATCAGAATAACACAAATATGGGGTTTATTAAGAATTTTGAAAAGCTTCTTCAAAGTTGTAGTGAGAATTATATGGCCTTCAGTGATCAGGATGATATCTGGTTGCCTAATAAATTAGAAGAACAAATGAAAGAAATAATCAAAATGGAAAAAAAATGTAATTTACCAATAATGTGTCATAGTGATTTGATTATGATAGATGAGGATAAAAAAATTCTATATAAATCTTTTTTTAAATTTAAAAAATACAAAATAAACTTAAAAAAAGATTTGGGGCATATACTTGGACCTTGTGGAGTGATGGGTAATACTATGATGATAAATAAAGCTTTAAAAGAAAAAATATTACCATTTCCAAAAAATATTAATTTTCATGATCATTATATAGCTATTATGTGTGAACTTTTTGGAAAACGAATAACATTAAGTGAATCTTTTGTTTTGTACAGAATTCACCAAAACAACACAAGTAATTCAAAATTAAATATTAAAAAGAAGAAAAATACAACTTTACCTTATCTTGAACGAAATCTTGATTGGCTGGATAATATTAAACAGGATTTAAAAAAAAATGATCTGTTGATTATAAATAAATTTCAATCTTATATTCAAAATCCAAAAAATATGTATTATTATTTAGAATTAATTAGATATAATTTAATAAAAAGAAGTATTGTTTATCGTTGCAAATTATTTTTTAGATTTTTATATAATGTGTATTGGAAGATTAATGAGTGAATTTTATAAAATAATAGATTTTAATGCTTTAGGAGGCCAAAGCGATGGTTTTCTGGTGGCTTTAGAGAGTAATAAAAATATACCTTTTGAAATAAAAAGAGTTTATTATATATGGGGTAATCAGCAAGATAAAATAAGAGGACAACATGCACATAAGGATTTGGAGCAAGTTGTGATATGTGTAAAAGGAAGTTGCGATTTTATTTTAGATAATGGTTTTACTCAAAAGCTTATTCATTTAAATAAACCAAATCAAGGGCTTTATATAGGTAATAATATTTGGAGAGAATTTACCAATTTTTCAAAAGATTGCGTTGTGATGGTAGTTGCCTCTAAGTATTATGACAAGCAAGATTATATTAAGAATTATTCTAATTTTTTAGATGAGATTGGTAGAAAAATATGAATTTTCGTGATATGAAGAATTATGGTGAAAAATACGCAAGCGGGGAGCATGATTTTGAGAATATTATGGTGAAATTTCGTAGAGAAAAAGTATTGCAACTTTTAGAAAATTACCATGCTAAAAATATTTTAGAAATTGGTTGTGGTATGGATAGTTTATTTAATTACTATAAAAATTATGAAACTTTTACACTGATAGAACCTGCAAAAGTTTTTTTTGATAAGGCACTAAAAGATGCTAATAAAAATAAAAAAATATTTCTAATTAATGATTTTTTGGAAAATACAATACCGCATTTAAAAAATAAAAATTTTGATTTTATAGTATGTTCTAGCTTAATTCATGAAGTTGATAATCCTAGTGATTTTTTAAATCAAATTTTTTTACTAATGAAAAATAATTGTATTGTACATATTAATGTTCCAAATTCTAAATCTTTTCACTTATTGTGGGCATATGAGAGTGGATTAGTTAAAGAGATTGGGAAGTTAACAAATACTGCAAAGCAACTTCAACAAAATACGACTTTTGATATACAAAAACTATTATCTTTTATAGAAGTTTTTGGTGATAAAATAAAAATTTTAGATAGTGGTTCTTATTTTATAAAACCATTTAATCATAGTAAAATGTCAGAATGTTTAAAAGATGAAATAATAAATTATAATTTATTAAATGGTTTAAATAATATGATTAAATATATGCCAGATCTAGGAGCAGAGATTTTTGTAAATTTTAAAAAGATATAGGAGGTTTGAAATGCAAAAAATAATAATTATAGGAATTGGCGAAATAGCAAACATTGCTCATGAATTTTTTACTTATGATAGTAATTATGAAGTATGCGCCTTTAGTGTTAATGAAGAATATCGAATTTCAGATACATTTAAAAATTTACCTGTGGTTTCGCTAGAAAATATAGAACAAAAATTTAATCCGAAAGATTATTTAATATTTGTAGGTATTGGAAATGGTGAATTAAATTATCAAAGAAAAAAAATTTACAATCAATTAAAAGATAAAGGATATTCTTTCGCCTCTTATATTTCTTCTAAAGCTCTTGTATGGCATAATGTTGAAATAGGTGAAAATTGTTTTATATTACCTCATAATGTGTTGGAACCATATGTAAAAATAGGCAATAATGTAACTCTTTGGAGTGGAAATCATATCGGTCATCAAACCATCATCAAAGACCATGTTTTTATTAGTTCTCATGTTGTAATTTCTGGGTTTTGTGAAATTGGAGAAAATACTTTTATGGGGGTAAATTCTTGTGTTGCGCATAAAATAAAGATAGCTAGGGATAATTTTATAGCACTGGGTACAGTGATTAATAAACATACTGAAGAAAATAAAATTTACAAAGGAAGTTCTTCTGAAGTGTCAAAAATTCCTGCTAAAAAATTTTGTAAAGTTAAAGAGTAATATGAAGTGGAGAAAAAAAGGGCTGATTTTTTGCCCAAATCACGAAAGTGAATGGATGGATAATTCTTTTTTACAACCAACCCCTTTGTTGATGAAAAATAGTATTAGAATTTTTGGAGGAATTAGAGATAAAAAGGGTGTTGCTAGAATAGGTTATGTGGATGTAGATAAAAATAACCCTAGCTGTGTTATAGATTATTCTAGAAAGCCTATATTGGATATTGGTAAAAATGGAATGTTTGATGATAATGGCGTTTCTCCAACAAGTATTGTCGTAAAAAATAATTTATTATATATGTATTATTCTGGATATTCTTTAAATGTGAAAGTACGTTTTACTGTATTTACTGGTTTAGCAATTAGTCATGATATGGGTAATACTTTTGAAAGAATTCAAGAATATCCTATTACAGATAGAGCCAAAGGGGAGGAGTTGTTTAGGGTTGTTCATTCTGTAATTCAACATAATAATGTTTATAAATTTTGGTATGGTGGAGGAAATTATTTTTTAACAGGTAAAAGAAAAACTTTACCAGTTTACGATATTCGATATATGGAATCAGATGCTTTAACTAGTTTTCCGCAACAAGGACAAATTGTTATTCCTATTGATGAAGGAAATCATAGAGTAGGAAGACCATTTGTATTTTACGAGAATGGTTTATTTAAAATGTTTTATGGCTATGGCAGTGAAACTTATCCTTATAAATTAGCCTATGCAGAATCTACAAATGGTATAGATTGGAAACGTAAAAATATTAATTTTGATTTAAGTTCTTCGGGATGGGACTCAGAAATGATGGCATATCCATCTTTCTTAAGAGTTAATCATAAGGCTTATTTATTTTATAATGGCAATAATTATGGATATGATGGATTTGGTTATGCGGAGCTTATAGAAGAATGATTAAAGTTGTACAGTATAGCCCTGATTTAAAAAATCTATGGAATGATTTTAATAAGAAATCAAAAAATGGATTATTTATGTTTGATAGAGATTATATGGATTATCATGCTGATAGATTTAGAGATCATTCTTTATTGTTTTATGACGATAATAAAATATTAGCTTTACTTCCATGTAATATAAAAGATAATATTTTGTATTCACATCAAGGACTAACTTTTGGTGGATTTATAATAGATGAAAGTATGAAACAATATAAAATGCTTAATTGTTTTGACACTCTAAAAAAATATATGATTAATAATAATATTAAAAAATGTATATATAAAAGTATTCCATATATTTATCACAAGCTACCATCAGATGAAGATTTATATGCTTTGTTTTTAAATAATGCAATTGCCTATAGAGTAGATTGTTCAACAACTATTAGCCTGAAGAAAAAGATAAAATTTAACAAGGGAAGAAAAGCACAAATTTCTAAAGCAATAAGAGAAGGTGTAAAGGTTGCTTTAAGTGAGGATTTTGACTCTTTTGTTGTATTATTAAATTCTGTTTTGCAAAAACAACATGGTGTTAGTGCTGTACACAATGCATATGAGTTGAAGTTATTATATGGTAGATTTCAAAAGAATATTTCTTTATATACTGCAAGTTTTAATGGAGAAATTATAGCAGCAAGTTTAATCTATATATATGATAACTTAGTGCACACTCAATACCTTGCCTCTAATGACAAGGGAAGAGAATTGGGGGCGTTAGATTTATTAATCAAAACTTTGATTGATAAATTTAGTGATGATAAAATATATTTTGATTTTGGTATTTCAACCGAAAATGACGGAAAGAAATTTAATAGTGGATTATCAGCTCAAAAGGAAAGTTTCGGAGGTAGAACAATTACTCATATGACATATGATTTATCTGTAGATATAAAAGGAAAATAATGTATATTGAAAAAGAATTGTTAAATTATAAATTTTGTTTTTTCTATCCTCATCGTCAACGAATTAGTGGTGGGTTGCAATATTTTTATGGAATAGCTAATTATATTGCTTTGAATTCAAACGTAGATGTTTATGTTTTAAACTATAAAGATAGTTATATTAACACTTTATTTGATTGGTCGGATAAACTAAATATTATTAATTATGAAGATAAATGTGAAGAATTAGATGATAGTACAATTTTTTTGGTATATTCTAATATGTTACCTTTATTTTTAGAAAAATTTTCACATTTAAAAAATGCAAAAATTGTTATTATAGATTTTCATTTATATGGATGGCAAATACTTTTCAACAATTTAGGCATAAAAAAAAATATAGTAGAGCAAAATAAAATTTTTCAATTGCTTTATGAAAGTCAAAGTTTAGCTTTTATGGACTATTCTTGTTGGGAAAATACTTGTAAAATGTCGAAGTTGGAATATCTAAAAAAATATATTCCTGCCTTTTCATTAAATAAAATACCAGATGTAACAATAAAAAGAAAAATACAACAAGATGATTATATTGATATTGGATATATTGCACGATTGGATAATGATAAAATTTGGCAGTTGATTAATTTGTTAGATAATCTATATTTGTTGCAAAGTAGCAAAAAAATCAAAGTTCATATTATAGGAGATGGGAATTGTAAATCGATTATTCCGTTTCATCATTATCAAAAAAGATTTGAAATTTCATTATGTGGATATCTAACAAAAGATGAATTAAATAATTATTTATTAAGTAATGTTGATTTTTGTGTGGCTGTTGGCATGGCAGCGCTAGATATTGCTATGTTGAAAATACCAACTGTTATTCAATATTATAGTGAAAAAAAATTTTTTTGTAATGAATTTATATTCTTGCACGATTGTTTTGATGGTATATTGGGAGGAAAAAAAGAAACATTTGATAAACTCAATTTGCAGATAAATAATATTACTCAAATACTTCAGAAAATTATAGAAAATAGAGATGTAATTGGGGAAAAATGCTTTCAATATGCTATTGCAAATCATTCATTAAGACATTCTTCTTTGAATTTTTTGGATATAGCTTTAACTACTAAGTTAAATATTGAAATATGTTTGAAATTAAAATCAATAAAAAAATTTGTAAAAGAACTTTCGATAATGAAAAATAATGGTTATGATGCAAGTGATTATATAAAAATTAAAAATGAAAAATTTACAAATAATATATATCTTAAAATATTTTTTAAAAAAATAAAAAATTTTATTCAAAAAAGATATAACAGAAAAAAAATATCTTTAAATAATGATACTGTAAATGAATATAAGATTTTAAATTTTACAACTTTGTTTAAAACTTTTGAAAGTCATAAAAGAAAACTTTTTTGTTTCCATGTGCCAATTTTAGATTATGATATACCAATTCTAAAAAAGGTTTTTAATAAAAATACTATCTCATTTAAATTATTTGCTTTAATTCCATTGTTTCATAAGACAATTAATATAGAAAACAAGTATAATAATATCCAAAAACATTATGAGTATGTTCGTCAGGACATAAAAAAGGCTGTTTTGCTTGGTGGAAAAATACGTGTTGGATTTTTTCTAGTGGAAGTTTCACAATATGATAGTTTAATATTGGCTATGGAAAATTCTACGTTATTTAAGCCTTGCGTTGTGATTATTCCTGATGTTGCAAGAAAAGATCGTATGATAGAACTTATGCATACTTCATATAAAAATTTTAGCAAAAAATTTCAAAATGTTATTATGGGTTATGATGAGGATAATGATGAATATTTAGATTATTCAAATGATTTTGATATAGTATTTTTTTCAAATCCTTATCAATCTATGGTTCATGAAAAGCATTTTATATGGAATTTTTTAAATAAAAAAGTTTTAACTTGTTTTCAAAATTATGGATTTTTTACTTTAATATACGGAAGAACACATATAGCGCAAACTCCATTTTATAATTCATGTTGGAAAATTTTTGTAGATTCTCCGGAAAATTATCAGGATTTGCTGATTCATCAGCCAATAAAAGCAAAAAATACTTTTGTATCTGGTTATTGCAAAATGGATGATCTTGATAATTTTATTCGAACACCAAGTTTAAGAAAAAGAATATTATTGTGTCCTCATCATACGATTAATATGAAGGCACTAGCAATTTCTAATTTTTTAAGGTATTCAAATTTTTTCTTAGAATTACCAGAAAAATATCCAGAAGTTGATTTTATTTTTAGACCGCATTTGTTGTTATTTTGGACTTTAAAACAAATTTGGAGTGAAAAAGCAACTAATGAATATTTGAATAAAATGAAGTCTTTTCCGAATGTTTTTTATGATGATAATAAAGATTTTAAGCAATCTTTTGTTGATTCTGATGCAATTATTCATGATTGTGGCTCATTTACAGCGGAATATTTATTTATGAATAAACCAGCATGCTACATGCTTAAAAATGAGGAACAAATTCAAAAGGATTTTCTTCCAATTGGACAAAAATGCTTAGAGAATTATTATAAAGCATATTGCGAAGACGATATTTGTAAATTTATTGAAGATGTTGTAATTGTTGGTAATGATGAGTTAGCTCATCAAAGGGCAGTTTTTTCAAAAAAATTAAAAATGAATTTCCCTAAAGTTGGTGAAGGAATTTTATATCACATTAAAGAGGAAATAATGAAATGAATAATTATGCAATTATATTAGCATCTGGTTCTGGAAATAGATTTGGAGCAAATAAACCAAAACAGTTTTTAAAATTAGCTGGAAAGACTATACTAGAACACACAATTGAAATTTTTGAAAGCGCTGAAAATATAAATAAGATTATATTGGTTATACATCCTTTATATCAAGAGTTTATAGAAGAACTAATTTTACAAAATAAATATACTAAGATAATGAAAATTTTAAAAGGTGGAGATTCAAGAAAGGAAAGTTCTTTTATTGGCATAAATTCAATTGAGGATGATGAGGCAAATGTCTTGATACATGATAGTGTAAGGCCATTTTTAAGTCACAGAATTATTAATGATTGTATTCAAGCTTTGGAAAGATATGATGCTGTAGATGTTGCTATTACATCTTCCGATACTTTAATTGAAAAAAATGGTAATGAGATTGTTGCTATCCCTGATAGAGAAAATGTTCTAAGGGGTCAAACACCTCAATGTTTTAAATTAAGTTTAATAAAGAAAGCTCACTTGCTCTCTAGGCGAGATGATAATTTTACAGATGATTGCGGTTTAATTGTTAAGTATGATTTAGCTCCTATATATATTGTTAATGGCGATCATCGTAATATAAAAATTACATATCCTGAAGATTTAATTTTAGCTGATAAGCTTTTTCAATTTGGTAATGAAGTAGATTTAGATAAAAATTTAAATTTATTCAAAGATTCTGTGTTAATTGTTTTTGGGGGTAATGGAGGTATAGGTAAATGTATTGTAGAAAATGCACAAAATAAAGGCATAAAAGTTTTTGCATTCTCTAGGAGTAATGGTTGTGATGTATCAAATTATAGCGATATAGAGCGAGTATTAGAAGATGTTTTTAAGCATACTGGTAGAATTGATTATATAGTTAATACTGCTGGAATATTAGAAATGGGAAAATTATGTGATAAAGATATTAAAGCAATTAATAATGAAGTAATGATTAATTATATTGGGTCTATTAATATAGCAAAAGCCAGTGTTAAATATTTATCTAAGACCAAAGGTTCTATTCTTTTTTTTACTTCAAGTTCATATACTAGAGGAAGAAAATTTTATTCAATATATTCATCTTGTAAAGCTGCAGTTGTAAATTTAGTTCAGGCATTATCGGAAGAGTTTAAAAGTGATAATATTAGAGTTAATGTTATTAATCCAGAAAGAACTGCGACTGAAATGAGATTTAAAGCTTTTGGAAAAGAAGATGTTAATACTTTATTGGATCCATATGATGTTGCCGAGATATCATTAAAAACACTTGTTAACAAATGCAATGGAAAAATTATAGATATAAAAAAATAAAACTTAAATAAATGAGGATATATTATGATTAAATTTTTAGATTTATACAAAATTAATAATAGGTTTCAAGAAAAAATTAATCATGAGATTAAAGAAATTTTAGATAGTGGCTGGTATATTCATGGCAAAAAAAATGAAGAGTTTGTAAAAAATTATGCCGATTATTGTGGTGTAAAATATTGTTTAGGTGTAGCAAATGGATTAGATGGGCTTAGAATTATGCTAAAAGCTTCTGGATTAAAACAAGATGATGAGGTTATAGTGCCAGCCAATACTTATATTGCTACAATTTTGGCTATAAGTGATAATGGTTATAGGCCTATATTAGTAGAACCCGATATAGAGACTTATAACATTAATCCAAAATTAATTGAAGATAAAATTACACCAAAAACAAGGGCCATTATGGCTGTCCATTTATACGGACAAGCTGCACCTATGGAAGAAATTTGCACTATTGCAAAAAAATACAACTTAATAGTATTTGAAGATGCAGCGCAAGCTCACGGTGCAACATTGAACGGGAAAAAAGTTGGCAGTCTTTCAAAGGCTGCGGCTTTTTCATTTTATCCTGGAAAAAATTTAGGTTGTTTGGGAGATGGTGGTTGTATCACAACCAATGATGAGGAGTTGTATTATAAAATGCAAGCATTGTCAAACTATGGTTCACATAAAAAATATCATAATATCTATAAAGGTTTTAATTCTAGACTTGATGAAATTCAAGCAGCGATTTTAAATGTCAAACTTGTTTTTTTAGATCAAGACAATCAAGAGCGTAGAAAAATAGCAAGGCGGTATTTAAATGGTATTAAAAACCCGATGGTTGTTTTGCCACGAATGCAAGATGAGATGTCTCATGTGTGGCATTTGTTTGTTGTTCGTGTAAAAAATAGAGATAAATTTCAAGCTTATTTGAGTAAAAATAAAATCGAAAATATTATTCATTATCCAATACCACCTCATAAACAAGAAGCTTATAAAGAGTGGAATCATTTATCTTTTCCTATAACTGAGCAAATTCATAATGAGGTGTTAAGTTTACCTATATCTCCTGTTATGGAAGAATGGGAGGTTTCTAAAGTTATCGAGGTGGTTAACCAGTACGATGAGTAGCTCTTTACCTCTGATTTCTATATTAATTCCTGCTTATAATCATCAAAATTATATTCAAGAATGTATAGAATCAGTTATATGTCAAGACTATGGCAATTTAGAATTAATTATTTTAGATGATGGGTCTTCTGACTTAACTTGGCTTAAAATAATTGAATTAGAAAAAAAATGTAGAGTGAGATTTTCTAATTTTAGTTCAATGACAAGACAAAACAAAGGTATTTATGAAACATTGAATGAGTTGATTGAATTGTCAAATGGCGAATATATTTATTTATTGGCTTCCGATGATAGGATTCAAAATGAAAAAGCAATAAGTATATTATATCAAATAATATCACATGATGATAAAATAGTGTTGGCTGTTGGAGATAGTGAAATTATAGATTGCAATTCTAATCGCATAGCTTGGGATATTAAGCAAAATATTGTTAAATTTAATGAAGGGTACAATACTTTCTGGGAGTATTTTTGCTATAAACACCCTAGGGTGAAAAAAATTTCAAAAGATATGAAAAATTTTGGAAGTTATAGAACCCTCATAAAAGGTAATTATATTCCAAACGGTTATTTAATTCGTGCAGAAAAATTAAAAAAAATAGAGAAATTTACAGCAAAAGCACCTATGGAAGATTGGTTTATGCATTTGCAACTTTCTAAATTGGGTAAATACAAATTTACTAATGAAATTTTATTTTCTTATCGTTGGCATGATACAAATACTATAAAAAATAAAAAGAATAATAAAATAAAAAATTTTTTTACAAAATTCTTTTTCTTGTTGTTAAAAAAGGGAAAATATAATGATAAGTGATTTTATTGAGCATATTTTTTAAATCGATTCGAATTAACAAAAAATATGAAATATTATTTAAAATCTAATAATTTAAACCCAAATTTTGTTGAATTAGCTGATTTAATAGATCAAAATAAATATTATAAACTATTAGAATATATAGAAAAACTTTCACAATCAGATTATTTTGAACTGCCACATCCATTTTGTAAAGTTAAAACTAGTGCAATAGTAAATGTATTTAACAATGAGCAAACTTTGGCATCATTAGGTGCAATAGATACTTCGATAGTTCAATTTAGTAAAATTTTGATACAATCTCGCTTAGTGAAAGTGGGATTATGAAGTTTTATACCATATCAAAAAGATTAAAAGAAAATGTAAAAAAATTTTATAAAATAGCTCTATATTATGCCTACAAAAATATCACAAAAGAAGATGTCTTTGTAGGTTGGGGTAGAAAAAAGTCAGGTTTAAAAGCTATAGAGCTTGCTAAAAAGCATAATGCAAATTTTTTACTTTTAGAAGATGGCTTTTTGCGTTCATTAAATTTAGGTGTAGAAAATAGCCCAAGTTTTTCTATCGTCAAAGATGATATAGGAATTTACTACGATGCGACTGCATCATCTAAACTCGAAAATATTTTAAATACTTATGAGTTTAGCTCTAAAGAGTTGGAGCAAGCAAAAAAAGCTATAGAACTCATAAAAAAAGAAAAACTTAGCAAGTATAATAATAATCTTTGCGTACCAAAAGAGCTTTTTAACGATAATGAAGAACGCATATTAATCATCACTCAAGTAGCAAATGATGCTTCTCTTAAATTTGGCTTAGCTAGGGATTTTTCAACTCAAGATATCATAAATGATGCTATCAAAGAAAATCCAAATGCTAAAATATATATAAAAATTCATCCTGATGTATTAAGTGGTAAAAAACAAAGCGACTTTAACGCACAAGATTTGCCAAGCAAATGTGTAGTTATAAAAGAAAATTATAATCCCATAGAATTGCTAAGTTATTTTAAAAAAGTTTATACTAAGACTTCTGGCATGGGTTTTGAAGCTTTGATGTTAGAACGCGAATGTGTATGTTATGGTATGCCGTTTTATGCAGGTTGGGGTTTAACTCAAGATAAGCAAGCGTGCAAAAGAAGGTTTAAAAAAAGAACCCTGGAAGAGGTTTTTTATGCTACTTATATTTTATATAGTGAGTATTTTAATCCTTACTTAAATCAAAAAAGTGATATTTTTGACACTATTCATACTTTAGCAAAGTATAAAAAGATAGAACAAGCTAATTCTAATACTTTATATTTTTTAGGTTTTACTTTGTGGAAGCGTTGGTTTATGAAGCCATTTTTTAAAGCTAAGAATAATAAAATCATTTTTTTAAACTCGCTTGATGAACTTTACAAAGCGAATTTAAATCCTGAGGATAAAATTTTTATTTGGGGTAAAAAGTATGATAAAACTTTGCTAGCTAAATATTTTAGTAATGAAATTTTCTTAGTAGAAGATGGCTTTTTACGCTCGGTTTTTTTAGGTTCAGATCTCACACGTCCTTTTTCTTTAATAGTAGATAGTAAAGGTTTGTATGTTGATCCAAGTAAACCAAGTGATTTAGAAGATATTTTACAAAATCATATTTTTGATGAAAGTTTAAAACAAAGAGTTAAAAAACTCATCACCACCATCACACACAATAAATTTTCAAAGTATAATGGCTTAAAGCATGAAAAATTAAATTTTAATACTAATAAAAAAGTTATTTTAATCCCTGCTCAAGTAGAAGATGATGCTTCTATGATCTTAGGTGGTGCAGGTTTTGACACCTTAAAACTTTTACAAAGCGTAAGAAAGGCTAATGGAAACACCTTCATAGTTTTTAAACCTCACCCTGATGTTTTAAGCGGTAACCGTAAGGGTTTAAAAGATAAAAGTATTATTTTAAAATATTGTGATGAGATTATAGAAAATGTCAGCATAGATAGTGCTATAAATGCTTGTGATGAAGTGCATACCATCACTTCTACAAGTGGTTTTGATGCTCTTTTGCGTGGTAAAAAAGTAGTGGTATATGGTAAGCCTTTTTATGCGGGCTGGGGTTTGACAAGCGATTTTCATAAAATTCCAAGACGCACAAGAATGCTTAGCTTAGAAGAACTTGTTGCTGGCGTTTTGATCCTTTATCCAAGATACATCCATCCAAAAAGTAAAAATTTATGTGAAGTTGAGCTTGCATTAGATATAATGTTAAAAATGCAAAAAGATTATTTTTCTAAATTTTATTTGCGTTGGTTTATGGATATAAGAATTTATATATTAAGAAAAATAAGAAGATTGATAGAATTTATTTTGATTAGATGAATTTAAGTAAAAAGTTAAAAAAATTTTCTGGTAAAAATGTTTTATTGCTCCAAGGGCCTGTAGGAGGATTTTTTCGTAAAATTGCTACAAAAATTCCACAAGCTAAGGTTCATAAAGTAAATTTTAATGGTGGAGATTTTTTCTTTTACCCTTTTAAAAGCATTAATTATACTAAAAGTTTAGCCGAGCTTGAAGACTTTTATAAAAAGCTTTTTGAACAAAAACAAATTCAAGTTATCTTGATGTATAATGATTGTAGAAAAGTACATGAGATAGCCATTAATGTTGCTAAACAAATGGGTATTGAAATATGGATTTTTGAAGAAGGTTATATAAGACCAAATTTTATTACTTTTGAAAAAGATGGAGTGAATGCAAATTCGACTTTACCAAGAGAAAAAGAATTTTATCTAAGTCAGAAAAAATTTGATAAAGATTTTAAATTTAAAACTTTCTCAAGTACTTTTAAAAATATGGCCTTTGCTTCGTTTTTATACTGGCTTTTTGCTTTTTTATTTTCTTGGTATTTTAATAATTCTTTACATCATAGAAGCTTAAAATTATTTGACTTTTTACCTTGGCTTTGCTCAGTATATAGAAAAAATAAATACAAAATCACAGAAAAAAGTTTAAATGAAAAAATTCTTTCTCTAAAACAAAAGTATTTTTTAGCTATTTTGCAAGTGCACAATGATACTCAACTCTCCCATCATTATAAAAAAACTACAGAAAAATTTATAGAAGAAGTGATTATCTCTTTTGCTAATCATGCTAAAGCAAAGTCTTATTTGGTTTTTAAACATCATCCTATGGATCGTGGTTATAGAGATTATACTAAGCTTATAGAAGATTTGAGTTTAAAATACAATGTCGAGGGCAGAATTTTATATGTACATGACTTACACTTACCTACACTCTTAATCAATGCAAGAGGTACTATAGTGATAAATAGCACAGTAGGGCTTTCTGCTTTATATCACAATAGCCCTTTAAAAGTTATGGGAAAAGCCTTTTATGATATTGAAGGTTTGACTTATCAAAAAAGCTTGCATACTTTTTGGAAAGAATGCAGGGCATATAAGCCTGATGCTGTTTTACACGCTAAATTTAGAAATTATGTGATATATAAAACCCAAGTCAATGGGAATTTTTTCAAAAATACTAGTTTAGATTAAAATTTCTTTTTATAGTTTTTTGCAATTTTTTTTAGTTTAAAAGGTAAGCTTAAATAGCCTATTTTAAAGGGAGTTCTTGAAGCTTGCAAAAGCGCATTACCTAAAAGATAAGGCAAGTGTGTTTTGGCTATTTGAGCGTGTTTATAATCCGCATAAGCTTTTAGTGGCGGTAGATTTTTTTGATCTTTTTGATTTTTAAAATGCTCTTTTTTGACTTTTCTTAATTCAAAGGGTATTTTAAAATATCCTAGATAACTTTTGCTATTTTTCATGATAGCTTCTCCAAGCTTATAGCTTAATCTTTCTTTTATCCTTAAACTAGCTCCATAAAGTTGGTTGTTTTGATGGATGAATATTTCATATTCATTTTTTAAGCCTTTGTGATTTAAAAAACGCAAAAGATTATGATTTTGACTTTGTAAAAATGTTTGCATATCAAGTTTTTTTAGTTCATGGTATTCTAGTACTAATTCTTTATAAAATGCTATAGGTGGTATCAAAAGCTCATAAGCATTTGTAAGTTGAATTTTACATTCAATTTTTTTATTATTATCATTTTCTAAAAGTAAAATTCCTATTAAGTCCACATAATCAAGCCTTGGTGTTTTTTCATTTGCTATGCTTAAACCTGAACTTTCCTCACTTTGCTTGATAATTTATGTATTAACATATAAAAAGGTTTGCTCATCACAAATTGCTTTTTCATTTTGTATATCTTGAAAAGTATTGATAAGTCCAAAATTTTTTATTAATTTAAAAGATGAGTTTTCAATGCTTATAGATGATATAGCATGGGTTGATGAGCTAGTGTGATTCCAAGTGTGTATGCCTAAGATTTGATAGTTTTTTAACTCTTTTGGGAAAATAATTTTTTCATTAGCTTTAATCTTTGTAGTTTTTTCACAAAAAAATGAGTTTTTATGCTCTATTTTGGTTAAATTTGAAGGTGCAAAGATATGATATTTTCTTTTTGAGCAAATGATATCTTCTTTGGATTTTTTAAAGTTATGTAAATTTTTAACGATGTTTTTTCCAAGCTCTTGCATAGCTAGTGGCATAGGGTGGAATTTATAGTTTTGATCAAAATCATAAAGATTATTTTTTTGGTAGTAAAAGTCTACATCGATTAGATTAAAACCATAATAAGCACAATTTTTCCTATGAGCTTCATTGATAGCTTTTGATTTATCATTGCAAGCTGGTATGGGGAGTATAAGTACTATGGTAATTTTGTTTGCTTTGTAAAGTTCTTCGTAAAAATAATCAATATTTCTAAGTATAATATTTAAACTCATAGGACTTAGATAATCGTTGATATTTGATTCGCTAATGAGAAAATCACTTTTATTTATAGTATCTTTATGGCGTATTAACTCATAAAGATTTTGTAAAGAAGTGCTAAGCCCTAAAGCATAATTATGTAGTGTAATGTCTTTATTTTCAAGACCTATCCTAAGACCATTTTTAACTACACTATTGCTACCACCTAGTAAGATTATATCCATAAGTTCTTTCTTGTTTATAAATTTTTATTTATTTTATAAAATATTTTTTAATGAATAATTTCAGAGCAAAAACCCCTTATTTTGCCTTTAAATAAGCATTTGACAAAGATAACAACTTTAGCTATATTTTTAAATTCATTTTGAGTTTATTTGGGATTTTAATGGATAAATTGTGTCAAAAAAGAGATGTTTTTTATATAGCTGGTTATGATCCTAGAGGATATAGGCATTATTATGCTATGTTTAAAAAAAATTTAGTCGAGCAAAATGCACTTTTAAATTATGATTATACTTTATCAAAAGCTCAGATTAATGCATATGCTTTTTGGCAAATTCAAACCCCATATACAAACACCACTTATACTTTTTTAGGTTGGAATGATATAGTTAAAAAAAACTGGTCAGAAGGTATAGAAGATGCTTTGAGTGATTGTTATAGTTTTTTTAGAATTTATACCATCACAGGACTTTTTTTAAAATTTGGTAAAGAATCCCCGCACCAACTTATCACAGGTTATTATCCATTTTTTTATGTACTTTTGAGTTTGATTTTTACTTTAGCTTG
Source organism: Campylobacter sp. RKI_CA19_01116 (assembly GCF_025771405.1). NCBI lineage: Bacteria > Pseudomonadati > Campylobacterota > Epsilonproteobacteria > Campylobacterales > Campylobacteraceae > Campylobacter > Campylobacter sp. RKI_CA19_01116. The sequence continues at coordinate 163,047 of NZ_JAKMQF010000001.1, forward strand.
TGCTTTTGGAAGCTTGTTTTATTTGCAAAATTTTCATATTGTTTTGGGAATTTTAGCCTTTATTTTATCATTAGTATTTTTGCCAAAAATGCTTTATAAATTAGGCAAGAAATTAGCTGTTTTTTGGATAGCTAGAATTTGTTCTTTTTGTGCAAACTGGGAGAAAAATTCCCAAGGCGAGCTTGAGTTAAGAATGGATGATTTTGCTAGGGTTATTTTTGAAAAACTAAAAGAAAATGTAAATGATAAAAATTACGAACTCATCTTAAGTGCGCATAGTGTAGGAACGGTACTTTGTATAAATGTTTTAGCAAAAGTGCTTAGAAAATGTGAAAAAGAAAATGTTTCTTTTAAAAATTTAAAGGTTTTAACTCTAGGTGAGTGTATACCTTTGGTAAGCTATCAAAAAAGATCTTTTGAGTTTAGAAAAGACTTAGAGTATTTAGGAAGTAAAAATTTAATATGGTATGATTTTACTTCTATTATCGATGGGGCTTGTTTTGCACAAGTTGATTTCATACGTACAAGCGGGGTAAAAGCACAATTTAGCCCAAAATACCTTTCGGCTAAATTTCATACCTTATATAAAAGCAAAGATTATAAAAAAATCAAAAAAGACAAATATAAAGCACATTTTTTATATTTATTTGCTACACAAATTCAAGGAGTATATAACTTTTTTGAATTTATCATAGGCAAAAATAAACTAGAAGAAAAAATCAAATAGGAGAAAAACATGGGTCAGTGTCCCTTTCATCCAAAGCCTTATAAAAATAAAGCTTCTACATTAACCACTTTTTTACTAAAAAGAAGATCATGGCTTGATGGGCTTTATGAGCGAAGCTATAAAATGATGATGGGCAGAGTAAAAATGCCTGGATTTGATCTATATGTGGTAAATGATCCAAAAGAAGTTAGACGCATTATGGTAGATGAGGTTAGAGAATACCCAAAAAGCCAACTTTTGCATGAGCTTTTAGAGCCACTTTTAGGCATAAGCATTTTTACAACTAATGATAGAGTATGGGAAAAGCAAAGAGAGCTTTTAAGACCTTCTTTTGAAATGACAAGGATTTCTAAGGTTTTTAATTTGATGAGTGAAGCAGCTTCAGATATGATGGCAAGATTTGCAAAGTATGAAGATAAAGCGATTATAGAAGTAGATGAAGCTATGACTTTTGTGACTGCAGATGTGATTTTTAGAACCATCATGTCATCAAAACTTGATGAGCAAAAAGGCAAACTTGTTTTGGATGCTTTTGTAACTGTGCAAGAAGAAACAGTTAAAACAGCTATGCGAAGAATGTTTCGTTTCCCAACTTGGCTTTCAAATCTTTTGGGCGAGAGAAAAAGACTTAAAGCAGGTGGAATTATACGCAAGGTTTTATCAGATATTATAAAACCAAGATATGATAATGCCCTAAATGATCAAGGAAAATATGAAGATATTTTATCATCATTGCTTATGGTAGTAGATGCAGATACTAATGAGAGATTTTCTTTTAATGAAATTTTAGACCAAGTTGCCATGCTTTTCTTAGCAGGCCACGAAACTACTGCAAGCTCGCTAACTTGGACGTTATATATTTTAAGTATTTCTCCAGATGAGCAACAAAAAGCTTATGAAGAAATCATGCAAGTTGCGGGTGATGAGGAGTTTAAAATAGAGCATATTAGAGCGATGAAATATCTTACTAATGTTTTTAAAGAAAGTTTAAGACTTTATCCACCAGTTGGCTTTTTTGCTAGAGAAGCAAGAAATGAAAGCAAAATGAGAGATAAGCTTATCAAAAAAGGTTCAGGTGTAGTAGTAGCTCCATGGCTTATCCATAGACATGATAGTTTTTGGGAAAATCCACATGAGTTTGATCCAAGTCGCCATGAAGATAAAAGTAAGATTAAAAAAGACACTTATATGCCTTTTGGTATGGGAGAGCGTGTGTGTATAGGGCAGGGCTTTGCTATGCAAGAGGCTGTTTTGATTTTAGCTAATATTTTAAGGACTTATAAGTTAGAATTAGAAGAAAATTTCGTACCTGATATTGTAGGAAGACTAACTATAAGATCAGCAAATGGTATGAATATAAGATTTATAAAAAGGCAAAAATGAAAGAAAAGTTAGCAGGAACTATACTACTTTGTGCTATCGTTCCTTTAGCGGTAATTAGTTATCTTTTTATTGTTATAGTGGGTACTTTTGGTAATCCTGCTAGGGTTAGACAAGGTGTGAGAGCGCTTGATCATTTTGTCAATGCTACTTTGTTTAATGGTTATGCTTGGGAGTCTTTATCATCTCATGCTTGGAGAGAACGCGATAAAAGATGGGCTAAAATAGTTATTAAAATCACAGATTTTTTTGACAAAAATCACTGCCAAAAGGCAAATAAAAGAGAACAGCCTATAGTAGATTTAGTTTTAGAAAGAAAGCTTACCGAACAAACTGTCGGTAAGCAACTTTAATTTTCTCCAAATAAAGCTTTAAGATTTTTGAATGCTTCTTCTTGGTTATTAGTTTTATCTTCATTATTTACTTCATTAAGCTCTATCTCATATCCAAGAAGCATGCTAGCTAAGCGTATATTAATACCACTTTTTCCTATGGCTTTGCTTTTTTGCTCACTATTTAGCGTTACAATAGCTTTTTTATCTTCAATACTAACCGAGTTTATAATGGCTGGAGCTAAACTTCTTGTGATTAAAATCGCCATTTCATTAGAATACTCAATGCAGTCAATATTTTCATTTTTTAATTCTTTGCTTACAGCATTGATTCTAACTCCTTTTATGCCTACAGTTGCTCCTACTGCATCAACACTTGGGCTATTAGCTTGTAAGATGATTTTTGCTCTCTCGCCCGGAATTCTTGCACTTGCATAAATATTTATAAGACCATCTTTGATTTCAGGAACTTCAGCTTTTAATAAAGCTTCTAAAAATTTAGGGCTAGTTCTACTAAGCTCCATTCTCATACCCGATTTATCAATATATACATGTCTAATAACAGCTTTAATCACATCGCCAACTTTAAATTTTTCACCTTTGATACGATTTTTTCTAGGTAAATATGCACGAAACTCATCAATTTCTACATAAGTATTTTCTTCACTATCTACTCTTACTACGCTACCAAAAACCATATGTCCTACCATTTTTTGGTATTTTTCATAGATTTTTTCTTCTAAGAGTTTTTGAATGTTATATTCTAATTCTTTATGTAAGATATTTACAGCAGTGCGGCCTAAATTTTCTAAAGAGCATTCATAAGTTAGCTCATCGCCAATTTCTACATCTTTAGCTTCTGCTCTTGCTTTACTTAAAGCGATAAAATGCTCATTTTCATTTTCTAATCTTTCATCATTATCAGCTACTACGATGATTTTTTGATAAAGTTGTAAATTTTTACCTGAATCAACAAAAAATTCATACTTATCACCATAAATTTTCTTAGCAGTATTAATAAGTGCTTTTTTAACTCTTTCTCTTACATCTTCTATTTGTAAATTTTTCTCATTAGCAATGGATTCAATTATATCTGTGATTTTTTCCATAATGACAATACAACCTTAATTTTGGATTTTAAAAGTTTGAAGAATAAAATTATATCTTTAATAAGTTTAATTAAAAGTAAAATTTGCTATAATTTCAGATTAAAAAAACTTGAGGATGATGATATGGATTTAAAAATAGCAAGAACCTCTGTTGATGAAAAGCCAAAAAGTATAAGTTTAGAAAGTATTGAAAAGGCTGTAGATAAAGAAGGTCAAAAATTTTTCTATTTTGATAAAGACAATGCACATAAGCAATTAATCGCTTTAGTAGAGCATTTTGAAAAAAAAGGAAAATGTGTTTATCATAGAACGATCAAATATGGTTTAGATGATACAGATTTTATGTATGAGGTACACATTCTTTGAGTAAAAAACTTTTTATACAAACTTTAGGTTGTGCTATGAATGTGCGTGATTCAGAGCATATGATAGCTGAACTTAAAGAAAAAGAAAATTACGAATTAACTCAAGACGCAAAAGAAGCAGATTTGATTTTAATCAATACTTGCTCGGTACGTGAAAAACCCGTGCATAAGCTTTTTTCAGAAGTTGGAAGTTTTGAAAAAATCAAAAAAAATGGTGCTAAAATAGGAGTTTGTGGTTGCACTGCCTCACATTTGGGAGATGAGATTTTTAAGCGTGCTCCAAATGTGGATTTTGTTTTGGGTGCTAGAAATGTTTCTAAAATTACAAAGGCTGTAAATACTCCAAAATTTTTAGGTAATGATATAGATTTTGATGAGAGTAATTATGCTTTTGCAGATTTTAGAAATAGCCTTTATAAAACCTATATTAATATCTCCATAGGTTGTGATAAGCATTGTACTTATTGTATAGTGCCTCATACAAGAGGAGATGAGATTTCCATACCTTTTGAGATTATTAAAAATGAAGCATTAAAAGCTGTTTCTAAAGGTGCTAAAGAGATTTTTTTACTAGGACAAAATGTTAATAATTATGGCAAAAGATTTTCTAATGCACATGAAAAGATTAATTTTTCAGATCTTTTAGAAAGACTAAGCGAAATCGAAGGTTTAGAGCGTATCCGCTTTACAAGCCCACATCCATTGCATATGGATGATAGATTTTTAGAGGTTTTTTCTAAAAATCCTAAAGTATGTAAGTCTATGCATATGCCTTTACAAAGTGGTTCGAGTGAAATTTTAAAAGCTATGAAACGTGGTTATACTAAAGAGTGGTATTTAGATAGAGCATTGAAATTGCGTTCTATGTGTGAGGATGTGAGTATTTCTACTGATGTGATTGTAGCTTTTCCAGGTGAGAGTGATAAAGATTTTGAAGATACTATGGATGTACTTGAAAAAGTGCGTTTTGAGCAAATGTTTTCTTTTAAATACTCTAAAAGACCACTAACTAAAGCTGCAACTATGCCAAATCAAATTCCTGATGATATAGCTTCAAAACGCTTGAGTATTTTACAAGCAAGACATACAGAAATTTTAGATGAAATTGTTGCAAAACAAAAAGATAAAGAATTTGAAGTTTTATTTGAAGAATTAAGAAGCGAAGGTTTTGTAGCAGGTAGAAGTGATAATAACTTTTTGATTCAAGTTAAAGGTAGTGAAGAGTTATTAGGACAAATGAAAAAAGTAAAAATCACCAATCCTAGGCGTATGGTGTTAAATGGCGAAATCCTTTAAGATTAATCTTTTAGCTTTTGGAATTTTTTTATTACAATGGCTGATTTTTTTAACTTGTAGAAAGGTTTATTTAGGGCAAAAGCTTCCAAAAAGATCATGTGTGATACTTTTTTGGCATGGGCGTCTTGCTCTAATGCCTTTTGCCTATCGTAAAATGGGTATTAAAGGAAAAAAGGCTTATGTGATGATTTCACACCATAAAGATGGAGAAATCATTGCTAGAAATATTGCCTTTTTTGGTTTGGATACTTTAAGAGGTAGTACAAGCAAAGGTGCTTTAGCTTTATTAAAACAATCTTTTAAAATTTTAGATCAAGGCGATGATGTGATTATCACTCCAGATGGGCCAAGAGGACCTTATCATAGTGTTTCAGATGGTTCTGTGATGATAGCTTTGAAAAAAAATACTCCACTTTTTTTGCTAAATTATGAAGCAAGTTCTTTTTGGGAATTTAAAAGCTGGGATAAAATGATCTTACCTAAACCTTTTTCTAAGATTACCTATAGACTAAGTGAAGAAATTAAAATACAAAATTTAAATTTAGAAGAAGCTAAAGTATTGATAAAAGAAAAATTTGATATGATAAGTCAAATAGACAAAGGATAAACACTATGTTATCTTTTTTTAGAAAGTATATTTTACAACTTTTAGTTTGTATTTGCTATGATGAAAAACAATACATTATAAGATGTCATACTTGGAAAAAATCTCAAGCTGTGGATACTTTTGAAAAAAGCTTTGAAGATAAAGAAAAAGCCATAGAATATGTAAAAAATTTAACTAAAGATTTTCAAATTTATTATATATGTACTTTTTTTACTCCTATTGCTCAAGGCGTTGTGCCAAGCTCAAATTTTAAAGATCTTTCTAATTTTGGTGTCGATGCAAGTAGTGTTAAGTGTATTTCTTTTAATAATGGTTTATTGTATGCATCTAATCATTCTTTAAGCTCATATGAGCAAGATTATGAGGCTTTTGGCGGTTTAGATTTACTTTATTCGCCTTTTTCTTTGCTTTATCATTGTATGGCAAATAGAGGTTTTGAAGAAAAAATAGGCCTTTATGTATATAGATACCATGATTTTGTTGCGATGTTAATTTGTAAAAATGAAGCTATATTATTTGGAAGTTATTTTAATATAGCGAGTCAAAATTATAATGAAGATGATTTTTTTGATGATATTAAAGAAGAATTTGATTTACAAATTGATGATGAAAATCAAGAAGAAGAAAATGAGCAAAATTATGACCTAAAAAGTTTAGAAGAAATGAGTCAAGAGCTTGATAAACTTGAGGAATTAGATGAAGAAAAAGAAGAGCTTCCTATGGAATCTTTAGAAAATTTTAGCTCAGATATGAAAATGATAGAATACATCATCTCAAGTGTAAAAGAGTTTTATCAAAATCCTTTGTATGATAATAGCTTTTTAGAAGAAATTGTGATTTTTGATGAAGAAAGTTTTAGTCCGACCTCGCTTGATTATTTAGAAAATGAGCTTTTTATAAAACCTAAAGTAGAACTTGTAGATACTTTAAATTTGATGAATGAACTTATGGTGAAGGACTTAAAACTATGAGATATAGTCTAATCAAACCTAAGATAAAACCTGTTTTTAATCTTTTTACTAGAATTTGGATTTATTTTACTAGTATTAGTGTTGCTTTGATTTTTGTAGTATTTATTGTGGTGGTTTTTAAAAGCTATTATGCGTCTGTGCAACTTGATAATAAAAAAGAAGAATTAGCTCAAATTATCGCACAAATTAATGCTAATAAGCTTAAATATCAAGAATTAGTAAGACAAAATGATAAAGCAGAGTTAATTTTGGGAGATTTAGAGCAAGAACAAGAAAATGGTAAAAATAAAGTTTTATTAAAAAGTATTCAAAATCTTTTTACTCTAGTGCCTAAAAACATATCTTTAGATGAGGTTTTAATGGAAGATAGATCACTTATTTTAAGAGGCATTACACCTACTAAAGAAATGTTTGCGTTGTTATTAGAGGCTCCATTAAGAAGTATTTTTTCCAATTCTCAAACAAGTTATTATCAATTAGAAAATGGGTGGTATCGCTTTGTAAGTGTAAATATCACTATACCAGAGGAAATGTATGAGCAAAAACGATAAGAGCTTAGAAGAAGCTGATGTATTAAAGATATTGATTTACTCTTTTTCATTTGTTGCACTTTGTGCGATTTTGATTTTATTTTTAATCGTACCTTTTTTGAAAGATTATAAAATCGAACATTCAAGATTAGCAACCCAGCAAATTCAAAACACTAAAGCAATAAATGAGTTACAAGCTTTAGAAAAAGTTATTGATGAGTTTCAAAAGGTGAATGCGCAAAATTTAGCTCAAATCAATACAGAATTTTCACAAAAAGAATTATTGGAATTTATAAAAAATTACTTTGATGATGTAAAAATCAATCTCATTCCTATTAAAAAAGAGCAAGAGTATCTAAAATATCAATTTGGAGCTAATGTAAAGATGAAAAATCCTCAAGCTTTTTATTCTTTTTTAAATGATTTGCAAAGATATAAAAATTTAATAGAAATTAGCACTCCTGTAGAGTTTAAATCCGAAGAAAAACACATCAATCTTAAATTTAAGATCAAAGTGTTTTACGCACAAGCTATTCAAAAATGATTACTTCATTATTTTGATAAGGAGTAGCTTTTTCTTCTTTTTTATCATCTTGTTTTACATCTTGAACTTCTGAGTTTTCTTGTGTTTTTGGTTTTTCTTTGATTTCTTTTATACTCGTTTTTAAACTAGATGCGATTTCTTTATAAAAAGCAACAAAAACTTTATCAATTTCTAAAGCACTTGCTGCAAGACTTTCATTAACTTGGGTTGGAACAGCACTGTATACCTCTCTAAAGCTTTCTATGCTTGCTTGTCCTTTTATAGGATAATTTAAAATAATAGGATCGTTTAATTTTGCTGAGCTTGTTGTACTTTGGAAAGTATCTTCTTGGTGCAAATTGTTTAAATGACTTTGAGCTTCTAAAATAATCATAAAAGAAGATTCCACACTATCGCCTCCAAGACTTGAATTTCTTGTAACCTTATCTTCATATAAACTAGCATTGATAACTATATTAAAAGCATAATCAGGATTTTCATTATCTATAATATATCCTTTACTTTGAAGCAATGCTTTGCTATCTTCTAAAAGTTGTTTTTTGAGTAATTCTAAGCTTTTATTAATTCTTTGATTTAGGGTAGATTGCTCAAAATATGAACTATAAAAAGTATTTTTTATAATTTCTACATCATTGATTTTGACTTTAGGACTATTAGCATTTGTGTTGTTGTGTTCTTCAAAAGTACTTTTAAAATTTGGCATAGAAATATAATAAGTTTTTTGATTACCAGTGCAAGCACTTAAAAATAAAATTATGCTAAAAAATAATAATATTTTTTTCATTTTCTCTCCTTTTGATTTTTATAATTATAACAATTTTTTGCTATATTATATGTTTTATAATAAGGGCTTTTTATGGAATTTTGGCAAAATATTTATGCAAATTTTGATGTGGTAGCTTTTGAAATTTTTGGTTTAAAAGTGCATTGGTATGGCATTATGTATGTGTTAGCTTTGCTTGTTGCTTTAATGGTCGCCAAATATTATGCGATTAAAGACAATATGGGAATTTCTAAAGCTATGCTTGATAGCTATTTTATATGGGTAGAAATAGGGGTGATTTTAGGTGCAAGATTGGGTTATATTTTAATTTATGATGCGCATACTTTATGGTATCTTACTCACCCTTGGCAAATTTTTAATCCCTTTTATAATGGAGAATTTGTAGGGATTAGGGGTATGAGTTACCATGGAGCTGTTGTTGGATTTTTAATAGCAACTTATGCTTTTTGTAAAAAAAATAAGCAAAATTTATGGAAATATTTAGATTTAGTTGCTATTAGTGTACCATGTGGATATATTTTTGGTCGTATTGGAAATTTTTTAAATCAAGAATTATTTGGTAGAGCTACGGAAGTGCCTTGGGGTATTTATGTAGATGGGATATTGCGTCATCCTTCACAACTTTATGAGGCATTTTTAGAAGGTTTTGTAGTTTTTGCTATTTTATTACTAATAAAAAAATATAAAAAATACAATGGAGAATTGATTGCTTATTATACGATTTTGTATGCTCTAGCGCGCTTTGTATGCGAGTTTTTTAGAGAGCCTGATTTTGGTATAGGCTTTGTTGCTTTTGGTATGAGCATGGGTCAGATATTGAGCTTATTAATGTTTTTATTAGGACTATTTTTATCTTTTTATTTAAGAAATATTAAAAAAAATTTATAAATTTTTATTTATTTTAAGAATAAAAGTTCTATAATTGCTCCGATATTAAAACTTATCAACTTTTAAAAGGAGTAAATATGAGCCAACTCATTGAAGGTTTTTTAGGCAAGAGTATTGATGGCAAAAAAAGCAAAATGCCAGCAAAACTTGACTATATTCAAAGTGCGACAGGCTTAATTTTAGGTTTGTTTATGTGGGCACATATGTTGTTCGTTTCTACCATTTTGGTTAGTGATGATTTTTTTGATTCAGTGGTTCACTTTTTAGAACTAAAATTTATCATTAATAGCCCTATGATGAGCTACATCACTTCTTTCTTGGCTGCCTGTGTTTTGGTTATTTTCTTTGTGCATGCGGGTCTTGCAATGAGAAAATTTCCTATTAATTTCAGACAATACCAACTTTGTAGAACACACTTAAAATATATGAATCATGGTGATTCTTCTTTATGGTGGGTTCAAGCTGCTACTGGTTTTGTAATGTTTTTCTTGGGTTCTGCGCACTTAATTTTTATCATTACTAATGCAGATAAAATCAGTGCTGATATGTCAGGTGATAGAGTAGTGAGCCATTTTATGTGGTTATTTTACATTGCCTTATTAATCTGTGTTGAGTTGCATGGTAGTATTGGTCTTTATAGATTATGTGTAAAATGGGGTTGGTTTGAAGGTAAAGATGCAAAAGAAAGTCGTAAAAAACTTAAAAAAGCAAAATGGTTTATTAGTATTTTCTTCTTAGTTTTGGGTGTATTAAGCTTAGCTGCTTTTGCAAAAATAGGCTTTAATAATTACCAAAACAACTCTGTAGTGCAAATAGTAAAAACTTATGATGGAGCTAAATATGAACATACAATATAGTGATGCTTTAGTTATCGGTGGTGGTCTTGCAGGTTTAAGAGCTGCTATTGAAGTTGCAAAAAGTGGTCAAAGTGTAACTTTATTAAGTATTTGTCCAGTTAAAAGATCTCACTCAGCTGCTGTACAAGGTGGTATGCAAGCGAGTTTAGGAAATAGCGTTAAAGGCGAGGGAGATAATGAAGATGTGCATTTTGCTGATACAGTAAAAGGATCTGACTGGGGCTGTGATCAAGAAGTTGCAAGAATGTTTGCACAAACTGCTCCAAAAGCTGTGCGTGAGCTTGCTGCTTGGGGTGTGCCTTGGACTAGGGTTACAAAAGGACCTAGAACTGTAGTTATCAATGCTCAAAAAACTACCATTGAAGAAAAAGAAGAAGCACATGGTCTTATAAATGCAAGAGACTTTGGTGGTACTAAAAAATGGAGAACATGTTATATTGCTGATGCAACAGGACACTGTATGCTATATGGTGTGGCAAATGAAGCGATTAAACATCAAGTTAAAATCATCGATAGAATGGAAGCAGTAAGAATTATCCATGATGGTAAAAAATGTCTAGGGGCTATTGCTAGAGATTTAACTAATGGGGAATTAATCGCTTATGTTGCTAGAGGAACTATGATTGCAACAGGTGGTTATGGTAGAATTTATAAACAAACTACAAATGCTGTTATTTGTGAAGGTACAGGAGCTGCTATTGCTTTAGAAACTGGACTTTGCAGACTTTCAAATATGGAAGCAGTGCAATTTCACCCAACTCCAATCGTACCAAGTGGTATCTTACTAACTGAAGGTTGTAGAGGTGATGGTGGTATCTTAAGAGATGTTGATGGTTACCGCTTTATGCCTGATTATGAGCCTGAGAAAAAAGAACTTGCAAGTAGGGACGTTGTAAGTCGTAGAATGATGGAGCACATTAGAAAAGGAAAAGGTGTAAAAAGTCCTTATGGAGATCATTTATGGCTTGATATTTCTATCCTCGGTCGTGCTCATGTTGAAAAAAATCTTCGCGATGTTCAAGATATTTGTAAAACATTTAATGGTATTGATCCTGCTGATGAGGGTCCAAAAGGCTGGGCACCAGTTTTACCTATGCAACATTACTCAATGGGTGGTATTAGAACTAAACCAACCGGTGAAAGCCAATGGCTAAATGGTCTTTTTGCATGCGGTGAAGCAGCTTGTTGGGATATGCATGGATTTAACCGCTTGGGTGGAAATTCATGTTCAGAAACTGTTGTTGCAGGTATGATCGTGGGAGATTATTTTGCACAATATTGTAAAGAAAATGGTAATGATATTGATACAAATATCGTTAAATCTTTCCTTTCTAAAGAGTATGATTACTTAAAATCTCTTGTAAGTAAAGAAGGAAAACATGATGTATTTGAAATCAAAAACAGAATGAAAGACATTATGTGGGAAAAAGTAGCTATCTTTAGAACAGGCCAAGGTCTTGAAGAAGCGGTTAAAGAGCTTGAAGAGTTATATCAAAAATCACTTGATTTAAAAGTACATGATAAAGAATTAAAATGTGCAAATCCAGAGCTTGAAGAAGCTTATAGAGTTCCAAGAATGCTAAAAATTGCTTTATGTGTTGCTTATGGTGCGCTTTTAAGAACAGAAAGTCGTGGGGCTCATTATAGAGAAGATTATCCAAAAAGAGATGACTTAAATTGGATGAAAAGAACAAATACTTACTGGGTAGAAGGTGAAAGTATGCCTAGAGTTGAGTATGAAGATCTTGACATTATGAAAATGGAAATCCCACCTGCATTTAGAGGTTATGGTGCTAAAGGAAATATCATTGAAAATCCATTAAGCGAAAAACGCCAAGCTGAAGTTGATGCGATCCGTGAAAAAATGGAAGCAGAAGGCAAAGGTAGATATGAAATTCAACATGCTTTAATGCCTTATGAATTACAAGCTAAATTTAAAGCACCAAATCAAAGAATAGGAGTTGATTATGAGTAGAAAATTAACAATAAGAGCATTTAAATATAATCCATTAAGTAAAATTTCTAAGCCTCATTTTGTTACTTATGAGCTTGAAGAAACTCCATTTATGACGATTTTTGTGTGCTTAACTCAAATCAGAGAAAAAATGGATGCGGATTTGAGTTTTGACTTTGTATGTAGAGCAGGGATTTGTGGAAGCTGTGCTATGATGATCAATGGTAAGCCAAAACTTGCTTGTAAAACATTGACAAAAGACTATCCAGATGGCGTTATAGAGCTTATGCCTTTACCTGCATTTAGACACATAAAAGACTTAAGTGTTAATACAGGTGAGTGGTTTGATGGTATGTGTAAACGCGTTGAAAGCTGGGTGCATAATGAAAAAGAAACAGATATTTCTAAACTTGAAGAGCGTATTGAGCCAGAAGTTGCAGATGAGACTTTTGAACTTGATCGTTGTATAGAGTGTGGAATTTGTGTTGCTTCTTGTGCAACTAAGCTAATGAGACCTGACTTTATCGCAGCTACTGGGCTTTTAAGAACAGCTAGATATTTACAAGATCCACATGATCACAGAACCATAGAAGATTTTTATGAATTAGTGGGCGATGATGATGGTGTGTTTGGATGTATGTCTTTACTTGCATGTGAAGATAATTGTCCAAAAGAACTACCTTTACAAAGCAAAATCGCTTATATGAGAAGACAGCTTGTCGCTCAAAGAAACAAATAATCTTTGCCCCCAAGAAAAGGGGGCGCTTAAAACCTTACTAAAACAAATTTGGCAAAATCATAGTGTTTATCTTGATACAAATACACTTTTTGATGAAAGTTTAATTGATGCTCAAAAAGCAGCAATTCTTTTAAGTACTAATCTTGATAATTATGAAAGATTTAGTGCTTTAAATGAATTTAAAAGTTTGATGAAAAGTTTAAATTTACGCTTAGATCTTTATGGCATTCAGTATGCACAGGTTTGTTTTATTAATGCTTTAAATTTAGGAATTTTAGATAAAAACGAGCTTTTAAAATCCTTGGAAAAACTTCAAAAAATCACTGATAATACTTTAATATATGCTTTTGTATCTAGACAAAAAGTCATTCAAAAAGATTACAAGCAAGAAGTTAAAAACTCACATCAAACACTAGATCTCATTAATCAAAACTTACAAGAGCTTTGCGAGGATGAAAAAGCTAAAAAACTCTTACAAGAAGCTTTGGTTAAATTTAGTAATATTGATTTTTCTATCGCGGTAACAGGTGTAGTAAATGCAGGTAAATCAAGTATGCTAAATGCACTTTTGAAAAAAGATTTTTTAGGTGTATCTAATGTGCCTGAAACTGCAAATTTGAGTGTTTTAAAATACGGCAAAGAGCAAAAAGCTAAGATATATTTTTGGAATGAAGAAGAATGGCAAGAAATTTTAAAAAGTTCTAAAGATAATCAAGATATGCAAGATCTTATAAAACAATTAGAACAAAATTTTAATCTAAATGAATATATCGAAAAAGAAAATAAAAATATAGAAATAAAAATTGAAGAATTAAAAAATTACACTAGTGCAAAAAATAAAATTTCAGCACTTATTAAAAAAATAGAGCTTTTTTCATCGCTTGATTTTTTAAAAGATAATGTTTGTATAGTTGATACTCCAGGACTTGATGATGTGATTATCCAAAGAGAGCTTTTAACAAAAGCGTATATAAGTAAGGCTGACTTTTTAATTCATCTTATGAATGCTTCTCAAAGTTTAAGTCAAAAAGATTGTGATTTTATTATAGAATGTTTGTTAACTTCAAGGGTAAGTAAGCTTTTGATTGTGCTTACTAAGGCTGACTTGCTTAGTCAAAAAGACTTGCAAGAAGTAATTAACTATACTAAAAATAAGCTCAAAGAAAATTTAGCACAAAAGCAGCTTAGCCAAGAATTATTAGATAATGTAGATTTTGTGTGTATTTCTTCAAAACTAGCTAATGATTTTTATCAAAAAAAAGGTGGAAATTTAGAACAAAGTAATATTTTAACACTAGAAGAACTTATAGCTAAAAGCTTATATGATAAAAACAAAATCGCTCTAAGTGCTTATAAAAAAGAATTATTATTGCATTTAGAAAAAATAGAAGAAAAAATTAAATTTTCTAATAAAATGCTAAATTATGAAAGCTTTGAGTTTGATAAACAAAATCAAACTATTATCAATGATTTTAAAGCAAAAAAAGAAAAATTAATGCAAGTAAAAGCAGAGCTAAGTGCTATTTTTAGCACAAAAGATGAAAATACTCAAGAAATTTTAACGCTTTTGCATTTGCTAGCTAAGAAATTAAAAGAAAAACTTATAGATGAGCTAAAATATAATCAAAATAATAAAATCAAAAACAACACTCAAAGATTAAATACTATCATTGATACGACTTTAAAAGATGGAATTTTTGATCTTTTAAGAGAGTTAAAACAGCAAAGTGAGTATAAGGTCAATGAGTTTAAAAACACTCTAAGTGTGAAATATGATTTTTTAAAAGCTATTTTAGAGCAAAATTGTGATGATTTTAAAAGTAAGGTTGAAACAAAAATAGAAAGCATTTTCACTAATGATCTTTTTATGACATTAAAAGCGGAGCTTTTAAAAAATTTAGAATCAACTCAAGATATTTATAAACTAGAAAGCTCTTTAGAAAATCAAATTTTAGAAAAATTACAAACATTTAATATAGAAAAAATTGCCTTAGATTTAAAAAATAATCAAGAATTTTTTACTAATTTAGAGCTTAGTTTAAATTTATACGAAAAAGAACAAGAAGAACAAATCAAAGACTTAAAAGACTTGATTTTACAAATAGAGCAAAATGAACAAAACTCCAAAGAGCTTTTAGAAAAAAACAATACAAAATTACAAAGTTTAAAGACTTTAAAAACGGAGCTTTTAAATGCAAAATGATTTGATTAATGATTTTTTAAAAGCTTATGAAAATGCTTATTGTAAAAGTTTTGATGATAGTTTTGAAGGAAAGATTTTAGCAATAAAAAATGCATTTTTAGAACCGAGTTTGCATTTAAATGATGTCTTTTTAAAAGATCTTGAGATGATCATAGCTAGCTATAAAAGAGCCATTAATGTGGCCATTATAGGGCAATTTTCCAGCGGTAAATCCACGCTTTTAAATTTGATTTTACAAAAAGAATGCCTGCCAACAGGCGTGGTGCCGGTGACTTTTAAGCCCACTTTTTTACGCTATGCTAAGGAGTATTTTTTAAGAGTTGAATATGAAGATGGTAGTGATGAGATTGTAGATATAGACGAGCTTTCTAAATTTAGCGATCAAAGAAATGAGCTAAAGGAAACTAAAAGTTTGCACCTTTTTGCGCCTATTGAGCTTTTAAAAGATATCACGCTTATAGATACCCCAGGTTTAAATGCAAACACCACCGACACGCTAACTACTTTTAAAGAGCTTTCTTTTATGCATAGTGCTATTTGGCTTAGTTTGATTGATAATGCAGGTAAAAAAAGTGAAGAAGATGCTATAAAAGCAAATGCCAAGCTTTTAGAGCGTGGTGGGATTTGTGTGCTTAATCAAAAAGATAAGTTAAGTCAAGATGAGCTAGAAAATGTTTTAAATTATGCGCATTTAGTTTTTGATAAGTATTTTGAAAAAATCATCGCAATTTCATGCAAAGAAGCAAAATTTGATTTACAAAAGTCAAATTTACCTTTGCTTTATGAGTATTTAAAAGAACTTGATTATGAGCGCATTAAAAAAGATTTTATTAAAGAAAAACTTGGTAATTTATGTGAACTTTTGTCAAATCAATATGATTTGTTTCAAAATGCGCTAGAGCAATTAGAGCTTAAATTTAATACTATTTTGCAAACTTTCAAAGTAAGCAAGCTAGAGCAAAAAATCAAAATTTTAAATCATAATTGTTTGGATAAATTAAAACTTGTTGGAGAAAAAATCGCCCAAGAAATTTTAAAATTTATTAAAGAAAAAGATAGTAATTATTATAAAGAAGCTAAGGGTTTATTTAAGAAAAATCTTTATGAAAAAGTTGCTTATAAAGCACCATATCTTTCAAGCGATGATGCGTTTTTGGCTATGTTTTATAACTCTGAAGTAATGAATAAGGAATTTAAAAGATTAAAAAATGAAATCGCTTTAGAATTTAGTCAAATTAAAGATGATTTTTCCTTATTTTTTACTCATTTAGAAGAGCAAATTTTGCTTTTTAAAGCTCAATTTTCAAATTTACAAAAAGAAAATGCCTTAGAAAGTGAAAAAGAATTTGCTAGTTTTAGAAGCTTTGCTAGTGCTAGCGAGGAGCTTTTTTTAAAAGATTTTAAGCAATTATTGTTTAAAAGCCAACTTGAACTTGATTTATTTTTAGAAAAGCTTAATCTAAAAGCTTTAGCAAATTATGAAAGCGCTACTAAACTTACTTTGGGATTTTTTAGCGCTAAAATGAATGCGAGTAAAGAATTTTACGAGCTTGATAGCACTGAGTTTAGCTTATATCATCCAAAAGCAAGTGAAGTGCATCAAAGGGTATTAACTGAGCTTAATGTATATGAATTTGAAGATTTGCTTTTAAATAAGCCTGTAGTTTTAAAAATTTATAAAAATTATATGCAAAGCTTTGTTGATTTTATTGAAGCTAAAAGGCAGATTATTTTGAATTTAAAAAGTGAATTTGATGCTAAAAAATCAATGATTTCTAGTATCAAATCCCAAATTTCTAAGCTTTAAAAATTTTTTCTAAGTGTGCTTTATAATTTGTGAAATACTCTTGCACTTGAGGATTTTTGATTACATCATTTGCTATGAAAGTAGGTAAAGCACTCATTCCTAAAAACTCATGTGCTTTGTGAAAGTGTAAATACACTCCATCAACCCCAGCTCCATTAAAGAATTCATTCTCATCATCAAAAGCTTGTATTGGAGCATTCCAAGTTAGCGAAAGCATATATTTTTTATTTTTTAAAAGCCCACCACTTCCGTATTTTTTACTTGCATCATCTCTGCTTCTACCATCGTTTTTATAAAACACTCCATGTCCTGCTGTGAAAACATCGTCAATGTATTTTTTCACTATCCAAGGCTCTCCCATCCACCAACCAGGCATTTGCCAAATCAAAACATCAGTATTTAGAATTTTTTCTACCTCATTGTTTGTATCATAGCCTTGATCTATATGTGTTTGCTGGGTTTGTAAACCAAGATCTTTTAAGGTTTTAAGTGCAAGCTCATGCAAGCTCGTGTTTAGTCTTCCTTTAGAGTGTCCAAAGTCTTTTGCGCCGTTTAATAATAATACTTTTTGCATATTTTATCCTTTTGCGTTTTTTGAAATTATAATTTAACTATAATTTTATTTCAATACTGAAATTTATGTAAGATACTATACTATAAGAAAGTGTAATTATATTTTTATACTTTTAAGGCAGAATGTATAGAATAAGTATTTTTACTTTTTGATCTTGAAGTTAGAATATGCTGAAATATATTATAAATTAAATCAATGTGAAGCATTTTGCTTCACGTATTATTTTTCGCTACTGTCTTTTTCTTTTTTCTTTTTCCATAAATGAAGCGCAGCTCCGCATGCACCACCAACAATAGCAGCAATGATAAGATTTGTGATGAAATCCATCAAAACCCTTTTTAATGTGTATTCATTTTGATAAAAAATGATTTTGGATTATAATATAAAAAAGCATAATACTATATTAAAGGAAAGTATATGGAAGAAAAGTGCGATTTTACAGAATGCGGGTTTAACTATACTTTATCTTTGATTTCAGGCAAATATAAGATGAGTGTTTTGTACTGTTTATTTCGTTATGAAGTTGTAAGATATAATGAGCTTAAAAGATATCTTGGCAATATTTCTTTTAAGACTCTAACGCATACTTTAAGAGAGCTTGAAAATGATGATTTAATCACGCGTAAAGAATACCCACAAATCCCTCCAAAAGTAGAATACCGCCTTGCTAAAAAAGGACAAAGCTTGATACCTATTTTACAAGCGATGTGTGATTGGGGTGAGGCAAATCAAAAGGAAGAAAAATGATAGAATTATTAGATGGTATAAATTTAGAAAAATACATGGGTACATGGTTAGAAATGGCTAGAAAACCTGCCTTTTTTCAAAAAACTTGCAAAAGTGCTAAAGCAGAATATGAGCTAGAGTATGAAGGCTCTACGCCTATAATTAAAGTCAAAAATATATGCACTAAAGAAAATGGAGAAATCTCTCAAGCAAATGGCAAAGCCAGGGTAAAATCACCAAGAGCTTTAGCGGTTAAATTTAGTATTTTTATGAATGTTTTTAACAAGCCAAATTATGAGATTATTTACATTGATACAAATTATCAAGTTTCTATTGTAGGTAGTCCTGATAAAAAATATCTTTGGATTTTATCAAGAGAGATTTTAGCAAAAGAGCAAATAAACTCTTTGCTTGAAATAGCCAAGCAAAGAGGTTTTGATACTAGCGATGTGATTTTTGATGAGTATTAATTTTCTGCGCTCATATCGATTACATAGCGGAATTTGGCTTTTCCTGAAGTGAGATTTTCATAAGCTTTGTCAATCTCACTTGGTTTGATGATTTCAATTTCAGGATAAATTCCATGTTCTAAAGAAAAATCAAGCATTTCTTGAGTTTCTTTAATGCCTCCAATAAGCGAGCCATATACTTTTTTACCTGCTTTAAATACAAAATGAATGATGTTAATGCTAGGACTTACTTCATGCGGAGGTAATCCTACTATAGCCATCTCACCACCAAATTTTAACAAATCCATATAAGCTAGCGGATCATAAGGGGTTGGTATAGTAGAGATGATGAGATCAAATCTTTCTTTTACCACGCTTTTGTCTGTACTAGTATAAAAATTACTCACACCCATAGCTAGAGCTTCTGCTTTTTTGTTTTCATTTCTTGCAAAAACACTTACTTTTGCCCCCATTTTTACAGCATATTTAACTGCCATCATACCAAGCCCACCAAAACCTGCTACGGCTACACTTGAACCTTCTTTTATATTTGAAAATTTAAGCGGTGAGTAGGTAGTAATACCCGCACAAAGTAAAGGCGCTACTTTGTCAAGCGGAGCATTTTTTGGCACATTGATAGCAAATTTTTCACTTACTACGATGTTGTTTGAGTAGCCTCCATAGGTGTTTTCATTATCATGAAATACATCTTTGCAGTTATAAGTGTAGATGGTTTTACCATTTTCGCAAAATTGTTCTTGAGATTTTTTGCATGCTTCGCACTCTCCACATGAGTTTACCATGCACCCAACCCCAGCAAAATCACCTACTTTAAATTTACTCACATTTTCACCCACTGCGATAACTTCTCCTGCTATTTCATGGCCAGGTACGCAAGGGTAGGTTGCCTCGCCCCATTCGCTTCTTGCGGTATGTATGTCACTATGACAAATTCCTGCGTATTTGATAGCGATTAAGATATCGTTTTTACCTACTTTATGGCGTGTAAATTCAAAAGGTGTGAATTTAGAATCCCTGCTAAGCATGGCATAACCTTTACTTTTAACACGACCATTTTCCAAAAAGATTTTTGAGTCCATTTTCTCTCCTTTGTGGTTTTTGAAATTATAATAAAGCTAGGTTTTTATTGCAATAGGGAAAATGAAGTAAGATACTATACTCAAGGTGTGTAGAATTAATATGTTAAAAATTTTTGATTTTTTTAACATATTTTTTTATAATGTTAAAAAATTTTATAAATTTTAACATATGGAAAAAACATGAAAGAGTTTATACCGCCAAAACTACCTTTAGATATAAAATTAAACGCAAATATTTATAACCTTATCATCAAAGCTTCAAGAAAATTAGCTGAATTAAATGGACTTAGTAAAAGCATTCCAAACCCAAATATTTTAATCAATGCTTTAATTTTGCAAGAAGCTAAAGATTCAAGTGAGATAGAAAATATTATTACTACTCACGATGAACTTTTTTTATCTAAAATTGATGAAAAAAAACTCACAAGAGCAGCAAAAGAAGTAAAAGACTATGAAAATGCTTTAAAAAAAGGATATGAGCTTTTAAAAAAAGAGCAATTATTAAGAAATGCTCATATTTTAGAAATTCAAAAAAGGTTAGAAGGGAATAATGCAGGTTTTAGAAAACAAAGTGGAACCATGCTCAAAAATCCTATTACAGGTGAAATCAAGCATATACCACCACAAAATTTTGATGATATACAAGAACTTATGAAAAATTTAGAGCAATACATTAACGATGATACTCTAGATGAGCTTGATTTTTTAGTAAAAATGGCAATCATTCATTATCAATTTGAAAGCATACATCCTTTTTATGATGGAAATGGTAGAACAGGTAGGATTATAAATATACTTTATTTAGTGTATAAAGGGCTTTTGGATTTGCCTATTTTATATTTAAGTGCTTATATAGTTAAAAATAAAGATGAATATTACACTCTTTTGCAAAAAGTACGCGATGAAGGGGTAATTTTAGAATGGATAGAATATATACTAAAAGGCGTAGAGCAAACTGCTATAAAGACAATTGAAACTATCATTATAATAGAAAAAATGATGAACGATGTAAGTGATATTTTACAAAATAAAACAAATTTTTATAGTAAAGATTTTGTAGAACTTTTGTTTTCTCACCCTTATACAAAAATAGATTTTTTAATAAAAAAATTAGATATTTCAAGACAGAGTGCTTCAAAATATTTTAAAATTTGTGAAAAATTAGGGGTTTTAGAATGTGTTAAAATGGGTAGAAATAATTATTACATTAACACAAAACTTTTAGGACTTTTTAGAAAAGGAATTTTTTGATAGTTAGTATATTAAATTAAGGTTATGCGTGAAAAATTATGATATATATGTATATGATGAAAAGTGTAGATATGTTTTAGGAAAGAACTCAAATAGTATTTTACTATGCATAGGAATCAATCCTAGTATTGCAACTGATAAAAAATTTGATAAAACCATATTAATTTAAGAAAATATTTAAATTTTTTCATAGTTTCTTTCTTATCTATTTTATATCCTTGTTAAATTTTGCTTTAAATCATCAATTTTTAAAAATAACTAATTGGCTCTTGCGTTTTTTTTTTTTTTTGATATTATCATCCTTCGATTTTAATTAAAGGAGAAAAAATGGCTATTACTTTAGCTAAAATTAGTGTTTCTGGCTCATTTGTAGAGGTTTATGATGGAAACAGGAGACTTTATGCTAAACCAATAAATAAAAAATATGGTGATGCTTTGATGGGCTTTACAGGTTCTAGTGTTAGTATAAAAGAAGGCGCTTTTATTAAAACTTACGATGAAAAAGGAAATCAAATAAGTGCTCATCCAGCATAAATCAAGGCATTAAAACAATATCCACTAAATCATTTTCTTTTATATCATCATGTGCTATCATTAATGCGGCTTTGTGGTTAAGGTTGTTGATGATGGCACTTGAGCCTTGTTTTTTGCCTTTTAAATTGGCATAAATTTTTCCATCTTTAAATTCTACATTACAAGCTACAAATTCTAAATGCGGACTTTTTTTCTTATAGTCAGTATTTGCAAATGCTTTAAATACATAGTCTTTTTCTTGTAAAAGCCAAGCATTTAAAAGTTCTCTTACATATAAATTAAACATCACCATAGCCGAGTATGGAAAACCCGGTAGGGCAAAGATGAATTTGTCTTCAAATTTGGCTATTTTGATGTGTTTACCAGGCTTTACATTGACTTTGTCTAAGATGATTTCATACTCTTTAACAGCTTGCTTTAAAAAGTCAAAATCCCCCATGGAAACTCCACCGGTGGTAACTAAAATATCACACGCATTAAGTGCTTGCTTTAAAACACTTGGAGTTTTTTGCATATCATCCTTTAAAAGTGGGAAAATTCTAGCTTCAGCACCAAGTTTTTTTGCCATATTAGCTATGGCTACATGGTTTGATGAGCGAATTTGTGCAGGGTGCTCTAAGCTTTCGCCCAAGTCTTTGATCTCACTTCCACTACTTAGCACGCCTATGATAGGTTTAGCAAAAACACTAATGTGAAAATATCCAAGCTCGGCTAAAAGTGCTATCTCGCTATAGCCTAGTTTTGTACCTTTGGTGAGTAAAATTTCATCTTTGGTGTAGCTCTCACCCACCTTTCTTACAGCAAAGCCTTGTGGAACTTTTTCTTTTATATAAACTACACCTTCTTTAACTTCAACTTTTTCCACAGGCACTAAGGTATCACAACCCTCACTCATTAAAGAGCCTGTAAAGGTTTTAACACATTCTTTATTTTGTATTTTAAAGCTTGGAAAAACTCCCGCAGGTACTTCACCTATGATAGACAAAGGCTCATCTTGCTCACTAAATTTAATCGCATAGCCATCCATAGAAGCTGTGGGAAATTGAGGGTTGTTAGTAGAAGCTTTGATATCTATGGCTAAAATTCTATCTAAGCACTGTGTTAAAGCGATGTTTTCTATCTTTTCATATGTTTGTATGTGTGAATGAAGTATGTCTAAACTTTGGCTATAAGAAGTTAGCATTTTAGTCCTTAGTGCTTAAAATTCCTGCTCCTTGAAGTTTCAAAGAGCGTTCTTTGGCATAAATTTTTTCGCCATTAATGATATCATATTTCCATATAGGTGCACTTGCTTTAAAATCTTCTACAAAGTCATTAATTAGCTTAAGTCCTAGTTTTCTTTGCTTGCTTAAAACCCCAGCAAAATAAGAACTCTCATGCACTTTAACCTCACCGATAGAGTGAGCAAACATCAAGCTTACATTTTCATTTGCAAGTTTTTGGCACCATTTTTCAAACCAAGTTTTTAATAAAGGCTCATATATATCAAAACTCAAAGCCTCAATCTCATCTTCAGCCCTCACTATACCGCAAAATGTGATCAAAGCTCCGCAGTTTTTATCTTTAGCATATTCATACCATCTAGCATAAATGCTAGGAATTTCTAAGGCTCCTTGATGTAATTCAAACATGACTCATCCTCCACAAACCGGTGGTAATAAGCATATTTTATCCCCATCTTTTAAGGTAGTTTCATCATCAAAAACCATTTCATCATTTAAAGCAACCGCACAAAGCTCAAGCCATTCTTTTAAGCTTTCATCTTGTCCTAAAATTGCTTTTAATTCTTTAAGATTACTTACATTTAGTTCTAAGCTTTCTTTGTTAATTGGCCCTAGAAATTCAACTTTTACCATTTTTTACCTTTATTCTTTGATTTCTAAAATTCCCATCATTCCAAGATCTTCATGCTCTAAAATATGGCAGTGAAACATTCTAATACCAGTAAATTTTTGACTCATTCTAAGTCTTAATTCTTCCCCAGGTCTTACATTAATCGTATCTTGTAATGCTCTGAATTTTGCTTTTGTTATTTTACCCTTAAATTTAGAAGATATGAGTTCAAATTGTGTTCCGTGTATATGGAAAGGATGATCCATATGTGAAGAATTTTTTACTACCCATTCTTCTACTTCATTTAATTTTGAGGTTAAATCTGTTCTATTCATATCAAATGTTTTACCATTGATTAAAAACATAGAAGCAAGGCTTTTTTTGATTTCTTCTTCACTTTTCTTACTAATATCATGCATTTGCATATGATCTTCGCTCATAATCACTTCTTTAAAGCTTGTAGCTTCTTTTAAAGGTGGAAATTCGCGTAATTTTTCAGGTATGTTTTCTATAGTTTTTTCTACTTTAAGATCAGCTAACATAAGAGTGTAAGGTTCTTCTTTAACAAGCATTTTATCGCGGTCATAATAAGTACTTTCAAGTTTAAAATCACCTTTATTTGCTTTGATTAGTACTTCTACTCTTGAAGCAGGACTTAAAAATAACTCATCTAATTCAATACCTTTTTCTATAAGCCCTCCATCAGTTCCTACTAAAATAAATTTAGCACCTTTAATGCGTAAATTTAAATATCTTGCCGCACAAAAATTATAAATACGAATTCTTTGAGCTTTGTCAAGTGTTATTTTTGGCTTTAATTGTCCATTGATAAGAACTAAATTTCCTTCTCTACCATTTAGCCAATCAAATAAATTATTATCAGGAATTTGTGCATTTTCATCTAAACGCAAATCGCTAATCACCCAATCTTGTTCTTGTAAATGCGACAATGCATCTTTTTTAGCTTTTACTACAAATACCCCTGCTAAACCTTTATAAACTTGCTTTGCTGTGGTATAGTGTGGGTGTGGATGATACCAGTAGGTTCCTGCTGAATTTTCTCCAAGTTTAAAGCGATAAATTCTTTCTCTACCAGGCATGATAGGATCATGTGGATTACCATCTTGTTCAGGTGGTATATCAAGTCCATGCCAGTGGATAGTAGTTGGTTCTTTTAAACTATTTTTTACCAAAATTTCTACAGTGTCACCTTCATAAACTTCTATTTTAGGTCCAGGTATAGAGCCATTGTAAGTAAAGCATTTTGTTTTTTTACCTTTAACAAGTTCTATTTGACTTTCTTTGACTTCTATACTTGATCTAAAGAAATTTTTCTTTGTGCTTGTGTTTTTTAGAAGTTTTAAATTTGCTAATGTTTGTCCGTTAGGAAAGTCTTTTTCATCGAGTAATTTAATGTTTGGATTTTCTAGTTTGATAAAAGAAGTATCGATTTCTTTTGTATCTTTTTGTGTATGTTTTGAGTGCATATTATGATGAGAATGATCCCCCATTGCATAAGCGCTGCTAATACTTGCTAAACCTAAAGCATTAAATTTTAAAAATAACCTTCTGTCCATCAAATTTTACTCCTAAATTAATTTTGATTTGGATTTTGATTATAGCTATTATTTGATTAATGATTGTAAATTATAAAAACAAGATATAATTTTAATATGATTTGTTATACAAGTGGTTTTAAATCAAAAATTAAGGATAAATAATGCTAATTAAAAATCATTTAGATAAAGAATTTCAAACCCCTGCTTATATTTTAGAAGAAGATAAACTTAGAAAAAATTGTGAACTTTTGGCTAAAGTGAGCGAGCAAAGTGGAGCAAAAGTTTTACTTGCTCTAAAGGGTTTTGCTTTTTCAGGTGCTATGGATATAGTGGGTGAGTATTTATCAGGTTGTACTTGCAGTGGGCTTTGGGAAGCTAAATTTGCAAAAGAATATATGGATAAAGAAATTCATACTTTTTCACCTGCTTTTAAAGAGGATGAAATAGATGAAATCATCGATCTTTCACATCATATAGTATTTAATTCTTTTAATCAGTTTAAAAAATTTAAAGACAAAGCAAGTAAAAAGTCTCTTGGTTTGCGCTGTAATCCAGAGCTTTCAGTAGCCCCAAAAGAACTTTATAATCCTTGTGGTAGATTTTCAAGACTAGGAATTCGTGCGATTGATTTTGAAAATGAAGATTTAAGTGCTTTAAGTGGGCTTCATTTTCATGCTTTGTGTGAAGAAAGTGCGCATTCTTTAGAGCTTGTGTTAAATGCTTTTGAGGCTAAATTTTCAAAATTTATTAAAAATATGAAATGGATTAATTTTGGCGGGGGTCATCATATCACAAAAGAAGGTTATGACACGCAAAAACTAATTGATCTTTGTGAAAAATTTAGCGATAAATACGGGGTGCAAGTGTATCTTGAGCCAGGTGAGGCTGTGGGTTGGCAGTGTGGGACTTTAGTTGCAAGTGTGATAGACATAGTAGAAAATGAGAAAAAAATAGCTATTTTAGATACTTCAAGCGAAGCTCATATGCCAGATACTATCATCATGCCTTATACAAGTGAGGTTTTAAATGCTAGAATTTTATCAAGCCGTGATGGGGAAAAATATAGCGAGTTAAAAGAAAATGAATTTGCTTATTTACTTGGTGGTAATACTTGCTTAGCAGGGGATATCATGGGTGAGTATGCTTTTAATCAAGAGTTAAAAATAGGGCAAAAAATAGTATTTTTAGATCAAATTCATTATTCCATAGTTAAAAACACCACTTTTAATGGAGTAAGACTTCCAAATTTAATGTTCTTAGATAAGAATGAAAATTTATCTATGGTAAGAGAATTTGGTTATGAAAATTATTCAAAAAGAAACTAAAAATTGAGTTTTTTTGTAGTTTTTTGCAAATTTATGTTTTTTAAATAAAACTTTTTTTAAAATAAAAATGGAAACTGAAAATTAACAAAACTACAACGCTAAGCTTTGGCTAGTGTGTAATGTTTAGGAGTAATTTATGCATAGGGTTATACTAACTCTTTTAGCCTGTTTTAACTTTCTATTTGCTCAAGAAAATTTTGAAGTTAAAAATACTCAAATTTGGGATGTGCAAAGAGTGATGAATATAGAAAGTTATCAAAATTTTGGTGCTTTGTGGACTAAACTACAAGGTGAATATATTGCAAGTGCTGTTTTGATTATACTTATAGTGGTAATTTCAGCTTTTGCATTGCATTATATGGTCATAGGTCCAAAGAAATTTTCTCATGATGGTAAGAAAATTTATGCCTTTTCAGTATTTGAAAGATTGTTTCATTTTGTAGCGGCAATTTCTTGGATTATCCTTGTGCCAACCGGTCTTATTATGATTTTTGGATCATATTTTGGTGGTGGATTTTTTGTAAGAATGTGTAAAAACTTACATGGCATTGCTACTATTTTATTTATCATTTCTATCATTCCTATGCTTTTATGTTGGATTAAAAGAATGCTTCCTGCAAGTTATGATTTAAGATGGATGATGATGGTTGGTGGATATTTAAGTAAAGAGAAAAAACCTGTGCCTGCTGGCAAGTTTAATTTTGGTCAAAAATCTTGGTATTATATAGCTGTTTTTGGTGGATTTTTGATGATAATCACCGGTGCGTTTATGTTTTTCCTTGATTTTAATTCTACTTCTTTACAATCTATTTTTGGAATTTCTCATATAGATATTTTAAGAGCTTCAGCTATCATCCATAATATTTTGGGTATTTTATGTGCGGTATTTTTTGCTATTCATATTTATATGGCTGTATTTGCTATTAAAGGAAGTATCCATTCTATGATTAGTGGTTATAAAGAAGAAGAGGAAGTTTATATTTTACACTCTTATTGGTATAAAGAATTAAGCGATAAAAAACAAATCAATCCATCATTTACTTACGATTCTAAAACAAAATTTTAAAATCTCACTTGATTTTTTTAAATTTTCCTTGTTATAATCAAATAAAAATAACAAGGAAAATTAATGATACAAGATATTGATCTTTCGCGTAAATATTTTTATGAATTTTTTTCAAAAGCTTTTAATTTTATCGATGAAAATGAATTTAAAATTTGGCATGAACAAGTTTTAGTTTTAGCTCAAAGTCCTTTAGATGATAGTTTAAAGTCTGATTTTGAAAAACTTAGTGCATGTGATTTTGCAAGTTTTAAAGAAGAACAAAATGGAGTATTTTTTGATTTTTCTTACGTGAATGTGCCTATTAGCGCTTCTTTTTATGATGAGGGCAGAGATGATGGCAAAATGAAGCTTCAAGCCTGTGAAATCATTAGAAAAACCAAATTTAGAAAAAAAGAAGATTGCAGACAAAGTGAAGATGAATTTGGCTTTTTGTTTGCTTTTATGGCAAGCATTATTGAGCATGATTTGAAAGTTGCACAGCAATTATTTCGCTTTGTGATAAATCCTGTAATAGATGAGTTTATAGAAAAATTACAAATCCATAAAAACTCAAATTTTTACATTGCTATTGCCAATATTATGAAAGTCTTTTTTACAAACGAAAGAGCTTATTTAGAAGTACAAGCACCTGTAAAAAAAGAAGGTAAAAGTATAGCAGATGAAGCTTTACAAAGACTTCCTTATGAACCAAGACTTCCTACTAAATTTAGTAAAACAAATATAGAAGAACTTAGCAAATTATAAAAATTAATATGTATTTTGTTACCAAAATACATATTATCAAAATCATCTTTTTATGAAAATAGAAATTAAATAAAATCTTAAGTGAAAATATGCAAAAGTTATAATGTTTAAGTGTGTAAATACTTTAAAATTAAGTATTTATAGTTATTCTTTACTTTTATTTCAAAGGAGAGAACATGGAGGCCAATCAAAGAAGGGATTTTTTAAAAAAATCTTTGAAAATTGGTGCTTTAGGGGTAGTAGCTGGAGCGAGCGTTAATGCTTTAGCTAAAGATGATTACCAAGAGCAAAATACCGTAGTTTTAGGAAAAAGTACTAAAAAAGAAGTGCTTTATAAAAAAACTATGCATTGGGAAAAATACTACAAAATAGCTTACTAATTAAGAAAGGAAGAAGATGGCATTAGCAAGAAGAAATTTTCTTAAGCTTGCTGGTATTGCTGGTCTTGGAAGTGCGGCTTTTGGTAGTGAAAACAAAGCTATTAGAGCTGCAAGTGAACAAGAAGTAGCAAATCCTTATCCAGATTCTAAGATTGTTAGAACAATCTGTAGTATCTGTAGTGCAGGCTGTGGAATTAAAGCAGAAGTGCAAGATGGAGTTTGGGTGCGTCAAGAAAACGCTATAGAACATCCTATTTCTCAAGGATCACACTGCTGTAAAGGGATAGATCAAATCGATCTTACTAAATCAAAACAGCGTATTAAATATCCTATGAAAAAAGAAAACGGCAAATGGGTGCGTTTAACTTGGGAGCAAGCTATCAATGAAATTGGTGATAAAATGCTTGAAATCCGTAAAGAAAATGGACCTGATAGCGTTATGTTCTTAGGTTCGGCTAAATTTAATAACCAACAAGCTTATTATTTTAGAAAATTTGCAGCATTTTGGGGTACTAATAATATAGACCACGTTGCTAGAATTTGACACAGCGCAACAGTCGCCGGTGTGGCGAATACATGGGGTTATGGCGCTATGACAAATCATTTTGGTGATGTGACTAAACATTCAAAAATGATGATTATTTTTGGTGCAAATACTGCTGTGGCTAATCCTATTGGATTTAAACACTTATTGCAAGCAAAAGATCGTAATAATGCTAAATTGGTAGTTGTAGATCCTGTATTTACAAAAACTGCAGTACATGCTGATGAATATGTAAGAATTCGTCCAGGTACAGATATAGCTTTAGTTTATGGTATGCTTCATTTGATCTTCAAAAACGGTTGGGAAGATAAAGAATTAATAAAAACCAGAACTTATGGGGTTGAAGAAATAAAAGCAGAAGCTGCTAAATGGACTCCTGAAGTTGTAGAAGATGTAACAGGTGTTCCGGCTGCTCAACTTGAAAAAATCACAAGAATGCTAGCTACAATCAAACCTGCTACGCTATTTTGGGCTTTAGGTATTACTCAACACTCAGTAGGTAGCTCTAACACAAGAATTCTAGCTATCTTGCAACTTGTTCTTGGTAATATAGGTAAACCAGGCGCAGGAACAAACATCATCAGAGGACATGATAATGTTCAAGGTGCTACTGATATGGGTTGTTTGGCAGATACTTTACCAGCTTATTATGGACTTGATGATAATGCTTGGAATCACTTCTCTAATGTATGGAATGTTGAGAGAGAGTATTTAAATTCAAGATTTTATTCTAAAGAATGGATGCATGAAAAAGGCTTTTCACTAGCAAAATGGTGGCAAGGTGTTTTACATGAAGAAAAAACTTATTCAAACTCACCTATCCGTGTACTTTGGGTGCAAGGAACGGGTATTACTTCTATGGCACATACGGTAAAAATTCAAGAAGCACTTAAAAAACTTGATATGATCGTAATTGCTGAGCCTTTTGTAAATGAAGTAGCAGTTTTAGCAGATCGTCCAGATGGTATTTATATCATCCCAGCTTGTACTCAATTTGAAACAGAAGGTTATGTAACAGCGACTAACCGTGCTATGCAATGGCGTTCTCAAGTAGTAAAACCAATTTATGAAAGTAAAGAAGACCAAGAGATTATGTTTGCTTTTGCTAAAAAATTTGATTTTTATAAAGAATACACTCGTGGTATGAAAATGGAATTAAAAGATCATAAACTTGTACAAACAAGAGATGATAGTGATGATAATTTCATATGGCCTGATGATGCTACAAGAGAAATGAGTAATGGTCTTTTAAGTATAGGCTTAAGAGGTATTTCAGCTGAACGTCTAAGAAAACACCAACAAAATTGGGAACATTTTGATCCTGATACTCAAAGAGGTATTGGCGGTGAAGTTAAAGGTGAATATTATGGCTTACCTTGGCCTTGTTGGGATAAACAACACCCAGGTACTTCTATCATGTGGAACACGGATATTCCTTATGAAGAAGGTGGTATGGGCTTTAGAAATCGCTTTGGTTTAGAGCATGATGGGCATTCTCAATTAGCAGATGAAGCCTTTACTCCAAAAGGATGTAAAGTTAAAGGTGGCTACCCGCAAATCACTAAAGAAAATATCGAAAAAGTGTTTAATATCAAACTAAGTGATAAAGAAAAAGAATTAATGGGTGCTAGCTGGAGCACAGATATTTCAGGTATAATCTTAGAAAAATGTAGAGAAAAAAGTGCTTGTTGTTTAGGTAATGCAAGAGCGAGAATGAAAGTTTGGGAATTTGCTGATCCTATTCCACTACATAGAGAGCCTATTCACTCACCTCGCTGGGATTTGGTTAAAAAATATCCTACTTGGGGTGATCAAGAGAAAAACTTTAGGGTTGAGAGTAAATTTATTAGCGAGCAACAAAAAACAGATTGGAGCAAAGAGTTTCCAACTATTATTTCAAGTATGCGTTTAGTAAATTTAAGTGGCGCGGGTATGCTTGAGAGAACTAGTAAATATCTTGCTGCAATCACACCTGAGATGTTTGCTAATGTGCACCCTGAACTTGCTTTAAAATATGGCATAAATGATGGTGATATGATGTGGATTCACTCACCACAAGGCACTAAGATTAAAGTAAAATGTGTGCATAATCATTCAGTTACACCAGATAGAATTTGCTTGCCTTATAATTTTGCAGGTATTATGCAAGGAGTGGATTTAAGTTATAATTATCCTGAAGGCACTAAACCTTATACTATAGGGGAAAGTTCTAACACGGTTACTAACTATGGTTTTGATATAAATACGCAAATTTCTGAGTTTAACGCAGGACTTTGCAGACTTGAAAAGGCTTAAGGGGTAAGTTATGGCTAGAATGAAATTTTATGTAGATAATAATCGCTGTATTTCTTGCTTTGCTTGTCAAGTAGCTTGTTCAAGTGCGCACGAAGTGCCAGTAGGAATTAATAGAAGAAAAGTAATCACTCTAAATGAAGGTATAGAAGGCAAAGAGTTTTCAACAACTCTTGCTTGCCAACACTGCACAGATGCTCCGTGTGAGCAAGTTTGTCCTGTAAAATGCTTTTATATTAGAGCTGATGGTATTGTTTTACATGATAAAAAAACTTGTATAGGTTGTGGGTATTGTCTTTATGCATGTCCTTTTGGCGCTCCACAATTTCCAAGAGATGGTGCTTTTGGCATTAAGGGTGAAATGGATAAATGTACTATGTGTGCAGGTGGTCCTGAGCCTACTAACTCTCATGAAGAAAGAGAGCTTTATGGACAAAATCGTATTGCAGAAGGTAAAGTACCTATGTGCGCTGCGGTTTGTTCTACAAATGCACTTTTGGTTGGTGATGCAGCTGAAGTTAGTACAATGTATAGAAAAAGAGTTTTACTCAAGGGTCAAAACTTAGGACTTGATGCAAAATAACTCAAAAGGGTGTTTACAAGCACCCTTTTTACCACTTATAATCCAAGGTTAATTCATGGAAGAGCTAATTTTACAAATTCAAAAAAATCTTGATGAAAATAATAAACTTACTTGTAAAAAAGCACTAGAACTTTTAAAACAATACTCTAAAGAAGATTTTCAAGCTATTATAAAAGAATTAGGCGTAAAAATTTCAGATTGTGAGCTAGGTCAATTTGGCAAGTTAAATAAAAATATAGCAAAAAGTGAAATTTTAGAAAAATTAGAAACAAAATTAGATTCTAAGCGTCGTATAACATGTAAAGATGCTTTAGAATATGCTAAAGACTTTAATATGGCTGATATGAGAGCTACACTTAAAACTTATAAAATTGATGTTAAATACTGTGAACTTGGTTGTTTTGAAGAAAAAAAAGGTAAAAAATTTCATGTAAAAAGTAAAATTTGGGTAGAAAATTCTGAAGGAGAATTGCTTTTTGGTAAAGGTAAAACAGATATTTTAGAATTAGTAGGAGAATGTGGAAGTATTTCCCAAGCGGCTAAACAACTAGGGATTAATTATAAAAAAGCATGGCTTTATATACAAGATTTAGAAAAAAATATGAAAGAAGAATTACTCATTGCTAAAAAAGGAAGAGGAAGTGAGTCAGGTAGTAAACTTACTCCAAGAGCTTATGAGTTAATTCAAAATTTTAAAATTTTACAACAAGATGTAGAAGAATACACCAATAAACGCTTTAAAGAATTATTTTTTAAGAAAAATCAAGAAAAAAACAAAACTTAATTTGAATACAAGTTATAACAATATATCATTAAATAAAAAAGGTAAAAGATGAAAGTTGATTGTAGAGATTTAGCTTGTCCACGTCCTGTGATAGAAACAAAAAAAGCTTTAGAAGAGTTAAAAGAAAATGAAAATTTAGAAATTCTTTTAAATTCTCAAGCTTCTAAAGAAAATGTAATGAGATTTTTAAAATCTTTAAATTTGGAATTTAATGTTAAAGATTTAGATGATGAGAGTATTATTAGCATTGTAAAAGATAGCAATATAGCTCATAATCAAGAAAAAAATTTACAAGAATACAATGTATTATTTTTAAAAAGTGATAGAGTAGGCGAGGGAGAACTTGGAAAAAATCTAATGCTAGGTTTTTTAAAAACTTTAAAAGATTTACCTAATAAACCTGCAAAAATCCTTTGTGTTAATGATAGTGTTTTGATGAATACTGATTGCTCTCATATGGCATTTGAAGCCATGAAAGAACTTGAAAATTTAGGAGTTGAAATTTATAGTTGCGGGGCGTGTTTGGAATTTTTTGGCAAAAGCAAAGAGCTTAAAATAGGTAAAATAGGTAATGCTTATGAAATTTTAAATGAACTTTTTGGAAAGGCAAAGATTATCTCTTTATGATATATAAAGATCAAAAACTAACCCAATATGTAAAAGCTGCGGGTTGAGCTGCCAAATTAGACTCGGTGGGTCTTGACAAAATTCTTGGCATTTTAAAACCGCATGAAAACATTTTAAGTGGTATTGATAATAATGAAGATGCAAGTGTTTATAAGCTAAATGAAGATTTAGCTTTAGTGCAAACTCTTGATTTTATTACACCTGTGGTTGATAGCGCGTATCATTTTGGCGCTATAGCTGCTGCAAATGCTTTAAGTGATGTATTTGCTATGGGTGCTGAGACGATTAATGCTTTAAATATTGTAGGCTTTGATACTTGTCATTTTAATAATGAAATTTTACTTGAAGTGTTAGAAGGTGCTAGAGTTAAGGTTGAAGAAGCTGGTGCTGTGCTAGTAGGTGGGCATACTATAGAAAATGATGAATTTATTTTTGGTCTTAGTGTAACAGGTGTAGTTCATCCTAAGAAATTTATAGCTAATAATAGCGCAAAAGATGGTGATGTGATTTTACTTACTAAACCTATAGGTAGTGGTATTATTAGTACTGCTATCAAGGCTGGTTTGCTAGAAAAAGCAAAGATTTTAAAAGCAGTAGAACAAATGAGTTTTTTAAATCTTTATGCAAGTCGTATTTTAAAGAGCTTTAAAAGTCTTAGTGCTTTAAGCGATGTTACCGGTTTTGGCCTTTTGGGACATTTAAAAGAAATGTTAAATAAAGAGCTTATGATAGAAGTATATAAAAATGAAATTCCTTTAATGGATGGAGTTTTGTCAATGGCTAATATAGGGATTATCCCAGCCGGAGCTTATAAAAATAAAGATAGTCTAAAAATTTGGGTTGAAAATTTAAATGAAAAAGATGAGGATATAGTGTATTTTGATCCTCAAACTTCAGGTGGACTTTTAGCTAGTATGAGTGAAAATGAAGCAATTGAGGCTTTAAAAATCTTAAAGGATCATAATATTGAAGCAAAGATTATTGCTAGATGTGTAAGAAATACTCATAATTATTTATTATTGCGCTAATATTTTATTTACAATCAAAAATATATGTTTATATTTGTTACTTTTTTACATAAAAAAATAAATTACAAATAAATATATGTTGATTTTCGTTGCAATTTTTGTATCATAAATACATATTAACTATTAAAGTGGAGGAAAAAATGATACAAAAAGCTTTGCAATTAGCTGAAGAATTACAAAGAAAGATAGAAAGTAATATCTCTCAAAGCGAAAAAGAATTTCATGCCAAAATGCAAAAACTTTTAAACAATCCTAAAAATAAAGTAATGTTAATTGAGCTTTTAGATCGCTCTTTTAGATGTAAAGATAAAAGCGCGAGTTTTGAGCTTATAGAACATACTTTAAACAAATATGGTATAGCTGATTTTTTTAGTGCTTTTGAAAAATTTTTACTTTTTTCATTTTTAAATTTTGGAAAATTTGCACCAACTCTTAGTGTGCCATTTTTCATTAAGCATTTAAGAGAAGATACTAAAGCTATGGTTTTAGATGCAAATCCTAGTGTTTTAGAGCCTCATATGCGTAAAAGAAAAGATGAAGATAAAATTACTTTAAATGTAAATTTAATTGGTGAAGAGGTTTTGGGCGAAGCTGAGAGTGCTTATAGGATGAAAAAATACGAAGAAGCATTAAAAACAAGCTATATTACTTATATTTCTATTAAAATTACTACCATTTTTTCCCAAATCAATATCATTGATTTTGAATACTCTAAAGATGAGGTGGTAAAAAGATTGGATAAATTATATGCTCTTGCTTTAGAGGAAGAAAAAAAGCAAGGTGTGTCTAAATTTATCAATCTTGACATGGAAGAATTTAGAGATTTAGAATTAACCGTTGAAGCTTTTATGGAAAGTGTTGCAAAATACGATATTAAAGCAGGTATTGTTTTACAAGCTTATTTGCCTGATTCTTATGAGTATTTGAAAAAACTTTTTGCCTTTTCTAAAGAAAGAGTTTTAAAAGGTATGAAGCCTATAAAAATTCGTTTTGTTAAAGGAGCGAATATGGAAAGTGAAGAAACTATAGCTTCACAAAGAGGTTGGGCTCTACCTACTTTTTATAAAAAAATTGACACCGATAGTAACTATAAAAAAATGCTTGATTTTGTCTTAGAGGGAGATAATCATAAATATATTAATATAGGTATTGCAAGTCATAATTTATTTGAAATTGCTTATGCTTATACTAGAATTTCACAAGCTGGAGCTTTATCATCTTTTACTTTTGAAATGCTTGAGGGTATGAGTTTGCAATGCTCTTATGAGCTTTCTAAAATGCATGATCTAATACTTTATGCACCAGTTTGTGATGAAGCACATTTTAACAATGCTATTGCATACTTAGTAAGAAGACTTGATGAAAATACTAGTGAAGATAATTTCATGAGATATTTTTTCAATCTTAAAATTAATGATAAAAATTGGCAAATACAAAAAGAATTATTTATAAAATCTTTAGAAGGTGTTGCTAGTTTGGATAATTCTACTCATAGAACTCAAGATAGAAATAATGAAACAAAGGCTATTAGTTCTTATGAGAGTAAAGAATTTAAAAACGAACCTGACACAGATTTTATCTTAAAAGCAAATAGAGAATGGGCTAAGGGTATAAGAGCTAAGTATGAAAATTTAGAAAATTATGATGTCTATCCAGTTGCAAAAGAAGAAATTAAAAACGAAAACTTACAAGTAGTAGAAGTTAAAGATAAAATCAAAAATCGCACTATAGGTAAAGCACACTTAGCAGGCCAAGCAGAGATCAAATACGCTTTAGATGTAGCTAAGAGCTCAAATTTTAGTGATTTAAGTCATGATGAAATTTATAAAATTTTAGCAAAAACTGCTCAACTTGTTAGAGAGCGTAGAGGAGATTTAATAGGTATAGCAGCTTTAGAAGTAGGAAAAACTTTCTTAGAAATTGATCCTGAAGTTAGTGAGGCTATAGACTTTTTAGAATTTTACCCACATTCTTTAGAAAAATTAAAAGAGCAAAATCCAAATACGACTTTTAAAGCAAAAGGCATAGGCGTGGTGATTGCGCCATGGAATTTCCCAGTAGGTATTTCAGTAGGAACCATAGCAGCGCCTTTGGCCGCAGGAAATAAAGTGATATATAAACCATCATCTTTATCGATGTTAACAGGTTATATGCTTTGTAAATGCTTTTGGGATGCAGGAATTCCTAAGGATGCTTTGATTTTCTTACCTGCTAAAGGTAGTGATATATCAAAATATTTACTTGTTGATCAAAGTGTGAAATTTTCAGTATTAACTGGTGGAGAAGAAACTGCTTATGCAATGCTCAAAGCTAATCCAACATTGCTTTTAAGTGCCGAAACAGGCGGTAAAAATGCAACCATTGTTTCTAAATTTGCTGATCGTGATAGTGCGATTAAAAATATCATTCATTCAGCTTTTTCAAATTCAGGTCAAAAATGCTCTGCTACTTCTTTACTGGTTTTAGAAGAAGAAGTTTATAATGATGAAGATTTCAAAAAGACTTTGGTAGATGCTGCTAGTTCTATGGCGGTTGGAAATCCATTTGTGTTTAAAAATAAACTTGGAGCTTTAGCAGATAAACCAGATGTGAAATTACAAAAAGCTTTAGATGAATTAGCTCCGTATGAAAGTTGGGCTTTAAAACCTAAATTTATAGATGATAATCCTTATCTTTTAACTCCAGGGATTAAATATGGTACTAAAAAAGGTGATTTTACGCATATGAATGAGCTTTTTGCACCAATTTTAACTGTAATGAAAGCAAAAGATTTAAAAGAAGCTATTGATATAGTAAATTCTACAGGTTATGGACTTACAGCAGGATTTGAAAGTTTAGATGAGAGAGAATGGGAATATTTTCACACTCACATAGAGGCAGGAAATATTTATATTAATAAACCAACAACAGGAGCTATAGTTCTTAGACAGCCTTTTGGTGGTATTAAAAAATCAGCCATTGGTTTTGGTAGAAAAGTTGGAATTTATAATTACATTACCCAATTTTTAGATATAGAGCAAAGTCAAGCTGATCAAAATGTTTTAGACAATGAATTAGTATCAAATTTAAACGCTTTAAGCTTGGATTTAAATGAAAAAGATAAAGCTGATTTTGAAGTCATTAAAGCTATGGCAAGAAGCTATGCTTATCATGCAAAACATGAATTTGCAAGTGCGAAAGATTATGTCAATATAAGAGGTGAGGATAATCTTTTCTCTTATACAAAGGTTAAAAATATCGCTTATAGAGTGCATAAAGATGATAGCTTAAAAGATATTTTAGGAGTTATTTTAGCAGCTAGTGTGCTAAATATTGATCTTATTTTAAGTTATGATGAGCATGAAAAAATAGATCTTGTGCAAAAGATTAATCAAAAAATTAGTTCAAAAACTTTATTCCTTAAAGAAAGTAAGGAAAATTTCATTAGCAAAATAGCTGATTATGAAAGAATTCGTTATTTTGCTCCATTAGATGTTAATGATGAAATTTTCATAAAGGCAGCAAGTTGCGCAAAAATCATCGCTAATGCTAAGCCTTTAATGAATGGACGTTTTGAGTTGCTTTTATATCACAATGAAAAAGCTTTAAGTATATCCTTCCATCGTTATGGAAATCTAGGCATTCGTGCTTTAAAATAATATAAAAAGGAGATAAAATGGAGGTTGTTCAAATTAATACTCAAATTGCGATAATGTTTGTCGCATATTCAGCATTAATGCTTTTTATCGGATTTTATTTTTATAAACAAAATAAAAATTCAGAGGACTATTTTTTAGGTGGTCGTTCTATGGGACCTGTGGTTTCAGCACTTAGTGCTGGAGCTTCTGATATGAGCGGTTGGCTTTTAATGGGTTTGCCAGGAGCTTTATATGTAAGTGGTTTAGCTGAAAGTTATATTGCAATAGGTCTTAGTATAGGAGCGTTTTTAAACTGGGCTTTTATAGCAAAAAGACTTAGAATTTACACTAGCGTGATTGCAAATTCTATTACCATTCCAGATTATTTTGAAACAAGATTTGATGATGATAAGCATATATTAAGAGTGGTTTGTGCTATTGTTATTTTAATTTTCTTTACTTTTTATGTTTCTTCAGGACTTGTAGGTGGAGCAAAACTTTTTGAAGCAACTTTTGGAATTCAATATGATTATGCTTTAACTACAGGAACTGTGATTATAGTTGCTTATACATTTTTGGGTGGATATAAGGCAGTTTGTTGGACGGATTTGATTCAGGGTTTATTAATGATGAGTGCCTTGATTATCGTGCCTATAGTGATGATTTATCATTTGGGTGGCTTTAGTGAAGCTGTTAATATAGTCAAAGAAATTAAGCCAAATACTTTTTCTATGGGAGAAGGATTAAGCTTTTTAGGCATAGTTTCAGCGCTTTCTTGGGGGCTTGGATATTTTGGTCAGCCGCATATTTTGGTGCGTTTTATGTCTATACGCTCAACTAAAGATATCCCAACTGCTACTTTTGTAGGAATTTCTTGGATGGTTATATCTTTAATTGGTGCTTGTTTGATAGGTGTTTTAGGTATAGCTTATGTGAGTAAATTTGAACTTAGTTTACAAGATCCTGAAAAGATTTTTATCGTAATGTCACAATTACTTTTTAATCCTTGGATAGCAGGTATTTTATTAAGCGCTATTTTGGCAGCTATTATGAGTACAGCAAGTTCACAATTGCTTGTTTCAAGTTCGACTATAGCAGAAGATTTTTATAAAAGAATTTTCAATAAAGAAGCGTCTAATAAAATGGTAATGACTTTAGGTAGATTTGGTGTTTTAGCAGTGGCTGTGATAGCTTTTGTTATTTCTACTGATAAAAACTCAAGCGTATTAAGCATAGTAGCTTATGCTTGGGCAGGGTTTGGAGCAAGTTTTGGTTCTGTAATGCTCTTTTCATTATTTTGGTCAAAAATGACTAGATATGCTGCTATTGCAGGTATGATTACGGGCGCAGTTGTAGTTGTAGCATATAAAAATTTCTTGGCTGAGTGGCTTAATTTTCCTATTTATGAAATCATTCCAGGATTTTTAGCTGCATCTATTGTGATTGTTTTAGTGAGCTTGGTAACTAAAGTTCGCCCAGGAACTAAAGCAGCTTATGAAACAATGTTAAAACATCTTTAATATATATTCAAAAGCCTTTAAGGCTTTTGAATTAAAAATCTAAGCGTTGGACCATCTTGATTTATTTCTAGAATTTCAAAACCACGATTTTTAGCATCCTGTGGTATGGAATTAATGCTTTGTGGGCAATCACATAAAATTTCTAAAACTTCACCTGATTTTAGTTCTTTTAAGGCATCAATAGTAGCTATAGCAGGGTATGGACAAGCCTCACCTTCTAAATTTAAACTATAATGAATAATCATATTTTTCCTTTTTTATTTTGTTTGAAAAAGAATGATTTTTTAAACTTTAATATAAATAAAAATAAAATTACAAATAAAATTAAATTGATTGCTAAACCATTAAAATAACCAAATTCATTTAAAAGATGAATCTTTACTCCATCTGTTAAGAAATTTGGAAAATGATCGTAGCTTAAAGCTAATATCATAGTGCCAATAATATTTGCAATACCCACTATAATAAAATGACTTTGTCCTTCACAAGCTCGATACATCCAGCCACACTCGCATCCTCCGGCAAAAACTATCCCAAAGCCAAATAAAAAAGCACCTAAAGCAATATTTGGTGATATTTCTATTATTTTGCTAGTGTGCCCTTGTAAGATAAAAGCAAAAGCTATTAAACAAGCTATAATCATACCTATTAAAGCACCCTTTATGGCATTATCCCTACCAAATAAAAATAAATCTCTAAAGCAAGAAGTAAAGCAAATTTGAGCTCTAGATATGATAAAACCAAAAACAAAGCCAAATATTAACGCTAAAGGAAGAATACTTTCTTTATTTTTAATATTTAAAGGTTGTCTTTGTAGTATAAATATAACATAAGTTATAAAAATTATAAATACACCAAGTCCTATATAAAAATATATCTTTGCAGTTTTATTTTGTGTTTTTAATGATTGGTTTTCTTTGCATACACGTTGTAATTTAGCTTTTGGTTTAAAAGGTGCTAGATTGCAAACTTTAACAGCTAAATAAATCCCTAAAATCATAAATAAGGTAAAAACCCAAGTATGCAAAGAAAAATAAGGTAAACCTGTAAAAAAATTTGCCAAATTGCAACCAAAGGCAAGTCTTGCACCAAAACCGGATAAAATTCCACCTATAATAGCTTGAAAAATTCGAATTTTGCTAGCAGGTAAGCGCCATTTGAATTTATTTGCTAAAAATGCAGCACTTAAACACCCTATAAACATACCTATAAGCATAATACCATCAATTCTTGTTAAGGGACTGCCACTTAAATTTTGCTTTTGATAATAAGAATAAGAGCTTAAGTCCATACCAAAAAATTCTAAAAACTCTCCGCCCCAGCGCGTCATTTCGCCAGTGACTGCCCAAACGCTACCAAAAATTCCAAAATAAATAGCACTTAAAATTCCAAGTATAATCATGCCTTTGGAATTATCCCAAAAATTTATAAAAAAAGATTGTTTGAAAGAATGCATTGTCGTATCCAAAAATTGTGATTGTCAAAACTTGACACTAATAAAGTTAGTATTATAGCTAATAAATTTATACAAAATAAAATATTATTAAAAATAGTTTCAATTTTACGTATTTGGTTTTTGTTTTAATTAAAAATATTAAGATATAATATCTTTTTGGAAGGTTAGCTTATCTGGTGATGGCCACTGACTTCAAATCAGATGAAAGGGTAGTTGACTACTTTTTGGGGAGTTCGATTCTCTCACCTTCTCGCCAAATTTAAGTCAAAATGGAGTTTTCATGAGTAAAGCAGATATTGTCGTTGGTATCCAATGGGGTGATGAGGGTAAAGGTAAGATAGTTGATAAACTATGTGAAAATTATGATTATGTTTGCAGGAGTGCAGGCGGACATAATGCAGGTCACACTATATGGGTTGATGGTATAAGATATGCTTTACATTTAATGCCATCAGGTGTTTTGAATAAGCAATGTGTTAATGTTATAGGAAATGGAGTTGTAGTTAATCCCGATGTATTAATTAGCGAAATGGCTCAATTTGAAAATTTAGAAGGAAGATTATTTATAAGTGATAGAGCTCATTTAAATTTAAACCACCATGCTTTGATTGATCAAGCAAGAGAAAGACTTAAAGGCGATAAAGCTATAGGAACAACAGGCAAAGGCATAGGGCCAAGCTATGAAGATAAAATAAGTCGTAATGGACATAGAGTAGGGGAATTGCTAGAGCCTGAAAAACTTTGTGAAAATTTAATGAAAGATTTTGAACTTAAAAAAACTTATTTTGATGTTTTAGGTATTGCAATGCCTAGTTATGATGAAATTTTAAAAGATTTAAAACGCTTTAAAGAAGTGCTAGCGCCATATATTACAGATACCACGAGAATGCTTTGGAAAGCTTTGGATGAGGATAAAAAAGTATTGTTAGAAGGTGCACAAGGATCAATGCTTGATATTGATCATGGAACTTATCCTTATGTTACTAGTTCAACGACTATTTCAGCTGGGGCTTTAAGTGGTTTGGGATTAAATCCAAAAGAAATTGGAAAAGTTATAGGTATAGTAAAAGCTTATACAACAAGAGTGGGAAATGGAGCTTTTCCAAGTGAAGATTTAGGTGAAGATGGTGAAAAAATAGGACTTATTGGTAAAGAAATCGGTGTAAGTACAGGTAGAAAAAGAAGATGTGGTTGGTTTGATGCGGTTGCGGTAAGATATACTGCAAGATTAAATGGCTTAGATACTTTATCATTGATGAAGCTTGATGTGTTGGATGGTTTTGAAAGTGTTAAAATTTGTAAAGCTTATGAGTATAAGGGGCAAGAAATAGACTATGTGCCTTGTGATTTAGAAAATGCTAAACCTATTTATGAAGTAATGGAAGGTTGGGATAAAGTTGCAGGGATTAGGGATTATGATTTGTTACCTGAAAATGCTAAAAAATACATTAAACGTTTAGAAGAATTAAGTGGTGTTAAAGTAGGTTATATCTCTACAAGCCCTGAAAGAGAAGATACTATCATTTTATGAAAAGCAAATATTCTTCTGTGATTAAGCTTAGAAAACAACAGCTTGATAAAGCAGAAGCAAATTTAACCAAAACAAGACAAAAGCTTTTGCAGTGTGAAGAAGAGCTTAAAGAAGCTTCAAAAACTTGCGAAAGCTTAACTTTAGCCGATAAGGGTTCAATAGCTTTGTTAAGATCGTCTTTAAAATTGCAAGAAATTGCAAGAGAAGGCAAGCAAAGGGTTAAACAAAAATTGGATTTAACCAAAAAAGAATTAGCGCATCATCAGCATTTATATAAAAAAGCTCATTTGGAATTTGAAAAAATCAAAGTTTTAGAAAATGAAGAATTAAAAAAGATTCAAAAAGCCTTACAAAAAGAAGAAGAAAAATTTATAGACGAACTTGCTATAACAAGGCATTTTAATAAGGATAAATAATGAAAAAAATAATATTTTTATTAATTTTTTTAAATTTTGTAAATGCGCAACAAAATTGTGAGCAATATTTTGAAGCAAGAAAAGAACAAATGCAAGAACAAATTAGAGAATATGATGAGGCAAGACAAAGTTTAGAAGCATATAGGGCATCTTTTGAAGCTTTACAAAAAGAAAAAATGCAAGCTTTGGTACAAAAAGAAGCTGATATTAATGCAAGTTTAGAACAAATCAAAAGCTTAAAAGAACAAAATGAACGTATATTGAAAGCAACTAGAGAAAATCTCCAAGCGATTAATGATAAAACTATGGGGCGTATTACAGAAATCTATGCAAAAATGAAAGATGTGGCTGTTGCAGGTATATTAAGTGAAATGGAACCTGATGAAGCTTCAAAAATTCTACTTTCGCTTGATCCTAGAAAAATTTCATCCATTATGGCAAAAATGGAACCTAAGAAAGCTTCAGATTTAACATTACTTTTAAAAAATTTAGATCAAAATGCAAGTTCGCAGTAAGTTTTAAGCAGTTTTTACCTTTTTTTTAGTATTATTTCAATAAAAATAAAAAGGTGAATAAATGCGTATCAAACCAGCTCACATACCTTATATAGCAAATAAAATAATACTTGATTTAATGCATTCTTCTTTTGTTAAAATTAAAGATGATAGTCAAAAACTTTTAAAAATAGCAAAAGAGATTATAGAAATAGATGTTTTAAACGAGCGTAAGCTTGATGAAAAAGCAAAAGAGCTTTTAGAAAGCCAGGAAGATGAAATCGAGTTTATGCAAATAGATAGAAAAAGTATGTTTTGGATGATTAAGAAAAAATTAGCAAATGAGTTTAAATTTATGCTTGATAGTGAAGATAGATACAATAACCTTTCTCATAAAATTTTAGAAAATTTAGTAGAAGAGGATTTGATAAATTATAATGTATCAGAAAATCGTGTGAAAAATCTCATTTTCTCAAGTATTATGTCTTATTTAAAAGAGTATGAAAATTTAGAAGATTTG
Source organism: Campylobacter sp. RKI_CA19_01116 (assembly GCF_025771405.1). NCBI lineage: Bacteria > Pseudomonadati > Campylobacterota > Epsilonproteobacteria > Campylobacterales > Campylobacteraceae > Campylobacter > Campylobacter sp. RKI_CA19_01116. The sequence goes on from NZ_JAKMQF010000001.1 coordinate 207,093, forward strand.
GTTTATGAAAAAATTTCAAATTATAAAAGAAAGCTTATCCCAGGTTCTGAAGAATATGAATTGGTGTTTGAAAAGCTTTACCAAGAAGAGCTTAGAAAAAAGGGACTTTTATGAAAGCATATATTTATATAGAAAATGATGTTTTTTTAAGTGCAAAGGCTTTTGGAGAAAGTGGAACTTTTTTTGGTGAGCTTGTTTTTAATACTTCTTTAACGGGCTATCAAGAGATTATTTCTGATCCTTCATATGCGGGCCAATTTGTGGTTTTCTCAATGCCAGAAATTGGTATAGTTGGCGTTAATGATGAAGATAATGAAAGCAAAGAAGTTTTTGCTAGCGGTATGATCATAAGGGAATTAAATGAAGATTATTCTAATTTTAGAGCCAATGATTCTTTGAGTGCTTATTTGAAAAACCATGGCAAAATAGGACTTTGTGAAATTGATACAAGATTTTTGGTTAAAATGATTAGAGATCAAGGAAATTTAAGAGCTATAATATCTACTGAAATTAAAGACAAAGAAGAGCTTAAGAAAATGCTTCTTTCTAGTGCTAAAATCGATGAGGTAAATTATGTAGCACAAGTTAGCACTAAAAGCTCTTATAAGCATAATAAAGGTGCTTGGAATCATAGCAACAAAACTTATGAGAATGTAAAAGCAAATGGTAAAAAAGTAGCTGTGATTGATTATGGTGTAAAAGAAAATATTTTAAATGAACTTGTGAGTGTAGGACTTGAAGTAGAGGTTTTTCCTTATAATACCAAGGCAAAAGATTTGATTGATTTATACCAAAAAGGTGCAATTCATGGGGTATTTTTATCCAATGGACCAGGTGAGCCAAAAATTTTAAAAGATGAAATTACAGAGATTAAAAAATTAGCAGAAGCAAAAATTCCTATGCTAGGTATTTGTTTAGGGCACCAGCTTTTAAGTAATGCATTTGGTTATGAAACTTATAAGATGAAATTTGGTCAACATGGAGCAAATCATCCAGTAATTAATCTTACAAATAATACAGTAGAAATCACAGCGCAAAATCACAACTATAATGTTCCTGAAGAAATAGCAGAGGTTGCAACAATTACTCATAGAAATTTATTTGGTGATAATGTAGAGGGTGTAAAATACAAAAATTATCCTATCATTTCAGTACAACATCACCCAGAAAGCTCCTCAGGACCACATGAGAGCAAATACATCTTTAAAGAATTTTTAGAGCTTTTGTGAATTTAGATTTTATTGCTTTAGCGAGTATAGCTTTTCTTTCTAGCTTTGGACATTGTTATGGAATGTGCGGAGGTTTTGTTTTAGCTTATACTCAGCTTTCAAAGCAGATCAAACTCCCTTTTTCTCTTTTGATTTTCTCTTATCATTTATCTAGAATTTTTGCCTATGTTTGTTTGGGCGTATTTTTTGGATTTTTTGGAAATTTATTTTCTTTTAGCGAATTTGCAAAAGGTATAATGCTTTTTACTATCGGGATTTTTATGGTGGTTTTAGCTTTTGCTTTAATTTTTAAAGGAAAATTGTTAGCTTTTTTTGAAAGCTCTTTAATTTTTGACTGTGTCATTAAAAAAAACATTTCAAGATTAATTCAAAATAAGTCTTTAAAAAGTACTATTTTTTTAGGCTTTTTAAATGGTTTTGTACCTTGTGGCTTGGTGTATTTTTATATAGCTTTTGGAATGAGTGTACAAAATGTATACTTATCAGCGTTAATTATGCTTGTTTTTGGACTTTCAACACTGCCTGCTTTGGTATTTTTTGCTTATTTTTCTAAAACACTGAGTGAAAAATTTCAAAAAACAGCTAGTTTGATTTCTTATATTTTAATATTTTTTTATGGCTTGTATTTTTCTTATATAGGTTTTTCTTTAACTCGATAAAATTTATTATTTACTTATAATTCTTAATAGATGATTAATCATTGTGATTTTAAGCTAAAAAAGATGATAATTATCATATAATATAGTGATTGCATATTGCAGAAAAAAACTTAAGGAGAGGAAATGCACCCAGGAAATGCATTAAACTATGACTATACGGTTGCTAAATATTTTATGTTTGCTACCTTATTGTTTGGTGTTATTGGTATGGCTATTGGAACGCTTATCGCCTTTCAAATGGCTTATCCGGATTTAAACTATTTAGCTGGTGAATATGGCACTTTTTCAAGACTTAGACCATTGCACACTTCAGGTGTAATTTTTGGTTTTATGCTCTCAGGAATTTGGGCTACTTGGTATTATATTGGTCAGCGTGTACTAAAAGTTAGTATGGCAGAATCAAGCTTTTTAATGTTTGTTGGCAAACTACATTTTTGGCTTTATATGATCACTATGATTATAGCTGTTATTACTTTGTTTGCAGGTATTAGTACTTCAAAAGAATACGCAGAGCTTGAATGGCCACTTGATATATTGGTAGTTTTAGTTTGGGTTTTATGGGGTGTAAGTATTTTTGGGCTTATTGGAATTCGCCGTGAAAAAACTTTATACGTTTCACTTTGGTATTATATAGCTACCTTCTTAGGTATAGCAATGCTTTATTTGTTTAATAATATGGCAGTTCCAACTTATTTTGTAAGTGGAATGGGCGATTGGTGGCATAGTGTTTCTATGTATGCAGGAACTAATGATGCGTTAGTTCAATGGTGGTATGGACACAATGCTGTTGCATTTGTATTTACTGTTGGTATTATTGCTCAAATTTATTATTTCTTACCAAAAGAAAGTGGTCAGCCAATTTTCTCATATAAGTTATCTTTATTTGCGTTTTGGGGCTTAATGTTTGTTTATCTATGGGCAGGTGGACACCACTTGATTTATTCTACTGTGCCTGATTGGATGCAAACTATGGGTTCAGTTTTTTCAATTGTACTTATTTTACCTTCTTGGGGTTCAGCAATTAATATCTTGCTTACTATGAAAGGTGAGTGGAGTCAATTAAGAGAAAGTCCGTTGATTAAATTTATGATTTTAGCTTCAACTTTCTATATGTTCTCAACTTTAGAAGGTCCTATTCTTTCTATTAAATCAGTTAATGCATTAGCACACTTTACAGATTGGATTCCAGGACATGTTCATGATGGTACTTTAGGTTGGGTTGGCTTTATGACTATGGCTGCACTTTATCACATGGTGCCTAGAATGTTTAAAAGAGAACTATATAGCAAATCATTAATGGAAGCTCAATTTTGGATTCAAACTACAGGTATAGTATTGTACTTTAGTTCTATGTGGATAGCAGGTATTACTCAAGGTATGATGTGGAGAGCTACTGATGAGTATGGTAACTTACTTTATACTTTCATTGATACTGTTGAAGCTATTGTTCCTTATTATTGGATTAGAGCTGTGGGTGGCTTGTTATACTTAGTAGGATTTTTCATGTTTGTTTATAATATTTATAAATCAATTTCAGTGGGTAGAGTGCTTGATAAAGAGCCAAAAAGTGCTTCACCTATGGCAGCATAAGGAGGAAAAATATGTTTAGTTGGTTAGAAAAAAATCCATTCTTTTTTGCTGTGGCAGTATTTATAGTGATTGCATATGCAGGTATTGTAGAAGTTTTACCTGATTTTGCTCAGAATGCAAGACCAATTGAAGGTAAAAAACCTTATACAGTTTTACAACTTGCAGGACGTCATGCTTATATTAAAGAAAGTTGTAATGCATGTCATTCGCAACTTATTCGTCCTTTTAAATCAGAAACAGATCGTTATGGTATGTACTCAGTTAGTGGTGAATATGCTTATGATAGACCATTTTTATGGGGTTCAAAAAGAACAGGGCCTGATTTATTGCGTATAGGTAATTTTAGAACAACAGATTGGCATGAAAATCACATGTGGGATCCAGTTTCAGTTGTCCCTGGTTCTATTATGCCAGCTTATAAACATATGTTTAGCAATAATGCAAATATAGAAACAGCTTATGCAGAAGCACTAACTGTAAAAAAAGTTTTCAATGTGCCTTATGATACTGAAAATGGTACAAAACTAGGTACTTGGGAAGAGGCTCAAGCAGAAGTTAAAGCAGAAGCTCAAGCTATAGTAGATCAAATGAAAAATCAAGATGTTAAAGATGCGTTTGCTAGAGGTGAAATTAGAGAGATTGTAGCTTTGATTGCGTATCTTAACAGCTTAAAATAGGAAAAACTATGGATTTAGAACTAATAAGAGAGCTACAAGCTTATGGTTTTTTTGCTCTTGTAGTATTTTTAGTGGTAGTTTTATATTCTTATTGGTTTCATTTGTATAGATCTGAAAAAACAGGTAGAAGAAACTATGAAAAATACGCTGATTTGGCATTGCATGATGAAATCAGCGATCGTGTTTTAGAGCAAAATAAAAGGAGTGCTTAATGCAATGGTTGAATTTACAAGATAATGTTAATTTATTATCTTTTATCGGAGCAATTCTTATCATACTAATTACGCTTGTTGTGGTAGGAAAATTGTTTAAAAGTATGAAAGAAGAAAAGAGCCAAGGTGAACTAAGCGAGCATAGTTGGGATGGTATAGGTGAGTTTAAAAATCCTATACCACTTGGTTGGGCTGTAGTGTTTTTCTTAGCTATAGTATGGTGTATATGGTATTTTCTTTGGGGATATCCTTTAAATAGTTATTCTCAAATTGGTGAGTATAATAAAGAAGTGCAAGCACATAATGAAAAATTTGCACAAAAATTTGCAAATTTAAGTGCACAAGATAAACAAGAAATGGGTAAGAATATTTTCTTGGTTCAATGTTCTTCTTGTCATGGTATTACAGGTGATGGTATTAATGGAAAAGCACAAAATCTTAACATTTGGGGTTCAGAAGAAGGGCTTATAGAGGTAATTACTAAAGGTTCTAAGGGTATGAATTATCCTATGGGTGAAATGTTAAGTGCAGCTGATAATGGCATAGATGAGACTGATATCCCTGCAATTGCTGCCTATGTTGCTTCTGAAATTTCAGCAATTAAAAAAACTGAAAATCCTCAACTTGTAGCAAAAGGAAAAGAACTTTTTGCAACTTGTACAGTGTGTCATGGTGAAGATGGAAAAGGAACGATTGATGGACAATTGGTTGCTCCAGATCTTACAAAATATGGTAGTGCTGAGTTTGTAGTAGATGTTTTAAATCGTGGTAAAGCAGGTAGCATAGGTGTGATGCCTCATTTTAATAATGGTTTATTAAATGAGCTTCAAAAAGAAGCAGTTAGCGAATATGCAATTTCTCTTTCAAGGGGTGAATAATGGAAAATTCAAATAGATGTGTATTTTCACTTTCGGGTGTTAGTGGAATGTTAATAGCAACTGTTTTATTGCTATCGATTCTAGCTGGACTTACTGTTTGGGGTCTTAAAACACAGCAAGATGTTATGCAAAAACCTTATAAAATAGAAAATGCAGAGCAAATTAAAATGTTTGACTCTAAAAGAGAAGAACATATCATCATAAAGGAATGATTATGGCAAAAGTTCTTGAATACTTAATCATAGCTGGCTTAGTTGTAGCAGCAGGAGTTACTGCTTGGTCAGTTTTAACTGTAAATCACCTTTTTATAGGATGAAAAATATATTTAAAGGCGGTTTTTTAACCGCCGTTTTTATTTGCTTTGCTAATTTCTTACATGCTGAAATACTATTAAATGACAATATCTTAAATACTGCAATAGAACAAAATATTACTTCAAGCTCTAAGCAAATTCGTGAGTTAACCGGAGTAAATATCGCTTTGGCATTAAGTGATAAAAAAGATTTTGAAAGTTTAAAGAGCTATGAAGCTAATTTAAGTAAACCATATATTTTACTTGTATTTTCTAAAGCTTCACATAAGGTGGATATACTTGCAAGTGATGATGCTTTAGCTTTTTTTGATAAAGAAGGTGTTTTGAGTCCTTACCCTGAAAAAGGAACGATTTTGCCTATACTTGCAAATCCTAAACAAAAAGACATTTATAATGCTGCTATTTTAAATGGTTATGCAGATATTGCTGATCAAGTGGCAAATCATTTTAATATAAAACCTTTTTATGGAAATTCAAATCGTGATACTTTAAATATCATGAGAATTTTAATTTATGGCTTTTTATGTGTTGCGATTTTGATGTTAGTGCAAAGAAAAATCAAAAGGAGAAGATAAATGCAAAATCAGAAAACATTTTGGCCTTATGGTATTTTGATTTCTTTAGGGCTTATTGTTATAGCTTGTATTGTAACGATTTTTATCGCAAGCAAAGCACCTGTATATGAAGATAATTTTTATTTTGATTCTTATCAAAATGTAGAGTTAAATTATAATGAAATTCAAAACAGACAAAAGACTTTTGATGAAAATTTTAAATTAAGCATTAAAGATAAAGAAAGCTTTATACATAAGAAAAATCAAGTTTATTATATTAATGAAGGGCAAAATGAACTTAGGATTGCGATTGAAAATTTAAAAGATTATGACTTAAGTAAGCTTCAAATCCAAACCTTACTTTCGCGTCCACATACAAATGTAAATGATGAGAATTTACAAGCAAGATTAGAAGGAAGTGATTTGGTGTTTGATTTTAATATTAAAGAAAAAGGCGCATGGCAAATACTTTTAAAAATCACTCAAGATGAAAATAGCGTAGGATTTTTTAAATTCTTTTTACAGACTAAATAATGAAGCTTTTTGTTTTTAGCTCACTAAGAGCTTTAAGAAAATATTATGAGAAAAAACTACAAATAGACACTTTAGTAGATCCGGCTATGAGTATAGCTGAATTTATGCAAAAATTAGTTTTTTCTCCGCATTTTCAAGCAACTCATTATGAGTGTTTGCTTTTGATGAAAAAGGCTTGTGAACAAACCAAAAATTTAGAACAAAGTTTGAAAATACCGAGTAATTTTTTTGCATTTTTAAAAAACAATGCTTATTTATTTAGTTTTTTTAAAGAACTTAGCTTGGAGAAAAAGGATATTAGTGCTTTAAAAAATTATGACGCTTATGCTCAGTATGATGAACATTTACAAATTTTAGAAGAGCTTTTTAAAAATTATCTTACCCTATTACATGAACAAAATTTATATGATGATATTTCTTTAGTATTAGATTATGAAATTAATAATGATTTTTTAAAAAATTATGATGAGATTATTTTTGATTTTCAAGGTTTTTTGAATGCTTTTGAAGTAGAGCTTTTGTTAAAAGTTAAGGAAATACTTCCTCTTAAAGTGCAATTTAATTGTACTAAATTTAATAAAGATTTTTTAAGTTCTCTTGGCTTTTTACAAGGGCTTTCTCTTAAGGAAAATCATGCGTATTTATATGATGTAAACCAAGAACAAATATTACAAGAGTGTCCTTTTGTACAAGAAAATAAAATCACTTATAAAAGTTTTAATTTACGGTCTTTGCAAGCTGCTTTTGTTTTTGAAAAAATTAACAGCTTTTTAAAAGCTGGTATTAGTGCAAAAGATATTGTAGTGATTACTCCTGATGAGAACTTTGTAGATATTTTAAGACTTTATGATAAAAACAATGTATTAAACTATGCCAATGGGGAAAGTATCAAACATACGCTTTTTTATCATAGATTAAAGACTTTATATGAAAGTGCTAAAGATGATGAGTTTGAGTATGAGCTGAGTGAAGATTTTTTTGATAGGCAAAAGTTAAACAAGCACCTATGTAATTTGCATTTTTATCCTTCTGGTATTGATTTTATAGAGTTTAGAAAGCTTTTTGATGAAAATATCTCTTTTGATTTTTTTGAAAACTTCATCCATAATTTGCTAGAAGATATTAACAATCAAGAATTGCAAGATTATATCTATCAAGAGCTTGCATTCATTAAAGAACTTATAAAAACACATACTTTAAGTTTTAAGCAAATTTTAGAGTTATTTTTCATGCAAATTGACAATAAAAAACTAAGCAGTGTTGGCGGTGGTGAAGTTACTGTAATGGGGCTTTTAGAAAGTAGGGGGCTCAGCTTTGATGGGGTGATTATAGTTGATTTTAATGATGAGTTTATCCCTAAAAGAGTTTCAAGTGAGTTATTTTTAAATAATGAAATTCGAAAAAAAGCAGGACTTATTACTCATGCTCAAAGAGAAAATTTACAAAGACATTATTATTATACCCTAATAGCCAAGGCAAAATTAGTAGGAATTTCTTATGTAGAGAATGAAGAAAAAATCAAGTCAAGATTTTTAAGTGAGCTTGATTTTTTACTCATAGAGGATAAAACATACAGTGACAATGCCTATATCAAATACTTTCAAACACACAAGTGCGATTTTAACCTTGAGCCAATTACACATATAATGGCTAAGCATGATTATTTTAGTAAAGAGCTTACTTTTACGAGATTCCACCTTTTGATAAATTATGGCTTAGATTATTATTATAAATATGTCTTAGGACTAAAAGAACCAAAAGAATTAGAAGATACTCTTAGGGCGAATGAGCTAGGAAGTTTTATTCATAAAGCTTTAGAAAAATACTATAAACAAAACAAAAAAGCAAAATATTTTGACTATGAAAAATTTATGGATATTGTAAAAAATTTGAAAGATTACAAAATCGATGCTTTAAATTTAGCTTTAATACAAGCAATGTTTAAAGAATTTCAAGTGCTTGAAAATGAGCATTTTAAACAAGGTTTTATGGTAAGAGATTGTGAATTTTCACAAAAAAAAGATTTTATCGCTCAAAATGGAGTTAAAATTACTATTTTTGGTCGTTTAGATAGATTAGATGAAAATGAAAATGAAAAATTAGTCATAGATTATAAAACTGGGAAAATAGATGAAAAAACTTACCAGCTTGCTTTTTATAAGTTTTTATTAGAGGGTGTATACCCTTTAGAAAATATAAATGCTTGTTTTTATGATTTAAAAAATATGAAAATCGTTTATGAAAATACTGAAAGTGAAAAGGTGCAAGAGCTTAAAGACATGCTTAATGAGCTTGCAAAAGATCCTTTAGAAAAAGAATTTACTAATCAAAGAAATGATAATACCTATAGTTCTTATACCATGCTTTATAAAAAGGAGTTTAAGCTTTGAGTTGTAATTTTGAGCCTTTTTTGGCCTTAGAAGCTAGTGCAGGAAGTGGAAAAACTTTTGCATTAAGCGTGCGTTTTGTAGCTTTGGTGTTAATGGGAGCTAAGATTAATGAAATTTTAGCTCTTACTTTTACCAATAAAACCACAAGCGAGATGAAAGAAAGGATTTTTAAAACCTTTTTAGAATTTGATGTGCTTGAAAATGGAGAAAATAAAGCAGAATGCAATGAGCTTATGAGAATGCTAGGCAAAAGCAAAGAAGAGCTTGTAGATTTAAGACAAAAGCGTAAAAACGAATTTTTAAGATCTAAACTCAATATCTATACCTTTGATAGTTTTTTTTCGCAAATCATTCGTTCTTTTGCTTTAAATTTAGGTTTTATGAGTGATTTTGAGATCATAGAAAGTCAAGATAGTTATAAAAATTTCATTGCTAAATTAAACGAAGAAGAGCTAAAAAGTCTAGCGTATTACATTATCCAAACAAAAAGCAAAAGTGATTTTTTAAAAAACCTTGAAAATTTATATACCAAACATTGTGATGTTAAGCCAAATCCAAAAGCTTACCTTCCAAGCAAGGCTGCTTTAGAAAAAAATATTGATGAGTTTATAGCTTATGCAAAAAATTTAAGCACAAATAAAAATTATCTTTCAAATTTTAATTTTGAAAGAATGGAAGATTTTTTCGCTAAGCCTATTATTAGTAATTTAGATAAAAATTATTTTACTAAAGTCATTGATAATGAATTTTTACAAAAAAGAGCAGAGCTTATACAAAATGCAAAAGAATATTTTAATCAAATAGAAAATTACCGCATAAGTATGCTTGCAAAGCTTTTGAAGCATTTTAAAGAAGCAAGAAATGAAAACAATACCAAGCAAAATGCATTAACTTTTTCAGATATAGCCTTAAAAACTTATGAATTAATTAGTGATGAGGCTAATAAAGAATTGATTTATTTTAGACTTGATGGATATATTTCTCATTTATTAATCGATGAATTTCAAGATACTAATGTCTTGCAATATCAAATTTTAAAGCCTATTATCGCTGAGCTTGTTTCAGGTGAGGGTGTGAAAAAAAACAGAAGTTTTTTTTATGTAGGCGATAAAAAGCAGAGTATATATGGTTTTAGAGGGGGTAAAAAAGAACTTTTTGATAAGCTTTTAAAAGACTTTCCACAAATTAAACTAGAGCATTTAGATACTAATTATCGTAGTAAAAAAATCATTGTTGATTATGTCAATGACACTTTTAAAGATAAATTTTTTGATAGCTTTTTAAATCCTAGCTTTACTTTGCAAAAAAGCGTTAAAGAAGGCGGGTATGTAGAAATTTTGCAAAATCACATCCCTAGTAAAGATGGTTCTGTTTATGAAGCAAGTGCTAAAGAAGCTTTAAAAATCATCCATAGACTTTTAGAAAAAGGCATTAAGCTTGATGATATTTGCATTTTAGTATGGGTCAATAAAGACGCCACTTTGATTCAAGAATTTCTTGAAGAAAATGGCGTTAAAGCTTATACGCAAAGCAATGTTCCTTTGTTAGATTGTGTTAGCGTAAGAGTGCTTTTTGAGTATGCAAAGGCTTGTGTGCTTAAAGATGAGTTTAGTTTGTATTTTGTAAATGATATTTTAAAAAAAGAACTTAGCTATCTTGAGCTTGATCTAAACCGCAGTGTAGGTGAAATTTTAAAATACTTGATTGATTATTTAAAGCTTGATCTAAGTGATGTTAATCTTATCGCTTATTTAGAACATGCAAGTACTTTTGATAATTTTTTTGATTTTTTATTTAGTCCTTGTAAATTAAGTTCTTTACAAGCGCAAAATGATGGAGTTAGCATTATGACCGTGCATAAGTCTAAGGGGCTTGAATTTGAAAATTTAATCGTGCTTGATAGACTTAGTAAAAAAGCTCCAGATACTGATACTTTAATGTTTGAGTATGATTTAGAGCAGGGCTGGGAAATAAAATACAGACATAGTGCTAGAGAATACCTTGAAGATGATAGCTATAATGCCTTTTTAGACAAAAGAAAAAAACTCCAAACAGAAGATGAGATAAATTGTCTATATGTAGCACTTACTAGAGCTAAAAATTCTCTTTTTGTTATAAAAAATGATGAAAATTATAAGGGTTTTAAAGGATATTTTAAAGATTATGAAGAAAAGCAAATAGGTATTTTAGAAGAACAACTTTCAAAAACAAATGAGCCTTTGGAAAATTTAGAGCAAATAGAAAGCTTTGAAGAATTTCAAAAGGTAAATTTACAAGAAGTTAAAGTTAAAAACTATTTTACAAGCGAGCAAATACATTTTGGCTTGGCTTTGCATGAATTTTTACAATATTTTGATTTTAACACTAAAAATAATTTTGAATTTTGTAAGCAAATGGTGTATAAAAAATATCGTTTTTACTTAGATGATGAAGCTTTTAGTGAGCTTTTTAAAAGACTTACTATGCTTTTAAAAGATGAGAGTTTTAACGCACTTTTAGTGGGTAAAAAGTTACTTAAAGAGCAAATCATCACTTATAAAGGCGAGCAAAAACAGCTTGATATGCTTACATTTGATGATAATGAAGCTATCATTATAGATTATAAAACAGGTTTAAATTTAAACGAGCATAAAAAGCAAGTTTTACTTTACAAAGAAGCCATAGAAAAAATCTTAACCAAGACTTCCACTAAGGCTTTTTTGGTGTATATTCTAAAAGATAAAGTGGATGTAATAGAGGTTTAACATTATATAAGATATCTATATCGTTTTATTTTTTAAGTTGTGTATTTTTTCATACTCAATATTTTTCATATAGTGGTAAGAATATTTAAGCTTTAAATATTCTTAAATTAAGTATTAATTAAGCTAAAATAATTATAATCTCATTTTTAAAAAATTTTTGGCAAAGGTAAGATGATGACAAAGATAACAAAGCCAAACGAAGTAAAACGCGAATGGATCGTTTTAGACGCTGAAGGAAAGCGTTTTGGTCGTCTTTTAACAGAAGTAGCGACTATTTTAAGAGGTAAAAATAAACCTTGCTATACTCCAAATGTTGATTGTGGAGATTATGTAATCATTATCAATGCTTCTAAAGCAGTTTTCACAGGTGCAAATAAAGCAGAAGATAAATTATACCACAGACATTCAGGGTATTTTGGAAGTGTAAAAAGTGAGAAATTTGGTGATTTATTAGAAAAAAATCCAGTTAAATTATATAAATTAGCAGTTCGTGGTATGCTACCTAAAACAAACCTAGGTAGAGCTATGCTAAAAAAATTAAAAATTTATGCAGGTAGCGAACATCCTCATACTGCTCAAATTGCTAATAAAGGAAAATAATCATGGCAACAACATACGCAACAGGTAAAAGAAAAACCGCTGTAGCTAAAGTTTGGGTAAAAGCTGGTAGTGGTAAAATCATCGTTAACGGTATGGATTTAAACACTTGGCTTGGCGGACATGAAGCTATAAAATTAAAAGTAGTTCAGCCTTTATTAGTAACTAAGCAAGAAACTTCTATGGATATTAAAGCAACAACTTTAGGCGGTGGATACAGCGCTCAAGCTGAAGCTTTAAGACATGGTATTTCAAGAGCTTTAGCTGCTATGGATGCAGATTTTAGAGCATTATTAAAACCAAAAGGACTTCTTACTAGAGATAGTAGAACTGTTGAGCGTAAAAAATACGGTCGCAGAAAAGCAAGAAGAAGCCCACAATTCTCTAAACGTTAATCTTTTTTTGGATCCATTTTTGGATCCATTTTTTCTTTCATTTTTTAAAAAAAACATATTTTTTCATGTATTTTAGTTTTGTTTAAAATTATAGGATTTTTTATTTATAATAAACTTTTATAATTTCAAAGTCCGATCAGGGAAACCTCCTTTTTGTAGTAAATTTAAGCCCCTTACCCAAAAGGGGCTTATTTTATTTTAATCTTCATTTTATATAATACCCCATTTATTTTCATTTTTAAGGATAGTCGATGAAAAAAATCATAGGATTGGTTAGTTTAGTTAGTGCTTTGTTTGCTTTTGATACTAGTAAAATAGAAATTACTCCAACCTTTAACTACACAACTCCAGAAGGAAATTTAGATCTTAAAAATTATGGTGGAGTGGGATTGAGATTTGGTTATCATTATGATGATTTATGGCTAGATCAGGCTGAACTTGGCTTAGAGTATTATGACAATGCAAAATATAATAATCCAAACGATAATACACATACAGATACTAGTGTTTCAAGATTTTATGTAAATGCTATTAAGGGAATTGATCTGGCTAATCATGTATATTTATATGGTTTGTTGGGAACAGGTTATGAGTATTTGAGTCATGGAGCTTATGAAAATAAAAGTGGTATGTTTGCTCAATATGGTGCAGGTTTTAAATTTGCACTTGGCGAAGATTTGGCTTTAAGACTTGAAGCAAGAGATCAAATTAAATTCAATAATGGTGAACATAATTTGATTTCTAGTGTTGGCTTGAGTTTTTATTTTGGTAATAAAGCTCCAAAAACTCCTCAAACTGCAACTAAACAAATCGAAGAAAAACCGCAATCAAAACAAATTGATAAATCATGTCCAGAACCAAGAAAAGGTGCTTTGCTTGATCATATAGGTTGTGAAAAGACAATAGCACTTGAAGGGCATTTTGGTTTTGATAAAATCACTATAAACCCTGAGTTTGCACAAAAAATCCAAGAAGTAGGTAAGGTTTTAGAAGAAAACCCACAATATTATACCATTTTAGAAGGTCACACAGATAGTACAGGAACTAAAGCTTATAATCAAAAATTATCATTAGAGCGTGCAAAGGCAGTTGCGAAAGAACTTGAAAAATCAGGTGTTGCTAAAGAAAAAATTGCAACTAAAGGCTATGGTTTTGATAAGCCAAAAGTAAGCAATGATACTAAAGAAGGCCGTGCGCAAAATAGACGCGTGGAAGCAAAATTTTTCATTAAAGAATAAACTTTGTTAAAAAAGACAATTTTGTTTGACTTAGATGGCACTTTGATAGACTCTACAAGTGCCATTTTAGATGGTTTTGATGCTGCTTTTAAAGCTTTTGGCGAGCCTTTAAGAGATCATGAAGCCATTAAAGCTTTAATAGGCTTTCCTTTAGATGTAGCTTTTGAAAAACTTGGAGTGGCAAAAGAAAAAACAAGTGAGTATATTAATGCTTATAGAAGCGTATATCAAAAAATCTATATAGAGCAAACTTCTTTGCTTTCTTTGGCAAAAGAAAGTGTATATGAGGCTAGTTTGTTTGCTGATTTAGCTGTTGTAACGACTAAAAGTTCTAAATTTTCCAAACCTTTGCTAGATTATTTAGGGATAGGAAAATACTTTAAAGTTATTATAGGTAGAGATGATGTAACTCACCCAAAACCAAATGCTGAGCCTATTTTATTAGCTTTAGAAAAATTATCTAAAGGTAAAGAAAATGCATTTATGATCGGAGATACTCATTTAGATATCCAAGCAGCTTGTAATGCTGGCGTTAAACCCATAGCAGTAAGTAGTGGTTATGAAAGCAAGGAAAGTTTAGCTAAATTTAAAATTCCACTTTTTAAAAATACTTATGAGGCAATAGAGTATATAAAAAATATCCGATAATTTCACACTCAAACCCCATGCTCATAAATAATAAAAATTTTTTATCATTGTTTAAGACAATTCAAGATAAAGTAGCTATTGATTTTAAGTAATTATTTTAATTATAAGGATAATTAGATGAGTAAAATAATGAAAACAATGGATGGTAATGAAGCAGCAGCTTATGCAGCTTATGCATTTACAGAAGTTGCCGGAATTTATCCTATTACCCCAAGTTCACCAATGGCAGATTATACTGATATATGGGCTTCTCAAGGTAAAAAAAACCTTTTTGGAGTACCGGTTAAAGTTGTAGAGATGCAAAGTGAAGCAGGAGCGGCAGGGACGGTTCATGGTTCTTTGCAAGCTGGCGCTTTAACTACTACTTATACTGCCTCTCAAGGACTTTTACTAAAAATACCAAATATGTATAAAATCGCAGGTCAGCTTTTACCTGGGGTTATTCATGTGGCAGCTAGAGCTTTGGCTTCTCAAGCACTATCTATCTTTGGCGATCATCAAGATGTTTATGCAGCAAGACAAACAGGCTTTGCTATGCTTTGCTCACATTCTGTGCAAGAAAGTATGGATTTAGCAGGTGTTGCACACTTAGCAGCTATTAAAGGTAGAGTACCTTTTATGCATTTTTTTGATGGTTTTAGAACAAGCCATGAAATCCAAAAAATTGAAGTAATGGATTATGCGCATTTTGATCGTTTGCTTGACCGTGAAGCTTTATTAGAATTTAGAAATTCCTGTCTAAATCCAGAAAATCCAAAAACAAGAGGTACGGCTCAAAATGATGATATTTATTTTCAAACAAGAGAGTTGGCAAATAAATATTATGAAGCTATTCCTGACATTGTTAATGAATATATGCAAGAAATTTCAAAAATTACAGGAAGAGAATACAAACCTTTTGTATATTATGGGGATAAAAACGCAACGCGCATTGTAGTAGCAATGGGTTCAGTGACTGAAGCTTTAAAAGAGGTTGTAGATCATCTAAACAACAAAGGCGAAAAAGTAGGGGTTTTAAAAGTTCATTTATATAGACCATTTAGTTTAAAATATTTATTTGATGTAATGCCTCAAAGTGTTGAAAAAATAGCTGTTTTAGATAGAACTAAAGAGCCAGGAAGTTTAGGCGAGCCACTTTATTTGGATTTAAAAAGCGCATATTATGGAAAAGAAAAAGCACCTTTAATCGTTGGTGGTAGATATGGACTTTCTTCAAAAGATGTTGATCCTGCTCAACTTCTAGCGGTTTTTGAAAACCTAAATCAAGCAAATCCAAAAGATGGTTTTACCATAGGAATTAATGATGATGTGACCTTTACTTCATTGCCTGTGGGAGAAAAAATTTCTTTGGGTGATGAGAGTACTATAGAGTGCCTATTCTATGGACTTGGTGCTGATGGTACTGTAGGGGCGAATAAAAACTCTATTAAAATTATAGGGGATAAAACAGACTTTTATGCACAAGCTTATTTTGCTTATGATTCTAAAAAATCAGGTGGTTATACAAGAAGCCATTTAAGATTTTCTAAAAAACCTATCACTTCAACCTATCTAGTTTCTACACCGCATTTTGTAGCGTGTTCAGTGGCTGCTTATTTAGAAATTTATGATGTTTTAGCAGGCATTAGAAAAGGCGGAACTTTTCTTTTAAATAGTATTTGGAGTGCGCAAGAGACTATTAAGAAGATTCCAAATGCAGTAAAAAGGGTTTTAGCGCAAAAAGAAATTAATTTTTATATTATTAATGCTACAAAACTTGCTAGAGAAATAGGACTAGGTAGTAGAACAAATACAATTATGCAATCAGCGTTTTTCAAGCTTGCTAATATCATTCCTTTTGAAGATGCGCAAAAATATATGAAAGAGTTAGCCTATAAATCATATAGCAAAAAAGGTGATGCTATAGTTGAGATGAATTACAAAGCTATTGATGTGGGTGCAGATGGACTTGTAAAAGTTGATATTGATCCTTCTTGGGCAAATTTAGCTGATGAAGTTAAAGAAGAAACTATAGCCTATAAAGGCACTGAGTTTGTTGAAAAAATCGCAAAACCTATGAATGCAGCTAAGGGAGATGATTTACCAGTTTCAGCATTTTTGGGTTATGAAGATGGTAGTTTTGAGCATGGTACTACTGAGTATGAAAAAAGAGGTGTTGGTGTTATGGTGCCAAGATGGATAGAAACTAATTGTATTCAGTGTAATCAATGTGCTTCAGTGTGTCCGCATGCGGTTATTAGACCTTTCTTGATTGATGAAGAAGAATTAAACAATGCTCCAGCAGGTGTAAAAGAACATAGTTTAAATGCAAAAGGCGTAAAAGAGCAAAAATTAAATTTCAAAATTCAAGTTTCGCCACTTGATTGTACAGGTTGTGAGCTTTGTGTGCATGAGTGTCCAACTAAAGAAAAATCTTTAGTAATGGTTCCGCTAGGTGAAGAGCTTGATCATGGTGAGCAGGAAAATGCAGATTATTTATTCAAAAAAGTAAGCTATAAAGATAATATCTTAAATAGAGAAAATGCAAAAGGTATTCAATTTGCTCAACCTTTATTTGAATTCCATGGAGCATGTCCAGGATGTGGAGAAACTCCTTATATCACTTTAATCACTAGATTGTTTGGTGAAAGAATGATTATTGCTAATGCGACAGGTTGTAGTTCTATTTATGGTGGTTCAGCTCCTTCAACTCCATATAGAAAAAGTAATAAAAATGGTCATGGACCAGCTTGGGGTAATTCTTTATTTGAAGATAATGCTGAATTTGGTCTTGGTATGAAAATAGCAACTGAAACAACAAGACATAAAATTGAGCAAATCATGAATGAAAGTATGCAAGAAGTTCCTAATGCGCTTTCTGCGTTATATAAAGAATGGATTGCAAATAAAGAAGATTCTAAAGCTTCTTTAGAGCTAAGAGATAAGTTAGTGCCATTGCTAGAAGAAAATAAACAGATTAAAACTGTAAATGATATTTTAGAACTGAAAAGCTATTTAAGTAAAAAATCACATTGGATTTTTGGTGGTGATGGTTGGGCTTATGATATAGGTTATGGCGGGCTTGATCATGTTTTAGCAAGTGGTGAAAATGTAAATATTTTAGTGCTTGACACTGAAGTGTATTCTAATACTGGAGGTCAAAGCTCAAAATCTTCAAGAACAGGTTCAGTAGCTCAATTTGCTGCAGCAGGTAAGCCAGTACAGAAAAAAGATCTTGGACAAATTGCTATGACTTATGGTTATATTTTTGTAGCTCAAGTAAATTCTAATGCAAATTATGCGCAATTGTTAAAAGCAATAATAGCAGCAGAAGCTTATGATGGACCTTCTTTGATTATTGCTTATTCTCCTTGTATAGCTCATGGTATTAAAGGTGGGCTTGGAAATTCAGGAAATCAAGCAGAACTTGCCACAAAATGTGGATATTGGCCAACTTATATTTACGATCCACGTTTAGAAGCAGAAGGTAAAAATCCTTTAACAATTTCTTCTAAAGAGCCTGATTGGGATTTGTATGAAAGCTTTTTAATGAATGAAGTGCGTTATAATTCTTTGAAAAAATCAAATCCTGAGCAAGCAAAAGAATTATTTGAAAAAAATAAAGCAGAAGCACAACGCCGTTATAGACAACTTAAACGTCTAGCAAGTGCTGATTTTAGTAATGAAAATTAAAATTTGCTTCGATTTTTACTTGTGAGTTTATGGGTGCTTAGTGCTTTTGGTGCTAAGTACCCATTTTTGAATCAAGATTGCAGTAATATTGATTTTTCTTTGATTCAAGATCCTTTTTTTCAAAAGACTACAAATATAAAATCTGATTTTTCTTTGCAAGCTATCATTTCTAATAAAGTTAAGATTAATGATAAATGGTATGCTTTAAATGATGATATTGAAGGTTTTAAGATTGTTGAGATTAAAAATTCTCAAGTTGTATTGATAAAGGAAGAAAAAATCATGGTTTTAAAATTGTATGAAAAAAATAATATTTTTATTTATTAGCATCTTAACCTTTACAAACGTTTTTGCTTCACAGTGTCATCAACGCTTTTTTGATATAAGTGTAGAAAATAAAACTTCTTTGATTGAAATTTTAAATGAACTTGGTAGAGAATGTGGTTTTAGTATTATAATAAAAGATTCATTAGCCAGAGAAAAGTTAAATCATACTCAAAATTATTTACACATAAGAAAAATGTCTTTAAGAGAAATTTTTAAACTTTTATTGATGGAAAATAATCTTGCTTATGAGTATGAAAAAAATATTTTAAAAATTTATGGAAGACAAGTTAAAACTTTTAAAGTGCATTATATAAGCTCTATTAGAGAAGGGCAAAGTATTACCAAAGCTTCAGTGGATTCAAGACCTAAACAGGGCGATTATGATAGTGCTAAAGAAGCAGATAATTTGGTCATTAGCACGGATAAATTTGATTTTTGGGAAAAAATTTCAGAAGAAATACAAGCTTTATTAGATGAAAATACAACTAAGCCTATTATTAATACTAATGCAGGGATTATCACTTTAAATGCTACTTTGTATGAGCTTACAAGGGTTGAAAAATATTTAAAAGATTTAAATAAAAGACTTAAAAAACAAGTTTTAATTGATGTAAGTATAGTTGCAGTACATTTAAATAAAAGTCATTCAAGTGGAATTAATTGGCAAGAGCTTGCTTTTAAACTTAATGGAGATGATAATGATTTTATAATCAATAAAGGCGGTGTTAAAAATATTAATCTTAAAGCTAATGTTGAAACTAAGGCTATTTTAAATTTATTACAAGAAAATGGTAAAACTACTGTACTTTCTAACCCAAAACTTATGGCACTTAATAATCAGCAAGCTATTATTTCCATAGGTGATACGATTAATTATCAAGTAAAAGAAAGCTCTAAGGGTACTGAAAATGGTACAACTATTAGTGAAACTTATAATAATTATTCTATTTTTGTAGGAATTTTACTAAATATTTTGCCAGAAATTTCAGATGATCATAAAATCATGCTTAGGATTAATCCTAGTTTGA
Source organism: Campylobacter sp. RKI_CA19_01116 (assembly GCF_025771405.1). NCBI lineage: Bacteria > Pseudomonadati > Campylobacterota > Epsilonproteobacteria > Campylobacterales > Campylobacteraceae > Campylobacter > Campylobacter sp. RKI_CA19_01116. The sequence goes on from NZ_JAKMQF010000001.1 coordinate 226,778, forward strand.
GTGATTTTAAATATAGTGTTGATAATCATAGACAAAATAAACCAAGAAATATAGCACCAGATACTATACAAAAAAAGCTTTCTACTGTAGTTGAAGTTGATGATGGACAAACTTTAATTTTGGGCGGATTGATTAGTAAAAATACGATTAGTAACCATAATGAAGTAAGTGCTTTATCTAAAATACCACTTTTTGGTGCTTTATTTCAAGGAAAGCAAAATTTAGAAGATATTAGTGAAATAGTTTTTATCATCAAGCCAAGTTTAATAAGAGCTGATAAAAAAGTATTAAGTTTGAAAGAATTAGGTTTTGAACATGAAGATGATATGTTTTAATTTTTTAATTTGTTTGTCTTTTTTGAATGCAATGAATATTCAAAATGAAAGTTTTGAGCAAAATGTATTTTATGAAAAATTTATTAATCACCCAAGTTATGAAAATGCTTTAAATTTGGCTAAATATTTTTATCAAATAAAAGATTATCAAAAAGCTATCTTTTGGGCTATTGAGGCAAATGAATTTGAGTTGTTGGAAAAAGAAGCATGGCTAGTTTTTATCAATGCTAAATTAAAACTTGGAAAGCATGAAGATGCTTTAAGAGCTAAAGAAGAGTATGAAAAACTTTTAGGAAATTATTTTGAATGACGCAAAAACAATAAAAGCTTTAAATGAACTTTCTTTGCAAGAATTGGCTTTAGAGTATAAATTGGAAATTTTAGACTTAAATCAAACTCTTAAAATAGAAAAATATCTCCATGTTCTGCCTTTTTCTTTAATAGAACAATATAATATTTTTTGTTTTTATGAAGATGGTGAAAATATTCATATAGCTTCTTTAAAACCTTTAGATGAGAGTATTTTAGAAAAAATACAAAATTTATACCGCTTAAAGGTTATTAAAATTTTTCTTTGTGATTTTACACAATTTAAATTCTTACTAGAAAGGATTAAATTTTTAATTTGCTTTCAAAACTATCTTGATAAATTAGAGCTTAATTTAAAAAGTGATGAAAATAAAGATGAGTTTTTATTAGAGCAGTTTTTGAATTTAATTTTAACTTATGCTTGTTTTTTAAGAGCAAGTGATATTCACTTAGAGCCTTTGGAAAATGAAGTTTTGATAAGATTTAGAATAGATGGAGAATTAAAATATATCCATAGTCTTGATGTGGATTCTTATCAGGCTTTATTAATGCATATAAAAATCATTGCCTTGCTTAATGTAGCCGAACAAAGACAAGCTCAAGATGGGAGTTTTTCTAAGATAATCTTAGAGCAAAAGTATGACTTTAGAATTTCAATTATGCCTTTGTTATTTGGGCAAAGTGTGGTGGTTAGGATTTTAAAACAAGATGAGCATGTTTTAAAACTTGATAGACTTTTTATTAAAGAAGAAAATTTAATCTATTTGAAAAAATACATGAACGCACCTTATGGTTTGATTTTATTTTGCGGGCCAACGGGGAGTGGTAAAAGCACTTTTATGCATGCTATTTTAAACGAGCTTGATCAAAATAAAAAAATCATTACTCTAGAAGATCCTATAGAATATAAACTTAAACATGCTCAGCAAATTTTGTTAAATTCTAAAACTGGTTTTGATTTTCACAAGGCTTTAAGAGCGGTTTTAAGGCAAGATCCTGATGTGATTATGGTGGGTGAAATCAGAGATGAGGAGAGTTTGGATATAGTTTTAAAAGCTTCTTTAAGTGGACATTTAGTTTTAAGCACCTTGCATACTAATGGTGCTATAGAAGCTATTTTTAGAATGAAACACATGGGTGCAAAAGAGTATTTAATAGCTTATGCGCTTAATTTGATCATAGCCCAACGTTTGGTAAGAAAATTATGTGAATGTAAAGAACTTAGCGATGAAAAATTTCATTTTCAAAATCAAGTTTTTGAAGGAAAATTTTATAAAGCAAAGGGTTGTGCTAAGTGTATGTATAGTGGATATAAAGGGCGTTTAATGGTGGCTGAGTTTTTATTTTTAGACCATAATTTAAAAAGTATGATAGAAAATAATGCAAATTATGAAAATATTTTAACATATGCTTTAAAAAAAGGCTTTTTAACTTTAGGTATGGATGCTTTGGAAAAAGTTAAGCTTGGTTTAACAAGTGTAGATGAGCTAAGAAAGATTGGTTTTTGAAAAAATTTATTATTTCTTATATCTTAAAACAAGAGCAAAAGCAATGTGTAATTAAAGCTAAAAATCTATATGAAGCTAGAAATATTGCACAAAAATCATTTGAAAATATTATTAGTGTTGAAGAATACTTTGGGACAACAAAACATAAAATTAAAGAAGAAGAGCTTATTTTTATCCTTAAAGATTTAAGTATGGTTTTAAAAGCAGGATTAAGCTTACAAGAAGCTATTTTAGAATTTACAAGATCAAATCATGATGTGCATATAGCTACAATATTTAGTATGATTTATAATAAACTCAAAAATGGAAGCTCTTATAATGAAGCTTTTAGAGGTGTTTTAAATTCTAGAGAATGTGCTGTTTTAAAAATTTGTGACGGTAAGGAGGATTTATATAGGGCTTTTGAGATTATCATTAATCTAAAAGAGAAAAACCTTCATAGTTTTAAGCAGTTTAAAAAGTCTATAACTTATCCACTTTTTGTTTTTACATGTATTATTTTAGCTTTTTTTGTACTGATGATTTTGGTTTTGCCTGAATTTAAAACTTTATTTTTGCAACTTGAACTAGATTTGCCAAAAATCACTCAAATTCTTTTTGTTTTAGGAGATTTTTTTAAACATTTTTATGTATTTATTTTATTAGGTATGGGATTTTTTATAATGCTTGCTTACTCTTTTAGAAAGTCTTTGTTTTTTCATAAAATTCTTTTTTATTCTCCCATTTTTGGAAAGATAATATTTTATCAAGATAAATTTTGTTTTTTCTTGATTTTTTCTTATTTATTGAAAGCAGGGGTGGATATAAAAAGAGCTTTTGAGCTTGCTTGTGAAGGTATAGAAAATCAATTTTTTAAAAACAAAATGTTTATTATAAAGACTTCATTTGAATCAGGACTTGATTTAGATCAAGCTTTTTTCAAAATAAAGCTTTTTGAATCTTTTGCGATAAGAATGTTAAATTTAGCTTTAAAAAGTTCTAAACTAGATGAGAGTACTTATGAGCTTGCTTTATTTTATGAACATAAAAAAGAAAATTACACTCAAAGACTTTTAAGTGTCTTAGAGCCTTTGATGACAATTTTTATGGCGAGTTTGATTTTAGTTTTAGCCTTGGGTGTATTTTTACCTATGTGGCAAATTAGTCAAGGAATTTAAACAAGATAATCATAAGCAACCTTAGCTATAGTTAAAGCAACCATAGTTAAAAAGAGTTTTTTGATAAAAGTTCCTTGTGTTTTTAAGACTAGTTTTGAGCCTACAAAGGCACCTAAGACTTGGCCTATACCCATTAAAATACCAACTTTCCAAAGTACTTCATAAGAGTATAAAAACACTCCTAAAGCCACTACATTGCTAGTGAAATTTAAGATTTTAGTATTAATGCTTGCATTTTTCATACTAAAACCAAGAAATATTACACAAGCAAAAATCCAAAAAGACCCAGTTCCAGGCCCTAAAAAGCCATCATAAAAGCCAAGCAATAAACCAAAAGTGACTTGAAAGCTTGTGGCGCTCATTTTTGCTTCATTATGAACATTTCCTAAATTAGGCTTAAAAATAGTATAAAGAAAAACTAAAGCTAGGCATATTAGCACAATGATTTTAACAGCGTTTTGATCTATTAGTAAAACTGCATAAGTACCAATAACAGCTCCAATTGCGGTAAATAAAATACCTAAGGCAATTTTTTCTATATTCATATGTTTTCTATAAGATAAAACCGCAGTAAGTGAGCCAAAAGTGCTTTGAAGTTTATTGGTGGCTAGGGCTAAATGAGGAGGGATCCCGCAAGCAAATAAAGCAGGTATAGTAATAAGTCCACCACCACCTACAATCGCATCAACACAGCCTGCAAAAGCAGCAACAAAAAATAAAATCACATAATAAGTTAATTCAAGCTCCATAAGCTTTCCTTGTTTTGTCCGATTCTATATAGAGCAAAATCATATTTTATAGGATCTTGTGGATCAAATTTTTTAAGACTTTGAGTAAGCTCTAAAACACTTTTAAAATCATAAATCTTACGCTTTAAAAGCTTAAGTTTTAATGAAACTTTATGAGTATGGGTGTCTAAGGGTATAAGTAAATCTTTTTTATCGATATTTTTAAACAAACCCAAATCAAGCTCATCTTTTCTTACCATCCACCTAAGATACATATTGTATCTTTTTAAAGGACCTTTTGGAGTTTTAAATTCTTTTGAAAAGAAAAACTCATAACCATAGCTTTTATAAGGATTAAGTTTATAAATTGTTTCTATAAAAGCTTTTATTGCATGTGTGATGTTTTGCTCTTTTTGATAAGTTTTAGTGAAAATATTTTCTATACTATCTTCATTTTTTAAGCGTTTAAGTGTGATAAAAATTTGAGCTATATCTTGAGAGTTTTGAAAGCGGTATTTTAGATCTTTGCATTCTTTTTTAATAATCTCATCATTTCTTTCAAGCAAGGAAAAATCAAGTTTTTTTAAAAAATTTACAATATTTTTAGCATTTCCATAAGCAAATAAAGCGCAAAGCAAAGCTATGGTTTCATCTTTATAAACACTTGCAATTTGCAAAGGATCAGGATGAGAGAAAAGCTCTTTTTGAGTATTTTTACTTAAAATAGCCTCATCTAAAAGAGCTTTAATTTGCATTAAGATTTTAAACCAAGTAAGGTTTCAAGCATTTGATCAACAGTAGTTACGATTTTAGCTGCAGCGCCATAACTTGCTTGATATTGTATAAGCGCTGCTAATTCTTCGTTAGTATTTACGCCACTTTTTGATTGATATTCTGCATAGGCTGTATTAAATACCGTCATATTAGTTGCATGCGCAAAACCATTGCTTTCAGCATCTGAAGCAATTTGACCTGTAAATTTTCTATAATATCCATCTAAAGACATAGTATCAACTGTACCATCTTTATTATAAAAATTTACTTTTTGATTTTGAAGTTGCAACATAGCATTAGCTACATCATTGTTTCCATCAACTCCATTTGAGCTTGCTTTTAAGCTATTTGGATCATTTCTAATGCTTGAATTTACATTGATATTGCTTGCATCTTGACCATTAAAAAATGAAGATACATTTAAAGCCCCTGGGAAATTTGTACCATTGTCTTTAAAAGCTATTTTATAACCCTTTTTTAAGCCATTGATTTGGAAATTTCCACTATCACTTTGTCCATCATAATGATAAAAGGCTTGAAAAAAATCATTTAAATCATCACCACCTTGACCATTCTTGTTATCATCAATATCTGCATTGATTTGCTTAACAACATCCTCTATGGTGGTATTAACATCAATTTTTATAGTTCTAGTAGCAACAGGCTCACCTTTTTCGTTGTAAACTGTAATATCAAAGCTTCCTGCTTGGATATTTTTATCATAACTCATTAAAGAAGTATCAGGTTTTAAACCTTTTAAATCATCCGAATTTACTTTATCAGTTGCTGCTTGAGCATAGACATTATTAGTTTGAGTTATAAGTGTTTTTGTAAAGGTATTGAGCATATCTTTATACTCTTGCAATTTTCCATCGCTGTAAGTATCGTGATTGCCATCATAGTTTCTACCTCTAAGGTCAAGCTGAGCTCCAAGTTGTCCACCTGAAATTTTACTAGTTAAATCATAGCGGTTTTCATCATTTACTTCATAATAAATTTGATAAAATCCATTAGGATTATTATCATCTAATTTTAAAGGATGAAAGCTAGAGCCATTGACTATGCTAAAACCTTGAATACTTAAATCATAATATCTTCCAGAATCAGTCATAGTAGATTCTAGGGTACTATCTTGAGAGCTTTTCCCTTTCCAAGCTACTGCATCAACTAATTTTGAAAGTCTAAGTTCAAGTTCATCTCTTCTATCTCTTAATTGATTTGCATTATCAGTAGGTAAAACTTCTTCATTTTCAAGTTGTTTGTTGATATTTGCAATTTCTTGACCAATATTATTGATCTCATCTACAGTTTGTCTGATTTGCTCGTTGACAGTTTGTTGCATTTTGCTAAGATCTTGTAGGGTTTTTTGTATGTTTTGAGTTAATGTATTTGCACTATTAACAAGATCTATTTTACTTGCTCCATCACTTGGATTAGAAGCAAAATTATTCCATGCATCATAATAATTTTTATAATCTTGTAAAATACCAGTTCCTTGCATATCAGGAAATCTTTGGCTTGCTTCTTGTAAAATTTGTCCTAAATAATTTGTATAATTTTGTTGAGTAGTGGCATTTTTTAACTCATAATAAGAGTGCTCATCGTGCAATCGTTTTATGGTATCAATTTGTGTGCCTGTTCCTAAGTGTAAACCACCTCTATCAAGAGACATACCTGAGCTTTGCACAGCTCTTTGTCTTGTGTAAAACACTGCGTCTGCATTGGCAATATTATTACCTGTTGTGTTAATTTGAAGCTCAGCAGCTCTTATGCCACTAACTCCGGTATATAAGCTATCAAAAATTCCCATGACTTAGCCTTTAAACATTAATCTTAAATAATGAATCTGGAATTGTCTTATTATCCCCATAAGCATTATTTGTTCCATTTTGTTCAAACATTGCATTTAAAAGATTGTCGTAAAAATTTTTAATAATAAGAGCTAGTTTGGCATATTCTTTATTTTTTTGGTGTAAGGTATTTAAATTTTGCTTTAAAAGAGTAAGTTTTTCTTTATCTTCGTCATCCAAAAGCTCATCTAAGCCTTTATTGTTTCCTTGGTTACTAAGTTCTACCAAAGCCTTGTCAAGATTTTTTTTAGCAATTTGGAAGTCATTTACAAGTTTAGTTTTATCTTCAACACTTTTACTTACATGTTTATGATTAGCAGCTTGAATTTGCGCTATATCTTCTAAAGTAAGATTGATGAGTTTTTCTAAAATAGAATTTGTTTCATCTAAATATTGTTTAACCATTTTTTATCCTTTCTTAGGCAGCAACCCAAAAAAGGATAAAAATTATAATAAAGAATCTGCTATTGCTTTAGAAGTGGCTTGTAGATTGATTTTGTACTCACCATTTTTAATTTGAGAAGCAATTAAAGATGCTTTACTTTCTTCTGCCTTTTGAGTTTCTTTTGCCTTGTTGTTTTCTTTGTTTTCTGTTTTATTTATATCATTAGTAGCAACCTGAGCTACATAACTTTGATGTATAGGGTTTATCATTTTAAGCCTCCAGTTCTATTGAAAAACTCTAAGAACTATATCGACACTTAAAAAAATAACTTAACCCCTTTCTTTTAAATAATCAAATAATAATTTTGAAAAACCTAACCCCCCGCTTAATGCTTTACTCATAGTATCATTATACATAGATGAATAAATTTCATCACTTGCATCTTTTCCAAATAAAGAATTTTCTTGTTTTAAAGAAATATCTAAAACACTTTTGATTAAAAAAGCTTCAAAAGCATCAGTTTGTTCTTTTAAAGCTTTATCTTCATCATTTAATGCTTGTATATGAGTTAAATCATTTTTAAAAGCACTATCTGCATAGTTTTTAGCAGCCTTGTAGCTATTGTTGTGTTTAGTAATACTTTCATAAAGTTCGCTACTATAGTTTTTGCTCGCTAAATAATTATCAACTCTCATCATATTACCTCTAATTCAGCACTAATTGCACCAGCTCTTTTTAAATTTTGCATAATAGCTATGATATCATTTGGCGCTGCTCCAAGTTTATTTAGCATTCTAGCTATGTTTGCTACTGTTGTTTTATTGTTTGTGATTTTTAAAGTATTAGATACTGGATCTAAAATACCACCATCTTTCATATCGATTTCATTTTGTCCTAAAGCTACGGTATTGTTTGGATCTATTTTTATAGTGATATCTTTATGGGTAATTAATATAGGTTCAACTTCTATATTTACTCCCGCTACTATAGTTCCTGTTCTTTCATCGATGATCACTTTACTTTCTGGAGTGTAAGCTATATCTTGTTCTAATACTCTTGCCATAAATTCAACATGAGAAAATTCTTCAGGTTTTGTTAATTTTATAGTTCTAGAATCTAAAGCTTTTGCTATATCTGTATCAAAAATAGTATTTAAAACTCTTTCTATATTATTAGCCGTTTTAAAATCCGCTTCTTTTAAACTTAAAATCAAATCTTCACTTTGGCTAAAGTTTTGTGGAATTTCTCTTTCTACGACTGCACCATTAATAACATTTGCTGAGGTTGAGTGTGTTCCTGCTGCACCTGGTCTTGGGCTAAGTCCACCTATAGCTAAAGAGCCTTGAGCTACTGCATAAATTTCTCCATCAACCCCTTTTAGAGCTGTCATAAGTAAGGTTCCACCTTGTAAAGATTTGGCATCACCTAAAGAAGCTACGCTTACATCAAGCTTATCCCCACTTCTTGCAAAAGCAGGAAGTTTTGCTGTAACCATTACTGCTGCTGTATTTTTTGATTTTATATCACCTGGGCTAACTTTTACATTCATACCCTGAAGCATATTTGAAATAGATTGTAGTGTAAATTCGCTACTTGTGCCATCTCCGCTTCCATTTAAACCAACAACCAAACCATATCCTATAAGTTGGTTATCTCTAACACCTACTACATTGGTAAGTTCTTTAATAGTAGCTGCAAAAACGCTTAGACTTAGTACTAAGCTCAAAAATAATATTCTCATCGATTCTTCCTTTAATCTATGCTATTTTCATAAATTAAAGCAAAAAAGGTTCCAAATTTATATAAAGGAGTAAAAACTTAGAGTGGTTGAACCGAATTTTTTTTCTTTTGTTTTTTCGTAATTTTGTATTTTCGCTGGAGTTTTAAAAGTACTGTGATGTTCTATGATGATGATTTTAACATTTGAATTTTTTATATTTTCTATCAATTTTAAAGTTTTTTTATAAATATCAAAAAAACCTTCTCTAATATCAAAGGGTGGATCAAGATATAAAATAATATCTTCTTTGGAATTTTGAATAATTTGAAGGGTTTTTTTAAAAGTATCATCATTAAAGCAAATGGTATTTTGATCAATATTGGAAGCATTTTTTAAAGCGATTTCATAAGCTTTTTTATCTTTTTCTATAGCATAACTTTTTAAGCAGCCATTACTTCTTGCCTCTAATGCCATTAGAGCACTTCCTCCAAAGGCTTCTATGAAAACCTTATCTTGTAAAGAAAAACGTAAAACATTAAAAACGCAAGATTTTACTATGTTTTTGGTGCTTCTTGTGGTGTCTAGACTAGGAAGTAAAATTTTTTTACCTTTATAGATTCCACTTTCTATGGTGGTGTAAATTTTTTGAGTTTGTTTTTTTGAGTTTGTTTTTTTATCTTCTTTGTAATTTTTTAAAAAATCTTTTACGCTTTGATATTCTTGTATTTTATGCATTATTATTTTCTTCTTTGATAAGATTTTTTAACTCTGTTTTGTAAAGATCAAATATCGCATCGATTTTTTCATGACTTTCTTGACGTAATTGCTCTAAAATGGCTTCACATTTTTGATTCATAAGTTTTTTTTCACGCATGGCTATTTTATAAGCAATACTTTGCAAACTTGCATTGAAATCATTTAAAGCATTAAGTAATTCCTCTATATTAAAAGGATGAGATAAAAAATTTGATTTTTTATTGATGATAAATTGTGGTTTTTGCGTGTTAACTTTTTCATCGCAGACTAAAAAATCACAATCTTTTTTTAAAACTAAAAAATCCCTCAAAGCGATTTCTAAAGTTTTTTCTAAAATTAAATCCTTACATTCAAGAGCGATTTTCATTGATTAAACTCACTTTTAATTTGTGTTTTTTTAAAGTGTATGGTACTATACCTAGAGCTAAATTTGCAAGCTCTGCAAAAGTTAAAATATAAAAATCTTCAAAATTTCTATTTGAAATAGCTTGTAATTCTTTATAACATTTATCAAACATATAAAAAGAATAAAAATCCTCAACTACTAAAAAATCACAACCATTATCATAAGCATCTAATACAACAGAAGCTGCACATTTGTATGCTAATTGGGTGTTTAAATTTAAAAAACTATAGCCACAACTTTTGTATTTTCTTTCAAAATCTATTACATTTGCTTTAAGCGCTTTGGCAAGCTCTAAAGAGCAGCTTGCGTCTGAAAATCCTTGATATACACCTATATTAAATTGTTCAAAAAAATGCTTAATGTGTTCTTGTTTAAGATGATCTAAAAAAATCTTTGGAGCATATTGGATTTTTTCAATTTTACTCATAATTTCATAAGAGCTACATTCGCAAGCTAAAATATTATCCTCATCCATCATTCTAGAATATTCATCTAAGATATCTTTTGGATCATAATCAATAATAAAATAATTTTTACCCAAAGGCTTTTCGCATAATGTGCTTTGAACTCCAACTTTATCTAAAGCATCTTTGATAATATCAAAATAACAAAATAAATCATTATTGCTATTGGTGTAGATTTTGTACATTACTCATTCCTTAAAAAATACTTCTTGCAAGGCCTGATTTTACAAGCATAACTTTTAATTCTTTAATATAAGATTCATAATCAAGCTCATTTGAAGAAATAAAATTTTTAAATTTTGTGTGATAATAAATTCCTTTTTCTTCATCTGCGACTAATTTTAAAAATTGAGGTGCTTTTTCTGGGTATTTAAGTAGCATTTTATAAGCAAATACAAAAAAGCTATCGCCAAGATATTCAGGTAAAAATTCCCTAACTTCACTTGTATAATATAAAAAATCATATTGTTTATAAAGTTCTATATCGTGTATATCAATAAGTCCTTTAAAAAGCTCTAACTTTTCTAAAAAATCACTTTTGTCCATGATTAAATCTTTGGTTGCTCTTTTGGTATCAAGTGGTTCTATGGTAAGTTCTTTGCCAAATCTTTCTATGATATTATTTAAATCTCTTCTTTGTCTGATTGTAACTTGATTGACTTTAATGCAACTTTCTGGATTTTCTTCAAAATCAAAATATATGTCATCTTTTTTAATTTGACTTAAAACATCATAAACACTTTTAAAATTTTTACTATCATAAACATAAGGTTTATAATAAGCTAAATAATCACTATCTTTATCAAAACGAAAAATTCTTAAAGTTATTTGCATATTTTATCCTTGGTATTATTTTTCATTATATACATTTTAAACTTATAAAAATTTGATTATTATATAAAATTAAAAGCTTTTTGTATAAAATATTCACATGGATAAAGAAAAATTTATTATCAACGCCTTTGCTAATTCTATCAATGGAGACGATGGGGCAATAATCGATGGATATTGTTATTCTAAAGATTTATTTTGTGAAGACGTGCATTTTAAGCGCTCTTGGATGAGTTTAGAACAAATTGGAGCAAAGGCTATGCTTGTTAATATTTCTGATGCAATTGCTATGAATGCTACACCAAAATACGCTCTTTTAGGACTTTCTTTGCCAAAATGTTTAGATATGAAACAAGTTAAAGCCTTGCAAAAAGGCTTGCTAGATAGTGCAAAAGAATTTGGAGTACAAATTATAGGCGGAGATACCATAGCGGATAATAAAATCAATATTAGCATAACTATTATTTCTAAGGTAAATAAAAGGGCTATTTTTAGAAAAGGTTTGAAAAAAGGAGATTTGCTTGCTTTTAGTGGGAAATTAGGTGAGAGTTTAAAAGGTTTAAATATATTATTTCGCGGTGGAAAATTGCATTCTAAACATCGTTTTATAAAACCTAGTTTGAGACAAAAATTTTTTTATGATATAGCAAAAAAAGTTAGAGTAAGTATGGATATTTCAGATGGTTTAAATAAAGACTTATCAAGAATATTGTTTCAAAATCAACTTAATGCAAAATTTTTTAAAAAATTAGATAAATTTAGCTTAAATAGTGCAGAAGAATATGAAATTTTATTTGCTTTTGATAAAAAACATAAAGCATTTATACAAAATATGGCAAAAAAGCACAGAATTAAACTAAATATTTTTGCAAAAACAACAACAGGAAGGTATAAATTTTATGGAAGAGAACATCATTTTTAAGCCCTTATATACTTTAAAACACAGCCCGATAAATGTGTATTTTTCAAAAAATAGTAATGATTTTGTAGTAAGAGAAAAGCCTTTGTATGAATTTAGTGGTAAAGGTGAACATTTAATTTTACATATACAAAAAAAAGATCTAAGCACTAGCGAGGCTTTGAGAATTTTAAGTGAGCAAAGCGGTGTTAAAATGAGAGATTTTGGTTATAGTGGTTTAAAAGATAAACAAGGTTTAACTTTTCAATATATTTCTATGCCTAAAAAATTTGAAGAGAGTCTAAAAAATTTTAAACATGATAAGATGAAAATTTTAGAAAGTTTTTATCATGATAATAAACTTAGAATAGGGCATTTAAAAGGAAATTCATTTTTTATAAGATTAAAAAAAGTTTCAAAAGTAGATGCTTTAAAAATAGAACAAGCTTTTAAAAATATCCAAGAACAAGGTTTTGCTAATTATTTTGGATATCAGCGTTTTGGCAAATTTCAAGATAATTTTTCACAAGGACTAGAAATTTTAAAAGGCAAAAAAATAAAAAATAAAAAAATACAAGAATTTTTAATTTCTGCCTTTCAAAGCGAGCTTTTTAATAGATATTTGAGCAAAAGGGTGGAATTGTCACATTTTATTAATGACTTTAGTGAAAAAGAAATAAAACAAATATATGATTTAGATAAAGATGGAATTAAAAGTTTAAAAAATCAAAAGCAGTTTTTTAAACTTTTAAAGGGCGAAGTTTTAGGACATTATCCTTTTGGTAAATGTTTTATATGTGAAGATTTATCAAGTGAAGTAGAAAGATTCAATCAAAAAGATATTAGTGCGATGGGTCTTTTAATAGGCTCTAAAGCTTATGAAACAAACGAAGGTTTAGCTAAAAAATTAGAAGATGAGATTTTTTCTTTTGCATATGAGTTTAAAAATAAAATGCAAGGTTCAAGGCGCTTTATGTGGTCTTATTTGCAAGATTGCAAAGGTTATTATGATGAAGAAAAAGCTCATTTTACTTTGGAGTTTTTCTTACAAAAAGGCTCGTATGCCACAGTGATTTTAGAAGAAATTTTACACACAGATATCTTTGAACAAACTCATAATATATAATTTAAAAAATTGATATTGAGTATCAGTAAAAATTTATCTTTTATAAATTATAATAACAATTATCATTTTTATAAAAAGGAAAACTCAATGTCAGTTTTGGTTATCGGAGCGGATGAAATAACCCCAATAAAAGCAGTTTTGACAAACCTAGGTGCAAAAAGCATAGAGCATTGGGATGCTAGAAATGAAAATAGGGTAAATAGAAAACCCATTCCACAAAATACTGAATGTATAGTTATGCTTACTAGTTTTTTAAATCATAATACTATGAAAAAAATCAAAACAGAGGCAAAAAAACGCAATATACCTTTAGTTTGTGCTAAACGCAGTGTGAGTTGTGTGTATTGTGAATATTGTAAGGTTTTTGGACTTGATCAAACCTATGAGTGCGCAAAGAAGGCTTAGTGTATGTTTGGATTTAATGAAAAAGAGGATTTTATACCTAAAATATTTAGAGATTTAGAACAAAAAAGTATTAATCATATTTTTTTAAATTTATATAATTCTTTAGTTGAAGATGATCTAAAAATACCTTATATCTATGCAAAAAAAGCTGACTGTTTAAGAAATATTTTTGAGTTAAAAATTCAAAATATGAGCACAGAAAGGACTTTGAGATTTAGCAAAATAAAACAATTTTGTCCATATTCTCATAAAATCATCAAAGCTTATAAAGAAGGAAATTTAAATCAAATACAACTTGAAGCAAAGATGCCAAAATATACTTTAGCGAAATTAATACAAAATGTGTTCTTATCACCTAGTTTTACTTTGCCTTTACAAGTTGCTTTTGAGGCTTTTGTATATGATAAAATTTGCAAAAGCAATACCAAATCCAAAGTAAAGATTTATAAAAATATCATTATTATTAATGAAAAAATGGCAGTCATGCCTTTATTTTGTAAAGATAGTGATAAAGATATAGAGCTTGCTTTGCAATTTATAAAAGAAAATTCTTTTGAAAGATTTTATATTGTGTATCCAAGAAATAAAAATTTCACTCAACATGAAGAAATAAGACATTTTTTATGCGAAAATAATAAAACTTTGCTAAAATTAGTTCCCTATACTATTAATAATCAAATTTTAAGGAGATGTTAAATGTCAATAGCAGTAATTTATGGTAGTTCAATGGGTAATACCGAAGGTGCGGCAAACATGATCGCTCAAAAATTAGGAATTTCAGATGTATTAAATATCGCAGATATTGATGCAGAGAAAATTAATTCTTATGATAAATTAATTTGTGGAACTTCTACTTGGGGAAGTGGTGATTTTCAAGATGATTGGGATGGTTTTGATTTTTCAGCTTTAAATCTTAGCGGTAAAACTGTTGCTGTTTTTGGTATGGGAGATAGTGAAAGCTATTCAGATACATATTGCAGTGCTATGGGAAAACTTGCTCAAGCTTTAAAAGCAGCGGGTGCAAATTTGGTAGGTGCTGTTTCTACGGGTGGTTATACTTTTGAATCAAGTGAAGCCGTAGAAGGTGATAAGTTTGTAGGACTAGCATTAGATAATGATAATCATGAGGATTTAACAGAAAGTAGAATTGATGCTTGGTTAGAGCAAATTAAACCTTCTTTTTCTTAAAAATTAGATGCCTAAAAGGCATCTTTATGTTTAAAATTTTCTTTTTTTAGTTTCACTTAGCATATCTTGTGCTAAAGAATCTACTTCATTTGCAATAGTATTAGTCTGCATAGCTGTTTGAGAGTTTTGTTGTGTGAGTTTTTCTATAGTAGCTACTGATTCATTGATTTGACTAATATCATCTGCTTCTTCTTTTATGGCTTCACCCATATCATTTATTGACTGGGCTAAGATATTAGTATTAGCTTCAATCTCACCTAAAGACTTTTGAGTTCTTTCTGCTAGATTTCTAACTTCATCAGCAACAACAGCAAAGCCACGTCCATGTTCACCAGCACGTGCTGCTTCAATAGCTGCATTTAATGCAAGTAGGTTAATTTGATCTGCAATATCTGAAATTACTGTAGTTACATTTTTGATATCATTGCTTTGTTTTACTACATCTTGTGTTTTAATGGAAATTTCACTCATAGCTGAGTTCATTTGCTCTAAAGCTCTTGCGCTTTCTTGCAGTGATGAGGTTTGATGTGTAGCATCATTTGTAAGTTCTTGCATGCTTTGTTTGAGTGCTTCGGCCTTTTGGTTGAGTAATTCTCCTTGGTGAAGTGATTGTGTAAGCATGTTTTTTATTTCATCTCCAAGAGAATTTATGGCCTTTTCAATATCGCCTTTTGGTGCATTAATAGTTGCTGTGAAATCTAAGCGTTTGTAGCTATCAAATACAGCTAAAATTTCGTTTAAATTACTGCCAATTTTTCTTTGTAAAGTTGTAAGCATACTATTTAACACTTTCATTAATTCTTGAATTTGAGGGTTGTTAGCATGAGAGCTAATATGCAAATCAAGCTCACCTGTTTCTATTTTTTTAGCAATATTGACAGATTCTTCAATGGCTTTTGCATCTTTGTTTAGAGCTTCTTTAATGATCTCAATGTTTTCATTAATTTCTTCTGCCATTTTTCCAAATTCATCTTGAGTTTTAAGCTTAATAGGATGAGAGTGAGAATCTTTGTGGTTTAAATAATTAAAGAAATTATGTAATCCTGATGAAATGATTGCAATTGGTTTAAGATTGTAAGAAATAATCATTCTAATAAAAATCAAAGTAAAAAAAATAGCAATCAAGGAAATAATAATTTGTTCCATTAGTGTTTGTTTAGCTGCATCATTGTAAAAATCATAATCAGCTATAGAACAGATAACATATTTTGGATTAATTCCACCATTACAAATTAAAGCTCTAGTTTCATTTTCTTTTGTTTGAATTTTAAAAATATCTTTTGAAAGACTTCTATTTGCACCTTCTGGTGTTTTAAGATAATATGCAACAATATCTTTACTTGTATTGGTTGAGGTTAAAATTTTAGAAGGATCAGTGTGAAAAAGATAGGTTCCATCATGGGCTAAAACAGCAGCATGCGAATAAGGTGTTTTACCTATAGCTAAAACTTCTTCTGAGAATTTTTTTAAATCATAATCAGCAGCAACTACACCTATAACTTCACCATTTTCTATAATAGGATTGGCATAAGAAATAGTAGGTTTTTTCATGCTAGAAGATATGTATGGTTCTGTGACAATTAACTCTTTTTTTTCTTTGGCTTCTTTATACCATCCTCTAGTTCTAGGATCATAACCACTTTCTGGAGTTTGGTTGTTGCCATTTGATCTAAACATAGAGCCATCTTCAAATCCTACATAAGTTAAGTCAAAACCTAAAGAATCTCCTATGGATTTTAACAAGCTAGTGTATTGTTTTGAATTAAGATTATGCTTATTTTCTTTGATATATTTTGTTAAAGAATTAATTATATTACGTCTATCACTTGCATATAAATCAAATCTTTTGCTTACATCAAAAGCAACTTTTTGTTGAAATTGAACTAACAAAGTATGGCTATTAGATTTTGATTTAATATAATTAAAAACACCTAAAACACATAATAAAACTATAACAAAAATACAAACCAAAAAGGCAATTTTGTTGGAAAAATTACCTAGTAAATATTTTTTGGTAGATGAGAACATTTTTTTCTCCTTGAAAAGTTAAAAATTTAAAGTTTTACTACTATGGTAAATTATATGATTTTATTAAAAAAATATTTAAAAATTTATAAATAATATTAGGTTTTATTAAAAATACAATATATTTTAAAAGTATTTTAAAGAGAAAATTCTAATTTTTTGGAAAGTAAAATTTTATTATCAGTGTATTTTGTCCATTGTATATTTAAAGCGAAAATACAAGCTTGTGCAAGTTTTGCAAAGGGAAATTTTTTATAGTATATTCTTTCTTGCTCTTTGGTGGCTTTTTGAAAAAGAGCTTTGATCTGCACTCCTTTAATAAGATTAATAACATCTGTATCTAGCGCTATATTAACTGCTACTTTAGGGGATTTATAGGCAAGTTGAATATGTTTAGTATGTTCTTCGCTAGCAAAAATTAAAGCTAAATTTTTATCATCAAAAGCATAATAACAGCTTGCGCAATATACTCCACCATCCTCATCAAGCATACTTAAATTTAAAAGTTTTTGTGAATGGATAAATTTTTTAATTCTTTCGTCCATTATTATTGGCTTTAAGTTTTAAAATTTTTTGATAACTTAAGTGGGTTAAGAAGATTATATAAAATACTTGTAAAAATAAACCAAGTAAAGGTATGCTTGATAAAGCAAAAAAGACTAAGGTGATAATTTTAAAATATAATGGTGATGAATTTTTATAAAAATCATCAAAATTGTTTTTATCTAAGACATTGCTTAATACATCAAGTAATAAAAGTTTGTGAAATAAATAATAAAATACTCCATAATAAATCACAATGCTAACAAAAGGTATAATTAACAAAAAAGTAGCTACTACAAATAATACGCATGAGATGAGTAAAAATTTGAATGTTTTAAGTAAAATTTCTAAAGAATTTACTTCTCTTTGTATGAAATGGTTGTAGTATTTTTGGTTGATTTTTTTGACTATATAAGGAGTTAAAAAAGAAATTATAAACATAGTAAAAAATACAGAGGCAAATACTACTATAAAAAATCCTCCTATAGCGCTTAAAAATGCAAGTGAAAATTGCACTATAGAAAAACTAAAAAACCAAGCCATAAAAGAGCCACTAACCACATCTTCAATATAAGAAAAAAATACATCATAACTATAATATACTAGCAGGGCAAAAATAACCAAGCTGATTAAAAAAGGCAAAGTTGAGAATTTTAAAAAAGGCTTGCTAAGAAAATCTTGCAAGCTTAGGTATAGTATATTCATTTAATTTGCTTATAAGCATCTTGAAGTTTTTGATAGATTTCTTTATAATCTAGTGTTTCTTTTAAAATTTGATTTAAAACTTCGTTATCTTCTGTGCCATTCCAAGTTTTTTTATAAGTGCCTTCTTTGTAGCCGTTTTCTTGTCTGAATTGATTTAATATATTTTTTCCAATATAGGTTTTATAAAGCTCAAAGAAATTTAAACCACATTTTCTAGCTAAAACAAAATATGCACTCAAAAGTTCACCTAAATCATAATCAAAACCACTGCATTTGTGGATAATAAGCTCAATATCATTTAAAATTCCATAGATATCTGCTTCATTGGGATTAGAAGTTTCTTTGCAAAAGTCATCAAAAAAAGTTACAGAAGAAACTTCCTCTGCTATGAAATTTTTATCATCTATTTGTTTTTCTTTGTATTCTTCTAAAATCAAACTTAAAATAAAATGCCATATATCCACTATTTCAATGCGCACATTGTCCCAGTTTGCAGGAGTGTGTATGCTTTTCCAATGTTTCCAAGCAAAAGAATCAATAAGCTCAGCACACTCCATATAAATACATCTTCTAAAACTAATCAATTTACCTTCTTTCGTATAGCCATTTTCCCATCCTATACCATTGGTATCATCATTTAGTTTTTGCTGGAGTTCTAGCATGCTTTTTAAAATATCTTTTACTTCCATGTTATTTCCTTTTTTAAGCATAAAATCCAAATTCTTTATTGTCTTCTTCTTTTTGTTCTTTTTGTTTGTTGTATTGTTCCCAAATTTCTTCTAGTAATTTAGTGCTATCTTGGAAGATTTGCTTTTTAATATCTTCAAGATCAGTTTTATTCATTTCTTTGTTTAAACTCTTATCCATGGTATTAAATAACTCATGTAAAGTAGCCTTTTTATGTTCTTCATTTTTTGGTTCAGGTAAGGCATCGCCAATTTTCATTGCAGTGGTAATGAGCTCTTTTGGTTTTAAGGTTCCTACTCTTGAGTTTTTCATAAACTCATCGATTTGAGGTTGTACTTTGGCTACTGCTTCTTTTATTTCTTCAATTTCTTCTTGTGAAAGTTTAGTTCCACTATATGAAAATGAAAAACCAAATTGATTTCTTAAACTCAAAGATGCTGAATTTCCATCTTTATCTAATTTTGCTTCTTTTTTATCATACATAGAAAAAGAAAGATGATTGCCATTTTTTGTTTTAATATCCATAGAAAAATTTTGAGAATTGTAGCTAGAAATTTGCATAGCTTTTCCTTTCAAGTAAAGATAAGGTTATATCGTCAAAATAACCAAATCTTGAATAAATTTGCAAAGTTTTGCACTTTGCAAATTTCAAATATTTAGGGAGATAAATATTTTAGCATTAAGTCTTTAAATGCTCGTTAAATCCCAAAATAATTTTAATAATTTTTCGTTTTTTGCACATATTAAAATTTGCTCTTTGTTATGTGTCTTTTTGCATGCTTTTAGAGCTTGTTTTAAATGTTCTTTTAAAGAAAAAATCAATCCAAAAGCAATACCTTCTCTATCTAAGCCGCCTAGAATATAAATTAAAGGCATGCGCATTGATTTAGAAACATCAAGTTTTGCTTGTTCATTAATTGTGATTTTAAAATCAAATTTGCTAGGATGTTTAAACTTATAAGCTAAAGCAAGATCTAAAAACTCATCTAAATGATTTAATTTTTTTCCACTAATAAATGGATATATAAAATAAAATAAGTCTAAGATATTATTGCTAGTTTTGCTTTCATCATCGTAATTTTCTTGTATAAAATCATAATATGTTTTAAATTGCTCTTGGTAATTTTGCACTAAAGTCATAGTCATTTTGGTTTTTGCAAAATTATTTAAAAAAACTTTAGGATTAGCTTCAAAACTAAAATCTAAAAAATTAATCTTTATATCATTTAGATAAAAAATCCCACTAGTATCACTTTCTAAATCTAGTAAAATATTATTTGAATTAAGCTCATTGATAGAACTATTATGGACTATTTTATCATCTAATATAATAGAAAAATCATTATAAGCAAATTCATTACTCATAGGTTTTTCATAAAAACCAAAATCATCCCAAAAATTTTCTTCACTACAAGCAATGCATCCATGTCCTGCAGCTACTGGCCAAGAGGTTTTGGAGTTAAATTTAACCTTAGGGCAATTATTATAAGCATAAGGTCCTTTGCAACCTACTTTAAAAAGACAATAACCTTGTTTAATATTTTCATCATCAAAACTTTGAGCAAAATTTCCTGCTTCAAATTTAGCTTTTCTTTCGCATAAATCATGTAAGCATTTACCATAAAAGGCTAAAGGTCTATTTTGCTCATCTAAAGCCATATCTTGCTCAAATAATATATAAAAACAAAGTGCTGCGATGATATTTACATCACTTGGGGGACAACCTGGTATATTGATTACTTTTTCTTCTAAGACTTTAGAAATTCCTATGCTTTTGGTGGGATTTGGATGTGCAGCTTGAATTCCTCCATAGCTTGAGCAAGTTCCCATAGCAAAGATTGTTTTAGCATTTTTAGCACATTTTTGTAAAATTTCATATCCATTTTCACCATGTGCTCCTATGGTTAGATAAAAAGGATCTATAGCACAAACTCCACCTTCAACAGCTAAAAGAAAATCTTTTTTTTCTAAAACTTCCTCTAAATGTGATTCTGCTTGATGTCCGCTAGCACTCATAAAGGTTTCATGATACTCTAAGGAAATAAAATCAAAAATTAAATCCAAAAAATCTGGCAATGAAGTTCTAAGTAAGCTCTCGCTACACCCTGTGCATTCACTTAAATGAAGCCATATGAGACTAGGTGGGGTGTGAAGTTGAAAATATCTATGCGCCAAAGGGCTAAATTCATTTGGTAAGCCTAAAATTTTAATGATAGAATTTACAGCCTCTAATGAGATATTTTTTTCTTCTTTGTGTGAGTTTTCTAATAGAGTGATTTTATGCTCTAATATGCTTTTTAATTCTTCATTGCCCAAAGACATTTTTTAACCTTTAGCTATTTGTATCATATTTAAAAAATCATTTGCATTTAATGCAGCTGAACCTATCAATACTCCATCGCAATTTTTTAAAGCACAAATTTCTTTAATATTGCTTTGATTAACACTTCCGCCATATAAAAGCTTAGCATTGGTAAATTCTCTTAAGAAATTAAGTATAGTGTTGATATCATCAAGATTAGCACTAACTCCTGTGCCTATAGAATAAATAGGCTCATAAGCTATGATAAGTTTTTTATAAGATAAATCAATATTTTCAATTTGTTTTTTTAAAAAATCCAAGCTTTTGTTGGCATTTTTAGTTTCTAAACTTTCGCCTATACAATAAATGATATTAAAATCAAGATTTTTTGCAAAGTCAAATTTAGCCTTTAAAAAGCTTTCATCTTCCTTTAAAGCTCTTCTTTCAGAATGGCCTATTAAAACGCTTTTGATGTTAAATTCTTCTAAATGAATTTTACCTATTTCTCCAGTATATGCTCCATTTTCGCAAGGGTAGAAATTCTGCGCGCCTTGTTGAAATGAAAAATTGTCTTTTAAGAAAGCTATGCTAGGAGGGAAGATGAAAATTTCATCTTCTTTGTTTAAGTTTTGGTTTAATTTTTGAGCGTAAAGTTCAAAGCTTGATCTTGTATGATTACACTTTAAATTTGCTGCAAAAATCATTCATTATCCTTTATAGTCAAAGGTTTTACACCAGGAAGTTCTTTTCCTTCTATAAGTTCTAATGATGCTCCACCACCGGTTGAAATGAAAGTCATCTCATCAGCATCACCTGCTCTTGCTACGACATCAGCAGTATCACCACCACCTATTACAGTTGTTGCATGAGATTCGCTAATATAATGACTCATTTTAATACTGCCTTTTGAGAATTTATCGATTTCAAAAACCCCCATAGGTCCATTCCACCATATAGTTTGAGCATCAGAAAGTGCTTCTTTAAATAATCTTACACTAGCAGGACCTATATCAAGCCCCATCCAACCTGCAGGAATTTCTTGCACAGGAGTGTATTTCATTACTGCTTCTTGAGAGCAAGTTTGTGCTGCTGTAACATCCACAGGAAGATAAATTTTTACTCCTAAATTTTTACCTTTGAGTAAGATTTTATTTGCTTCTTCAATTAAATCTTCTTCTAAAAGTGAATTTCCTATATCATAACCTTGAGCTTTTAAGAAAGTAAAGGCCATACCTCCACCTATGATGAGCTTATCTACTTTTGGAAGTAAGTTAGTCAAAGCTTGCAATTTTCCACTTACTTTAGAACCACCTACTACAGCCACAAAAGGACGCGCAGGGTGTTTGATAAGATTGCTTGCAAATTCTATTTCTTTTTGGAGTAAAAATCCCGCACCTTTGTTTGCATTATCAAAGTATTTTGTAATAGCTTCAACACTAGCATGGGCTCTATGGCAAACCCCAAAAGCATCATTAATATAAACATCAGCCATAGAAGCAAGTTCTTTGGCTAAGTTTTCATCATTCTTAGTTTCACCCTTTTCAAAACGTAAATTTTCTAAAAGCAAAATTTCACTTGATTTTAATTCGCTAGCTTTTTTCTTTGCATCTTCACCTATAACATCTTTAGCCATAATGACTTCTTTAGACATTAAGCGTGCAAGTCTTTTTGCAACCGGCTCTAAAGAGTATTTTGAAGCTATTTCTTTTGGACGTCCTAAATGTGAAGCTAAAATAACTGCACAGCCATTGTCTAAACAATATCTTATAGTAGGGATAGCCGAGCGAATACGACGATCATCAGTGATATTTAAAAACTCATCTTGAGGAACATTAAAATCACATCTAATAAATACTTTTTTCTTTACAAGATCAATATCTTTAATCGATAAAATACTACTCATCTTAAGCCTTTGCTACAAATACTGCCATATCTACCAAACGAGAAGAATACCCCCATTCATTATCATACCAAGCAACCACTTTAACAAAATCATCACAAATAACTTGAGTTAAATCACTTGCTACAATCGCACCATAAGAGCAAGTTATAAAATCACTTGAAACTCTTTCTTCATCATCAACCAATAATATACCTTTTAAATTGCTAGCAGCTGCTTTTCTAAAGACTTCGTTGATTTCTTCTTTACTTACTTTTTTCTTTAAAGTTGCAGTTAAATCCACAGTTGATACATCAGCCACAGGTACACGCATGCTTTGACCATGTAATTTTCCATCAAGTTCAGGCATAACAAGCTTCATAGCCTTTGCTGCACCAGTTGAAGTAGGGATGATATTTTGCGCAGCAGCGCGTGATCTTCTTTTATCTCTTGCTTTTGCATCAATAATGCTTTGTCCGTTTGTATATGCATGAATGGTTGTCATTAAACCTTTTTCTATGCCAAAATTATCTTGCAAAACTCTACAAATTGGACCTAAGCAGTTAGTGGTGCAACTTGCATTTGAGATGATGTTTTCGCCTTTATATTCGTGAGCATTTACTCCTAAAACATAAGTTGGAGTTTTATCTTTTGCAGGTGCACTCATGATAACTTTTTGCACCCCATGATCTAAAAATCCTTGACATTTTTCCATAGTTAAGTGTGCACCAGTACACTCTAAAACAATTTGTGCACCATATTTTGCAAAGTCTAAATCCGCTACATTTCTGCTTTTTAAAACTTTTATTTTTTTATTATCAATTATTAAATCATCACCATCATTTTCAACACTACCATCGTATACCCCATGAACAGTGTCATATTTAAAAAGATATTTAGTAAGCTCTATATCAGTAGTATCATTAATCGCTACAAGTTCGATATCATCGCGCTTCATAATAATTCTTGCAACACATCTTCCAATGCGTCCAAAACCATTTATTGCAACTTTTACAGCCATTTTCATTTCCTTTTTATGATTAAGTAGGTAAAATTCTACTAAAAAAAGGTTAAATTTTAATGAAAATCGCACTTTTTGGTGGTAGTTTTGATCCACCCCATTTAGGGCATAATGCTATAGTCTTTAATGCACTAGCAAATTTAGAGCTTGATAAACTCATTATTATGCCAACTTTTATTAGCCCCTTTAAGCAAGAATTTACAGCAAATGAGCAAAGACGCTTAAAATGGTGTGAGATGATTTGGGGAGGTTTGGAAAAAGTTGAAATTTGTGATTTTGAAATAAAAAAACAAAGACCCGTACCTAGTATAGAAAGTGTTGATTTTTTGCATAAGCAATATGAAATTTCTAAATTTTATCTTATTTTGGGAGCTGATCATTTACAAAGTCTTGAAAAATGGCATGAATTTGAAAGATTGCAAAATTTGGTAGAATTTGTTGTAGCCAAAAGAGATGGTATTTTTATACCAAAACATTTTAAAACTTTAGATACTAAAGTAAATATCTCTTCTTCTTTTATAAGAGAAACCTTGCAAACATCGCAAGTTTGTGAGCAAATCAAAGAAGAAGTTAAGCTTTATTATTCTAAATTTAAAAATATTTAACAAAAGGAAAATAATGCAAGAAAGAATTAATAATATAGTACAGATTTTAGATGATAAAAAAGCAGATTTAATAGAAACTTTTGATATGCAAGATAAAGATTATTTTGTTAAATTTGTAGTGATTGCTACTACTATGGGGGAAAGACATGCGCTTTCTTTGATTGATGATTTAAAAACTAATCTTAAAAGCAAAGGTGAAGAGTTTTTAAATATAGAAAGTAGTGAAGAATGGACTGTACTTGATTTAGGTGATATTTTAATTCATTTAATGAGTGAAACTTATAGAGCAAAATATAATATAGAAGAATTTTTAAAAAGTCTAAATAAAGAAAATCAAAACTAGGATTAATATTTGGATAATCTAATCACTGAATTATCAGATTTAGCTAAAGAATATTTTGAAAATTCAGAATTTGAAAAATGCGATGAGGTTTTAAGTGAACTTATAGCTTTTTGCAAAGGCGAGGTTACGCTTGCTCAAGATGGTAAAATGATTTTTATAGATGATGAGGACAAACATCGTTTGCTTTTAGAAGCTTACCATAATAGAGCGCTTTGTAGATTTAATTGTTTGAAATTTCAAGAAGCACTTAAAGATGCAACCATAGCTGTAGAATTTGATCCTAGTAATATATTTTTATTTAATCTTTTGGGTTTATGTAATTTTAAATTAGATTTATTACAAGAAGCACTTTTGGCTTTTAATAAAACTATAGCGCTAGATAATGCATATTATTTAGCATATTTTAATAGGGCTAGAGTTTATATACTTTTAGATGAGCACACAAAAGCTTTAAAAGATTTACAAACTTGTATTGATTTAGCTCCAGAATATTATATGGCTTATTATACTAGAGCTATTACTTTGCTTAGTGTTGATCCAAAACAAGCTTTGATTGATTTTAAAAAGTCTCAAGATTTAGGATTTGAATCCTCGCAGATTTTTTATTATCAAGGTGTAGCTTGTGAGAATTTGGAAGATTATCAAAAAGCTATAGAATTTTTTACTAAGACGATTGAGCAAGATGAGAGTTTTGCTGATGCGTATTATAAAAGGGCTAATAATAAACGTAAAGTTGATGATTTAGAAGGAGCTTTGCAAGATTGTTTAAAATCTATTGGGCTAGACAATGAAAATGCAATGGCATATTTGATTTTGGGACATATTTATAAAGACTTAGAAAAGATAGAATTATCAATAGATGCTTTTAAAAAATCAATCGATTTAGATGAAAATTTACAATATCCATGTTTTGCATTAGCTAGAGTTTTGTATGATTTAAAAGATTATGAACAAGCTTTGAAGTATTATGATAAAACAATTGAGCTTTATGAAGAATACGCTCAAGCATATATTAATAGAGGTAATACTAAAATTAATCTAAAAATGATTGAAGAGGCTATAGAAGATTTTGATTTAGCAGCTAAATATTATCAAGAAAGAGCAAGAAAGCATGATTTTACTCCATCAGAATTAGCAGAACTTGAACACGCAGTTCCTTATGGTTTTTATCATTTGGGTAATAGTTTATATGAAATAGATAAATATGATGAAGCTTTGATAAGTTATGAAAAAGCTTTGAAATATCAAAAAGAATATCCTGATGTGTTTTTTAATAGGGCTTATTTAAAATCTGATCTTGAAAAATATGAGGAAGCTTTAGAAGATAGCGAATTAGCTGTTAAATACTATAAAAAGCAAAATAATATTCAAGATTATGTTAATTCTCTTTCTCAAAGAGCTTGGATTAAAAGTAAACTTGAAAGATTTCAAGAAGCTATGGATGAATACAATGAGCTTATAAAAACATATAAAGATTATATTGATTTAAAAGATGTATTATTTGAAAGAGCATATTGTGCAAAAGAACTTGAATCTTATGAAGAATTAATAGCTTATTGTAATGCAGCGCATAAGGTGGATAAAAATAATTTTAAACTTTATTTTTGGCGAGGAATTGCTAAATATAATTTAAGCTTAGAAGAAGAAGCTATAGAAGATTTAAATAAGGCTTTAAAAATTGATAAAAACCATAATGGAGCAAAGTATTATAAGGGGCTTTGTTATGAAGATCTTTATATGTTTGAAGAAGCTATAAAATGTTACGATAGTGTGATTTTAAGTAATGAAGAAGATGATGAATCATATTTTCATAGAGCAAAATGTAAAAGAAATCTTGAAAAATATAATGAAGCCTTAAAAGATATCAATGAATGCTTAAAAATAATTGATGATATTGGGGAGTATTGGATAGAAAAAGCACAAATTTTAAGCTTTTTAGGAAAATATGATGAAAGCTTTGAAGCGGCAAAAAAAGCAAGTGAGCTTGAACCAAAATCATATGAGTGTTATCATTTTATGGGTGCAGTTAAAGTGTATTCGCAAGATTTTAAAGAAGCTATAAAATATCTTAATATGGCTTTAAATTTAGATGAAAGTCAAAATTGGACACATTATTATAAGGCAGAGTGTTTAAGAAATTTAGGTGATTTTCATGATGCATTGCAATGTTATGAAGATTGCTTAAAGATAACAAAAGAAAATACTGATGCTTTGGTGGGAAAAATTCAGTGTTTAGAAGAGCTAAAAGAATACAAGCAAGCTTTAGAGTGTACTAAAGAATTATTAAAGCTTGATGAAGAAAATGAATTTGCATTAAAAAATCAAAATATTTTAATGCAAAAATTAAAACAGCAAAATAAAAAATGGTGGCAAATTTGGAATTAAGCTTTGTATGATTTATTATTTGTGCAGATTTGAAAATTTGCATAAATAAAGTCTATTTGGTGTTTTTAATGAAAATATGAGTTTTAAAAAAAGTTATTTGACCTTTTATATTAATGTCAAACTCCAAAGGGATAAAAATCAAAGACGAGTTATTGCTAAGTTTGTAGCTTAATTGTGAATTTTTCTGATAATTTTTTAAGATTTTGTCAAAATTTTCAAGCTTTAAAAGTTCTTTTTCCTGAAGTAAAAAATATAAGGTATTATCATCAATCTTCATAAAATATTTAAAGTCGCTTGAATTAGCAACAAAATCAAATAATACTTCATCGTAATTTTCTTTTAATTTGGAGTATTTTGGATGAAATTTTTTGGACATATTGTGAAATTCTATCTTTTGTGGTTTTAAATGAGTTAAATTATAAGTTTTTAAAAAATCATCAAAACTATAATTGTTGTTATAATTTTTATTAAGATTATGCAAGGTGTTTTTGATACTTTTAATTTGATTATAATATTGCCTGCTTTGAATATAGTCAAGATTTAAAGAATGTATAGAGATTTCTAATTTTTGCAATTGATATTTTTGTGAAGAGAAGCTTATGTAATTTGCAAAAAATCCTAAAAATAGCGCCATAAGTGCAAGTAGATAAAAAGAAAATTTTAATGCTATTTTTTGTTTAAACACGCTTAGATAATTTGCAATCAAAAGCCATAAATTTAAAGCTAATACTGCTAAGCGTTCTGGCGTAAAGCCATATTGTGTAATTCTAATTATAATAGCATAAAATACGAAAATATTTAGTGATAGTACCACAATAAAAAAGGCATAAAGTAATGATTTTTTGATTTTATAAAAAGATAAATTTATCCAAAGATTAATTAATAAAAAACTACCAAACCAAAGACATAAATGAACTATACTAAGATTTTCTAAAAGATTAAATAATGCTCCTAAACCATAGGTAAAAAGCATGATTATATATAAAATACTAAAAGTATTTAGTATAAAAACAAAAATTTTATGAAAATTGTATGAAGTAAAATTGCCAAGTAAAAATAAAGAAAAAATTCCAGCACTACAAAGCCATAATGATAAAACACAAGAATCTAACATGCTTGAAGAAATATCAAATAAAAAATCAAATGAACCATAAAATATAGCCAAAAATATACCAAAAATGAACCAAAAGCTTATACTAAAAGAAATGGCAGCTAAAAAATGATGAAAATAATTAAAATTATATAATTTTCTTGCACATACTAAAGCTATAAGAGCTGTTGTTAAGGAAATATACAAAGAATTATTAGTAAAAAATATTAAATAATTTTCTATGCCATCTTTAAAAATAAAATTTAAAAATATATAAAAAATTAGTCCAAAAAATCCAACCCATAAATTTTTCAAACTTTTATAATTTTGTATTAAATTGCTTTTTGATTCAGTGAATGTTTCACAAAAAATTATAAATAGGGTTAAAAGTAAAAAAATACTAGTTTGGTATGAATCATAAAAAAATGCTACAAAAAACCAAAAACATAAATAAAAAATAACTCCAAGTGGATGATTCAATAAAGCTAGATAGCTAGAATTAATAAATTTTTTAAACATGAATATTTTTTATTTTGTTAAGTAAAATTGATATAAATCCTTCAAAGTCAGGTAAATTTAAATCCTTAATTTCTCTTTGCTGTTTTCCCCACATGCATTCAGGAAAAAACCCATCTTCTTTAAAACGTGCCATAACATGAAAATGCACTCTTGGTACATAGTTTGCAAAGGAAGCTATGTTGATTTTTTCTGGGTTATAGTACTCTCTAAGGCTTAATTCACAAGCTAAAACATATTGAAAAAGCATATTTTGTAAAAAGGCTGGACAATCACTTAATTCTCTGTAATTTTCTTTAGTAAAAATTTTCACCCAAGGAATTTGAGAATTTTCTTTTTCTATAAATAAAAAATCATTTTCATAAATCATATTAACTCTTAAGAAAAGACTAGGATATTCCTAGTCTTTTGATTATTTTTTTGGTCCTATCATTTTTGTAGGATCTACAAATTTAGCAAAGTCTTCTTCGCTTACCAAACCAAGTTCCATAGCACTTTCTTTTAAGGAAATACCTTTTTTGTGAGCATTTTTTGCTACTTTAGCTGCATTTTCATAGCCAATGTGTGGGTTTAATGCAGTCACTAGCATTAAAGAATTATGTAAATTATGATCTATTTTTTCTTTATTTGGTTCTATACCAATAGCACAATGGATATTAAATGAATGCATAGCATCAGCTAATAAATCAAGGCTTTGTAAAAAATTATAAATAATCACAGGTTTAAAAACATTAAGCTCGAAATTTCCTTGGCTTGCTGCAAAACCAATAGCTGCATCATTTCCCATAACTTGCACTGCAACCATAGTTAAAGCCTCACATTGAGTAGGATTAACCTTACCTGGCATGATAGAACTTCCTGGTTCGTTTTCAGGTATGTTTAACTCTCCAAGACCACATCTAGGACCACTTGCTAACCATCTAATATCATTTGCTATTTTCATTAAATTTGCAGCTAAGCCTTTCATAGCTCCATGAGTAAAATTAATTGCATCATGGCTTGTTAGTGCATGGAATTTATTTGGACTTGAAACAAATTTAGTACCTAAAAGCTTGCTTAATTCCTCGCTTACTTTTTCACTAAGTTCTGGATGAGCATTTAATCCTGTGCCAACAGCTGTCCCACCTATTGCAAGCTCTCTTAATGTAGGTAAAGAAGCGATGATTTGCTCTTTTGAGTGAAGTAACATAGAAAGGTATCCACTAAATTCTTGAGCTAGGGTAAGTGGTGTAGCATCTTGAAGGTGAGTTCTTCCTATTTTAATAATCCCTTCAAATTCTTTTACTTTCTTTTCAAAAGTCGCAATAAGCTCATCTAAAGCAGGGATAAGTTTTTTTTCTACTTGTTCTACTGAAACTATGCTCATAGCAGTTGGAAAGGTATCGTTTGAGCTTTGGCTCATATTTACATGATCATTAGGATGAACAAGTTTTTCTTTTCTAAAATCACCACCCATAATTTCAGTAGCACGATTTGCTATAACTTCGTTCATATTCATATTACTTTGAGTGCCTGAACCTGTTTGCCATATTGCTAGTGGGAAATTATCGTCAAATTTTCCTGCTACGATTTCATCGCAAGCTTGCACAATAGCATCTTTTTTAGCATCGTCTAATTTGCCAAGTTTGTTATTAACTAAAGCCAAAGATTTTTTAAGATTTGCAAAAGCATAAATTAAAACTTTTGGCATTTTTTCACAACCAATTTTAAAATTTTCAAAACTTCTTTCAGTTTGTGCACCCCAATATTTATCATTAGGAACTTTAATCTCTCCCATAGTATCGTGTTCGATTCTATATTCCATGGCTTTTCCTTGTAATAAAATAAGATATGATATTTAAACCAAATAAACCCTAAAGTTTGCTTATAATTTAAGAAGTATTTATAAAATTTTTTAAAAAAGTGTAGTTTTTTCAAAACTACACAAAATATTTATTCTACGGTAACACTTTTTGCTAAATTTCTTGGCATATCTACATCATTACCAAGTCTTATAGAAACTTCTAAAGCAAGAAGCTGTAAGATCACCATCATTTCAAAAAATTCACACATATAGTGTTCTTGTTTTGAAGTTCTTATAAAATCATCGCTTAAATCAAAATCAAGTGGAGAAATAGCAAGTAGGGTAGAATCCCTTGCAGCTAATTCTTCTACATTTGATTTGGTTTTTTCATAAAGACAATTTTGCGGCATTAGTGCAACGGTAAAAAGCTCGCTATCTGCTAGAGCAATAGGCCCATGTTTCATTTCACCTGCTGGATAGCCTTCAGCATGTAAGTATGAAATTTCTTTTAATTTTAAAGCCCCTTCTAAAGCTAATGGATAAAATACATCTCTTCCTATAAAGAAAAAGCCGTGGCCATGCAGGTATCTTTTTGAAATTCTGTGTACTTTTTCATGCAAGTTTTGTTCAACTTTAACTATACTTGGCAAGCTTCTTAGAGCTTTGATTTCTTTACTCATATCTAAATTTGCTTTTTGTGCAAGATAGATTGCAAGCATCCATAAAGTTGCTACTTGAGTGGCAAAAGCTTTAGTTGAAGCCACACCTTTTTCAATGCCCGCTCTAGTAAGTAATGATATATCAGCTAAACGCACGATATTAGAATTATCCACATTACATATTGCTAAAGTTTTAACTCCTTGTGCTTTTGCTATTTTTAAAGCTTCAAGTGTATCAGCCGTTTCACCGCTTTGAGAGATTACTATAAAAAGAGTATTTTTGCCTATAATGGCTTCTCTGTATCTAAATTCACTTGCTACTTCAACTTTAGTTTTAATCTTTGCAAGTCTTTCAAGCAAATAAGCCCCACTTAATGCTGCATGATAGCTTGTGCCACAAGCACAAAGTGTTATTTCATCTATGTTTTGCAAAAGAGTTTCATCTATATCTTCAAAAACAATCTGCTCACCTTGTAAGCGTCCCATTAAAACTTCGCCTAAAACTCTACTTTGCTCATAAATTTCTTTTTCCATAAAAAATCTATAACCATCTTTTTGAGCATAACTTTTATCTTGACTTAAAGCTACAAAAGCAGGTTGTATGCAAGCTTGATCATGGCAAATTTTGCATTCGTTTAAATTCACATATCCATAATCCCCATCTTCAAGATAAGCTACTTTATCCACTAAAGAAACTAAAGGTGCATCACTTGATGCAAAATAATATTCATTTTCATCGCCATTTTTTCCGATGATGAGTGGCACAGCATTTTTAGCAAAATAAATTGTATTCGGATCTTTTTTACTTACAAGCAAGATTGCAAAAGCACCTTTTAATTCAGCTATAGTCTTTTTGAAAGCTTCAAATGGTTCTAAATTACTTGCATAGTATTCAAATAAATGTACAATAACTTCAGTGTCAGTTTGACTTAGAAAATTAACACCTTCTTGTGTGAGTTTTGTTTTTAATTCTTGGTAATTTTCTATGATTCCATTATGTATTACGCAAGAGTATTGTCCTAAATGTGGATGAGCATTTATTTCAGTTGGTTTTCCATGAGTTGCCCAACGCGTATGGCCTATAGCAAGTCCAAAGCCATCACTATTAAAATTAGCAGTTTTATTGGCTAAATTTTCTAATTTTCCAACCGCTTTAAAAAAGTCTAACTCTCCATCTTTCATTACTGCTATGCCAGCGCTATCATAACCTCTATACTCAAGCTCTTTTAAGCCTTCTAATATGATTTTTTTCTTTTCTTTGGTCCCTATATATCCTACTATTCCACACATCTTTTACTCGCTTATTAGTGATTTAAGAATTTGATCTTTATGATCTTGCAAGCTTTCATTTTTATGCAAAATCAAAACATTTCGCGTTCTTTCTTTTATGGTTTGAATTTTTGCTGCGCTTAAGATAATATCATATCTTGCAAGCACATCCATCACATAAGCCATTAAACCTTTTTGATCTTTTGTGTTTAAGGTTATTTTGGCATAGCTTTTGGAATAATTCATATCTAATTTTAATTCATCTTTTTTAATGTTTGGTTTTTTTGCCTTTTTTTGTACTTTTAAATGTAATTTAGAATTTAGTAAATTTTCTAAACTTTGTTTTTGAGTATCGCTTACTATATCTGAATATTCAAATTTCAAATAAACTTTTTCATCAAATAATTCAAAGAAACTCATAAAGATTAAATTTAAAGAACTTAAAGTATTGAGTATATTTTCAAGATTGTTTTTTCTATTCATTATAAGCTCTAGGGTAAAATTATCTTGATTATCAAGCCAAAAAGTAAAATTTTCTTTTTGTGTAATTTGCGTTATTTTAATGATTTTTTCAAAACTATTTTTTATAAAAAATAAATTGGATTTAATATGAGTAATATTATTTTGAGTTTGTTCATCAAGATCTAAAAAAGCCTTACTTCTTTTTAGGGTTTGTTCTTTTTTTACTCTTCTTTGGCTCTCATCAATTAAATTCTCATCCTCAAAGCCTTCTAATGCATTTTGAAATAATCTTTCTAAACTTTTATAATAAAAATGATTTTCTATACCCAAAGCCTTAGCATTGCAAAAAGATAAAAGATGTAAGGTTTTTAAGGTATTTATATCATTTAATTTGGAAATAAAATTTAAAACAATAGTAGAATTATAAATATCTTCTTTTTCTATAATGTCTTTAAAAGCATTAAAATTTTTATATAATCTTAAGCCAAAATCTAAAAGCTCATTATCAACTTGGAATTTTCCTACATAAGCTCTGTAAATATTTGCTAAAGAAATTTCATTTTCTTCATGAATAGCACTTAAAAGTATGGTGAGTTTTATTATTAAAAGTGTATTTTCATCAAAGCTATAATCTTTTTCTTCAAAGTATTTTAAGCAAAGTAATGCTCTATCTAATGCGCTATAAACACCTTCTTCTTCAAGTAAGAATTTGCTTTGAGTAAGAGGTTTGCAAAAATCTTTTAAAATATTAGCATCAGCAAGAAGTTTTAAAAGAGCAAAAGAATGCTTTCT
Organism: Campylobacter sp. RKI_CA19_01116; assembly: GCF_025771405.1. Classification (NCBI taxonomy): domain Bacteria; kingdom Pseudomonadati; phylum Campylobacterota; class Epsilonproteobacteria; order Campylobacterales; family Campylobacteraceae; genus Campylobacter; species Campylobacter sp. RKI_CA19_01116. The sequence continues at coordinate 260,684 of NZ_JAKMQF010000001.1, forward strand.
TTCTAAAATTTTCTTGAATAATTCTAAATTTTCATCTTTGTTTTCTGCTCTTTTTAATGCAAAAATGAGTTTGATATCAAAATTATAATCTTTATCATCTAATTTTAAAAGTTGATTTAATATCAAGTTTAGGTTTTCACTTTTGTTAGAATAAGTAAAAAAGCTATCTTGTGTTTCATAAAGTTCATTATCTTTATAGTGTTTTTCTTGGATGCACCTTGCTAAAAATTGCGTATAAATTCCACAAGTTTGCATACATTGCATAGCTTTTTGAATAAGTATGGATTTAAGATCTAAATTTTTCTTTTCTTTTTTTTGCATTAAGTTAGCAAGTTCTTGTGAATTTTGTATTAAAAATAAATTAGTGTTTTTACCTTCTAAAAGATTCATTGCACATTTAAGTGAAAATAAAAAATCACTTGCAAGTTTAAATTCGCTTAATTCTTTTTCGTTGATAAAATTAAGCATATAATTTTTAGGAGAATCTTTAAATAATATACTTAAATTTTCTATATCAAGCTGCTCATCTAAACCACCAAAATTTTTATTAATATCAAATTCTTGCTTGATTAAAGGTTGATGATAAGGGTTAAATTCTTGTAAGATTTTTAAAGCAAATTCTTCTTTTAATTCATCTTGAGCTTGAGAAATTTTTTCTTTGATTTGTTTGAATAAAATTTTAGATCCACAAATATAACGATATTGTAAAATATTTTGTTTTAGTTCATTTTTAGCTATATTATAAAGTCCATTTATTTCACAAATTTGATAATTGATATTTAAATTAATATCATTTAATGAAGTAATAAATGCTTTTATTAAAGGCTTGATATTATAAGCTTTTATATCTTTATAAATAAGTAATAAATCAACATTTTCTTTTATACTTAAATTCATTTTAGCATATTGTTTAATAGCGATAATACAAAAAGGGAATTTATCATTATGCGGAAAATAATCATCAAAAAAATCATTCAAAACAAGCTCGTAAACATCTTCTATAAAACGATCAATTTCTTTAGAATGGTAAAAACTAAACGAGCCTTGTTTTAAAAAAAGTCTAGAGCAATAAGCTTCATAATCTTTTAAAGAATTTTTTAATTTTTGAATTTTTTGTATATCCATAACTTGATAATAATCCTTATTTAATTTTACTAGTATCATACCAAAAATACTTTGTATTAAATTTTAAGTAAGTTAAAATTATAATTGTAATTTAAATTTAAAAAATGGTAAGAACATGCAAACAATTATAGAAAAACTAGAAAATCAAGAAAGATTAAATGAAGAAGAAGCTAACAAGCTTTGGGATTTAGAGCTTTTTACTTTAGGCAAATACGCACAAAGAATTCGAACTAATTTGCATGGTAAAAAGGTTTATTTTAATATCAATCGCCATATTAATCCTACAAATATATGTGCAGATACTTGTAAATTTTGTGCTTTTTCAGCACACAGGAAAAATCCTAATCCTTATACTATGTCGCACGAAGAGATAATGAAAATAGTTGATGAAACAGTTTTAAGAGATACAAAAGAAATTCATATCGTTTCAGCACATAATAAAAACACTTCATGGCAGTGGTATTTGGAAATTTTTAAAATGATTAAAGAAAAATATCCATTTTTACATATTAAAGCCTTAACTGCTGCTGAGATTGATTTTTTAAGCAGGGCTTTTAATATGAGCTATGAAGAAGTGATAGAAAAAATGCTTGAATATGGCGTTGATTCTATGCCAGGTGGCGGGGCTGAAATTTTTGATGAGGAAGTTAGAAAAAAAATTTGTCATGGTAAAGTAAGTAGTGAAAATTGGTTAAAAATTCATAAACTTTGGCATGAAAAAGGCAGACAAAGTAACGCCACAATGCTTTTTGGGCATATAGAAAGTAGAGAAAATAGAATTAATCATATGATAAGATTGAGAAATCTTCAAGATCAAACTGGTGGTTTTAATGCTTTTATTCCTTTGGTTTGGCAACAAGATAATAGTTTTATTACAGGTAAAAAACCGCTTGGCTCGGTAGAAATTTTAAAAACCTTAGCTATAGCAAGGATAGTGCTTGATAATATTAAAAATATTAAAGCTTATTGGGCAACTATGGGTATAAATTTAGCTATGGTAGCTCAAGATTTTGGTGCAAATGATTTAGATGGTACTATAGAAAAAGAAAGCATACAAAGTGCAGGTGGCGCAAAAAGTTCAAATGGCTTGAGTTTAAAAACTTTTATAGAAATGATTCAAAGCTCAGGCTATATAGCAATAGAACGAGATAGTTTGTATAATGAATTAAAAACTTATTAAGGATAAAAATGGATTTTTTTAAACTTAAAGAACATAATAGTGATGTAAAAACTGAAATTTATGCAGGTATTGCTACTTTTTTAGCAATGATTTATATTATACCGGTTAATGCAAATATTATGAGTAATTCAGGTATGCCACTAGAAGCTTTAATTGTCGCAACTGCTTTAGTAACTATTATAGCTACTACTTTTAGTGCTTTTTTCTCTAATACTCCTGTGGCTATGAGTGTGGGTATGGGGCTAAATGCGTATTTTACTTTTAGTGTGTGTAATACCTATCAAATTCCTTGGCAAAGTGCTTTGGGAGCTGTGTTTTTATCGGGTATTGTTTTTACTTTATTATCTTTTACTAATTTTAGAATTTGGGTGATAAAAAGCATACCAAATGATTTAAGAAAAGCCATATCAGCAGGTATTGGAACCTTTATAGCCTTTATGGGACTTGTGCAAATGGGGATTATCACCAAAAGCGAAGCAACCTTAGTAGGTTTGGGCGATTTTTCAAGCACTAAAGTGCTTTTTGGATTGTTTGGCTTGTTTTTGGTTTTTGTTTTTTGGGCTTGGAGGATTAAAGCTGCGTTTATTTTAGCTGTTTTTGTAAGTGCTTTGTGTGCTTGGATTTTTGGTATTGATGGAGCTAAATTTCCTGAGCAACTTTTATCTTTACCAGTTATTAGTGGAGATAATGGTTTAAGTACTATATTTGGTAAGCTTGATATTAAAGGAGCTTTAGAGCTTAGCATGATTCCTATAGTACTTACTTTTTTTGTTACTCAGCTTTTTGATAGTGTGGGTACAATCACAGGTGTAGGCTCAAGAGGAAAAATCTTTGATGATCCAAAGCAAGGTGAGAAAAAATTAGGTAAAACCTTGGGCGCTGATGCGGCAAGTTCGGCTATGGGGGCGGTTGTTGGAACTTCTACTGTAACTGCTTTTGTGGAAAGCTCAGCAGGGGTAGAAGCAGGAGGTAGGACAGGACTTACAGCTTTAGTTACTGCTATATGTTTTGTTTTTACTTTATTTTTACTGCCAGTATTTAAAGCCATTCCTGCAAATTCTATTTATCCTATTTTGGTGCTTGTTGGTGTTTTAATGTTTATGGAAGTTGCAAATATTAATTTTAAAGATAAAGCTATAGCAGTAAGTGCGTTTTTTATTATCATCATGATGCCACTGACTTACTCTATTACTACAGGTTTTGCTTTTGGATTTATTGCGTATTTATTTATGCGTATCATGCAAAAAGAATTTGATAAAATTAATCTTGGTATTATTGTATTAAGTGCGATTTCATTGCTAGTATTTTTATTACAATTTTTATAGGAAGTGATTATGTATTATTATGCTTATGAAGAATTTCAAAAAGAAATTATCCCTTTTACACGCAAAATTAAGGAAGAATTTAATCCTGATGTGTTACTTGCCATTGCAAGAGGTGGTATGACTTTGGGTCATTTTTTAGCAGAAGGTATGGGTAATAGAAACTTATTTTCTTTAAATTCCATTCATTATGAAGATACCCAAAAGTTAGATACGATTAAAATTTTTAATATCCCTGATCTTAGTTCATATAAAAAAGTTCTTTTGATAGATGATATTATAGATAGTGGTGAAACTATGATAGAAATCAAAAGAGTTTTAATGGAAAAATATCCTCATTTAGAACTCAAAGTAGCAAGTGTTTTTTATAAACCTTCAGCATTATTAATCCCTGAGTTTTATATAAAAGAAGCTAAAGAGTGGATTGACTTTTTTTGGAGTATTAAAATTTAGCTTTAAATCAAATACAAATGCTATAATATATATTGACTTTATTTTGTTAAGAAAGGATGTCTTATGAGTTTAACAAGAAGAAAATTTCTAAAAGGACTTGCTGCTACTTCAGCGATTGCTTCGGTTAATCCTTTAATAGCTGCAAGCGAGGGAACTAAATTTTATGATACTAAAAAAATTCCTCACGCTACTCACTTTGGTGCTTTTTGGGCTGAAGTAAATTCAGAGGGAAAACTTGTAAAAGTTACACCACAACAATCTGACAAACATCCTTCTATTATCACTGATGCTATCATTGATAGAACTTATTCAGATACTAGGGTAAAGTATCCTTGTGTTAGAAAAAGTTTTTTAGAAGGTAAAAAAAGACCTAAATTAAGAGGTAAAGAGCCTTTTGTAAGAGTAAGCTGGGAAAAAGCTTTAGAGCTTGTATTGCAAAAATTAAAAGAAACTCCTATTGAAAATTTATTTAATGCAAGTTATGGTGCTTGGGGGCATGTAGGTTTATTGCACAATTGTAACTCAGTAGCAGGAAGATTTTTTAATACAGCTTTAGGTGGTCACATCGGCACTGATGGAGAGTATAGTAATGGAGCTGCTGGTAAGGTTAATGCTAGTATAGTAGGGGATTTAGAAGTTTATTCTTTACAAACTTCTCATGAGGTTATTTTAGAAAATACCCAAGTTTATGTTTTATGGGGAGCTGATCTTTATAAATGTAATCAAATTGACTTTAAAGTTGCAAATCGTGGTAATGATGAGTATTATAAAAAATACAGCAAATCAAATATCAAATTTATTACTATTGATCCTCAATACACTCAAACAGCAGAAATTTTAAATGCCCAGTGGATTAAAATTCGTCCAAATACCGATGTAGCTTTTATGCTTGGTATGATGAATTATTTATATAAAAGTGGAAAATACGATAAAAAATTCATTGAAAAATATACTGATGGTTTTGACAAATTCTTACCTTATTTACTTGGAAAAACTGATGGTATTGATAAAACTCCAGCTTGGGCTGCAAATATTACCGGTGTTGAAGAAAAAGTTATTACCGCATTAGCAGATACTTTTGTGAAAAATAGAACTTTCTTAGCAGGTAACTGGGCTATGCAAAGAGCGCACCATGGCGAACAAGCTGATTGGACTTTAATGGTTTTAGCTTCTATGATAGGTCAAGTGGGTTTACCTGGTGGTGGATTTGGTTTTTCAATGCACTATTCAGGTGGCGGACAAGCATTTTCAGGTGTAAGATTACCAGTAGGTTTACCGCAAGGTAAAAATAATCTTGATACTAATATCCCTGCAAGTAGAATTTCAGAAGCAATATTAAATCCAGGCAAAACAGTTAAGTTTAAAGGTAAAGAAATTACCTATCCAAAAATCAAACTTATGTATGTAGTAGGTGCTTCTGTATTGGGTCATCATCCGGACACAAATGAGCTTATCAAAGCTTTAAGAACTCTTGATACGCTAATCGTACATGAGCCTTGGTGGACTCCTATGGCAAAAATGGCTGATATTGTATTGCCTTCAACTACAACTTTAGAAAGAGATGATATTAGTTTTGGTGGTTCTTATTCTCAAGATTATGTTTATGCTATGAAAAAAGTAATTGAGCCTTATTTTGAAAGTAGAAATGACTATGATATTTTTGAAGAATTAGCAAAAAGAATAGGTGAAAGAGAGCATAAAAAATTTACAGGTAATAAAACAAAACAACAATGGCTTGAAGGTTTTTATGGCAGAAGTGATTGTCCTTATTATATGGAATTTGCTGATTTTTGGAAACAAGGATTTATTCATTTTGAAGCTCCAAAAGAAGCTTATAATTTCGTAAGACACTCTGAATTTAGAGCCGATCCTATAGCAAATAAACTTGCAACAGAAAGTGGAAAAATTCAAATTTATTCATCAAAATTTGAAAAATATAACTTGGAAGACTTTAAAGCACATCCAACTTGGTTTGAACCAGCTGAGTGGTTAGGTAATGAAAAATTAGTTAAAAAATATCCTTTCCATTTGTTAAGCCCACACCCAAGATATAGAGTGCATTCTCAGCTTGATAATACTTGGGTAAGAGATTTGTATAAAATTCAAGGTAGAGAGCCTGTGGTGATTAATACAAATGATGCTAAAAAACTTGGTATTACTCATGGGGAAGTTGTAGAAGTATATAATGATCGTGGTTCACTTTTAGCAGGTGCTTTTGTAACAGATAATATTATGGAAGGGGTTATTAGTATTCAAGAGGGTGCTTGGTATGATCCTGAAGATGTAAGCGATAGTAAGCCAAGATGTAATGCAGGTCATGTAAATGTTTTAACAAGCTCAAGACCAACTTCAACTATGGCTCAAGCAACTAGTGTAAATACTTGTCTAGTGGGTATTAAAAAGCTAAAAGAAGTTATAAAACCTTATAACTCAACTACACCACCAGAAATTATAGGAGCTTAATAATGAAGAAGATTATATTAGTATTGACTTTTTTAGCTAGTGCTTTATTTGCTAAAGATATGTTTATTTTTAATGAAAAAGTAGATCTTTTAGATAGTGCTAACAAAAAAGTGGTAGGACAAATTTATGAAGGCTCTAAAGTAGAGCTTATAAAAGAAGAGGGTGAATATTCTTTGATTAAAGTTAAAGGCGAGGTTGTGGAGACAAATCCAAAAAGCCTTGCTTATACTAAAGATGGAATTTATCTTTTACTTACTTTAAATGCTAAAAATGCAAGCAATGAAATGGAATTTTTAGTTAAGAGTAAAGATTTAACTGATCAAGAAATTCTTGCTTGGGATGAGATAGAATTAACTTATTATGATACTTGTACAAGTTGTCACGCAGCACATAAACCAAAAGAACATTTAATGGAAGAATGGGATGCATACTTATCTGCTATGCAAGGGTTTGCAAAAATTACTGATGCAGAAAAAGATAGAATTTTAAGATTTTTACAATCTCACGCAAGTAATGGTCCTGTAAAACTTGACTAATCAAAAATGAAAAGGTATTTGCTAGCCGTTTTATTTTTTGATTTTTGTGCTTTATTGTATGGCATAAGCACTTTATCTATAAGCTACAATGAAGCACAAATTTATTTTTATGATCATAGCTTAATTGCTATGATTGCTAAATTTGGCACTACTCTTTTTGGTCAAAATGACTTTGGATTAAGACTTCCTTTTGTTTTATTGCACTCTTTAAGCTGTATTTTATTATACATTTTAGCTTTAAAATATACCAAAACTTCTTTTGATGCTTTTATTTCTGTGGTGCTTTTTATATTGCTCCCTGGTAGTGTAGCTAGTGCTTTACTTATTAATGAATCAAGTATTGTGATATTTTTTACGCTTTTAATTTTAGTATTATTTGAATACGAGAAAATATTTTTATTTTATGTTTTATTAGTTTTAGTTCTTTTTGTAGATGGAAATTTTGCAATTTTATACTTATCTTTTTTCTTTTTTGCTATTTATAAAAAAGATAAATTGCTTATTATATATTCTTTGATTTTATTTGCTATCGCAATGAGTGTTTATGGATTTGATGCAAGTGGAAAACCTAAGGGGTATTTTTTGGATACTTTGGGTATTTTTGCAGCTTGTTTTTCGCCTTTGATTTTTCTTTATTTTTTTTATGTTGCTTACAGAATTCTTTTACAAGATGATAAGCCACTTTTATGGTTTATTAGTGCAAGTACTTTTGTTTTTTGTTTAATTTTTTCTATAAGACAAAGACTTTTTTTAGAAGATTTTTTACCTTTTTGTGTGGTTTGTACGCCTTTGTTGATTCGCTATTTAATGTCTTCTTATCGCTCAAGAATGCCACAATTACGCCTAAAACATAAAATTTTTATAGAATGTTCTTTGATATTTTTATTATTTTTTTATCTTGGTATTGTTTTTAATCAAAGTTTTTATTATTTATTAAAAGATCCCAAAAAACATTTTGCCTATGATTATCATATAGCCAAAGAATTAGCTCTAAATTTAAAACAACACAACCTCACACATATTGCTATGCAAGATAAAGAACTAGCCTTAAGACTTAAATTTTATGGTATTTCTAAGGGTAAACTAGAGCTTCATTCTAGTAAAAAAGCTAGTAAAATCTATGTTAGTTTAGGTAAGCATAAAGTATATTATTCTATAAAATGAAACAAGCTTTTACTTTAATAGAACTAGTTTTTGTTTGTATAGTATTATCCTTATTATTTTCTATGGCTTATGTTTATTATAAACCTGATTATTTGCGTTTGGGAGCTGAGCAAGTTTTAAATGATATTAAATACACAAGACATTTAGCTTTAATGCAAAATGATTTTAGAGTTAAAGAATTTAACATTGCTAAACGAGAGTGGTTTAAGGCTAAATGGCAACTGTATTTTATACGCTCAAAATCTGCCACTAATAATGAACAAACCTATACCATTTTTTTAGATAAAAACGGCGATGGCAATGCAAACATAGGTAAAAATATGATCAATAAAGACAGAGAAATAGCTGTTGATCTTATCAATCCAGATATATTAATGAACTCAGGTCAAAGTGGAGTGATAAATCAAAATGATTTCAAAGCAAATTTAAAATACAATATAGAAAAAACTTATGGTATATCTAAAGTTTTATTTGAAGGTGCTTGTAAAGGAAGTACGCGTTTAGTTTTCGATGATTATGGTCGTTTATATACGCCTTTGAAAAACGCAACACGTGTTTATGATAAACTTGCTTCTTTTAATAATGATTGTATTATAAGATTATCTAATAATCAAAATGAGCATATATGCATTATTATAAATCCCATTAGTGGCTATGCTTATATCCCTAAATTTTCTTCAAATAAATCACAAAATATTATACTTAATAATAAAAACACCTACTGTCATGCCTTATAAGATATATTGATGTTGTATCACCCTG
>NZ_JAKMQF010000010.1:0-36903 GCF_025771405.1 Campylobacter sp. RKI_CA19_01116
AAGTTTTAAATAATTAACTAAACCCTTAATGGGTTTAGTTTAGTTGATGAAGGATTTTAAGCAAACTCCATCTACATTTAATTCATAAGCTTTTTTCAGGTTATTTTTTAAAGTATCAAGCAAAAATAAAATTTTAGAATCAAACATATAAAACTCGGCCATCTTTGATGCAATTTTTGCCAAATTTTCATCTTTTATCAAAATGTATTTTGCACCCAATGCATTAGAAAGTAAAATTTCTTCTTCGTTTTTAACAAAAATACCAAAATCTACTTTTTCATCTTTTGCATTTTTAATAACCGATTCATCATATTCAAAACAATTCACATTGGTTTTAATAAAAATATTTTCATAATGACTAAATTTTTGCATATTTATCAAAGGATGTCCAAAAATTAACATAGCTTTTCCTTTACTTTTAAAAGACAATAATTTCTAAAACCACGGTTGAAAATTTTATAATCTTTCATTCCTTGTAGTTCATCATAAACCTCGCTACCTTTATAAAGCAAAAATGAAGTTTTTTCATCATAAAAACCATTTGAAATTTCAATCAAAGGTTTTATATCCATCAAAGCCCTTGATGTGATTAAATCTACTTTGAAAGGTAAATGATTTTGTAATTTTTCTTTTATGATATTTATATTTATCAAATTAAGCTCAGTTTTAATCACTCTTAAAAAAGAAGCCTTTTTAACACTAGGTTCAAATAGAAAAAAATTACTATTTTCTAAAATACATGCTAAAAATATTGCAGGAAAACCAGCCCCACTTCCAACATCAACAATCTTTTTTTTATCAGTCAAATCACAATAGTCTAAAATTTTTATACTATCAATAATATTGTCGTCTATGTTTTCAAGATGAGTTAGATTATGCACAGCATTAAATTTTTTTAACAACTCTTTATAAAGCGCGATTCTTTGGTAAAAATCATCTTTATTTGTAAAATCTTTTAAAAAATTTAATTGCTCTTCATAAATTTTCAATTTAAATGCCCCATTTGCGTATGTTTAATTTCCAAATAATCTTTATTAAAACGATTTGCTTCAATTAAAATAGGAATTCTTAAATTTACTTTTCCTTTTAAAGAGCTAAGTTTTTCAGGATTATTAGTCAAAAGATTAATCTTAGTAATCTGATAATGTTTAAGCATAAAATCTACTATTTCATAACTACGCTCATCTGCTTTAAATCCTAATTGATGATTTGCCTCTATAGTATTAAAACCCTTATCTTGCAAAGCATAAGCATTAATTTTATTAAAAAGTCCTATGCCCCTTCCTTCCTGTCTTAGATAAATCACCATACCACCATGCTCTTGGATATATTTTAATGAAAAGTCAAGTTGCTCACCGCAATCACATTTTAAACTTCCTAAAACATCACCTGTTAAACATTCTGAATGGATTCTAATATTAACTTCTTTTTCTAATTTTCCTTTAAAAATACAAAGATGTTCTTTGTCATTTTCTTTAAAACTTTGTATATTAAATTCTCCAAAACGAGTGGGAAGTTTTGCTATTTCAGAAATTTGAATAGTCATTATTTTCTTCACCTTTTTACAAAAAATATGCTAGAATTTAAGCAATTTTAACAAACAAAAAGGAAATTTATGTTTAAACGTTTTAGAAGATTAAGACTAAATGAGAATATTAGAAGTCTAGTAAAAGAAAATACTTTAAATTTAGATGATTTAATCTACCCCCTTTTTGTTGTAAATGGTACTAATATTAAAAATGAAATCACATCTATGCCAGGTGTGTTTCAAATGAGCTTAGATGAAATTTTAAAAGAATGCGAAGAACTAATTAGTCTTGGCATTAAAGCTATTATTTTATTTGGTGTGCTAGAAAGTTCTAAAAAAGATAGCTGTGGAAGTGATGCATTGAGCGATGATGGTTTGATTGCTACAAGTCTAAGAGCTATTAAGGCAAAATTTCCTAATTTAGTAGTGATTACCGATCTTTGTTTTTGTGAGTATACTGATCATGGTCATTGTGGTATTATTGATCCAAAAAGCAAAAGTGTGGATAATGATTTAACTTTAGAAATTTCAGCCAAACAAGCTCTAATTCATGCCAAAAATGGCGCTGATATGATAGCACCAAGCGGTATGATGGATGGCATTATTGAAACTTTAAGAAAAACTTTAGATGAAAATGGTTTTGAGAATTTACCTATTATGGCTTATTCTACTAAATTTGCCTCAGCTTATTATGGACCTTTTAGAGATGTGGCTGATTCTGCGCCAAGCTATGGGGATAGAAAAACCTATCAAATGGATTTTGCTAATGGTAAAGAAGCCTTATGCGAGAGCTTAGAAGATGAAAAACAAGGTGCTGATATTTTGATGGTTAAACCAGCGCTTGCGTATTTAGATGTAGTTAAAGATATAGCAAATCATTCCAAACTTCCACTTTGTGTGTATAATGTAAGTGGCGAATATGCTTTATTAAAAGCAGGTCAAAAAGCAGGCGTGATTGATTATGAAAAAATAGTACTTGAAACTATGCTTGCATTTAAAAGAGCAGGAGCTAAGCTTATCATAACTTATCATGCAAAAGAAATTGCAAAATTATTAAACAAGGAGTAAGATTGGATAGTCTAAGTAAAAAAAGTTCTCAAGATATCATTAATGAATTATCAAATTATTTGGGTATAGAAAAACACAATCAAACCATATTTCATCTAACTCATATAAACGAAAAAGAAAAAAAATTAAGCTTAAAAAATGGCCATGAATTAGCACCTGAACCATGGTTTATAGTAGATGAAAATGGTGAAGTTAAAACTATGTTTTCTGTAAAAACCCTAATTGAGTTTTTACAAAATGCCAAAGAGGTGCAAAAAGATAATTTTGAACTCAAATTAGAAAAGGCTATTTATCAACAAATTCCTATTGATTTTAACGATGTTTGGACGGTTGCTATGGATGAGATTAAACATCAAGTTGCCAAAGGCGTAAAAGAAGTAAATATTGATTTAGATCAACTAATTAGCAATATTCATGCTAAACATCCTAATTTGTTTATTAACATGAAAGAAATGATGCAAAAGGTAAAACCAAATGAAAGATTATAAAAGCTTTGTTAAATACTCCAAAGCAGGCCCAAGATATACATCTTATCCTACTGCAGTGGAGTTTAACACTCAGTTTAAATATGAAGATTATATACAAATTTTAAAAGATCAAAAAGCACAATTGTCTTTGTATTTTCATTTGCCTTTTTGTAGAAGCGCTTGCTATTTTTGTGGTTGTAATGTAATATATACTGCTAAAGAAGAAAGCAAAGAAAGATATTTAAATTATCTTTTTAAAGAACTTGATCTTTTAGCAAATATCATCAACACCCAAAGAGAAGTAGCTCAAATGCATTTTGGTGGTGGTACACCTACATTCTTTTGCGCCAAACAATTACAAAGTTTGATTTTAAAAATTAAAAGCATTTTTCCAAATTTTACCCAAGATAGTGAAGTAAGCTGTGAGATTGATCCTAGATTTTTAAATGAAGAACAAGCTGATGTTTTGATTCAAAATGGTTTTAACCGTATTAGTTTTGGCGTGCAAGATTTTGATGAAAAAGTTCAAAAGGAAATTCATAGAATTCAACCTTTTGAATTAACCAAAAATGCAGTAGATATGGTAAGAAAAAAGGGAATTAACTCAGTAAATATGGACTTAATCTATGGTCTTCCTTATCAAAGCCTAGAAAGTTTTAAGCAAACTTTAGAAAAAGCATTACTAATCAATCCTGATCGTTTTGCTATTTTTAACTATGCACATGTGCCTTGGCTTAAAAAAAATATGAGAAAATTTGATGAAAGCACATTACCAAGCCCTGATGTAAAACTTCAGATTTTAGAATACTGTGAAAAATTTTTAACTCAAAATGGTTATAAAATGATAGGAATGGATCATTTTGCAAAACCACAAGATGAACTTTTTAAAGCTTTAGAAAATGGTAGCTTGCATAGAAATTTCCAAGGCTATACTACAAAAGGTGGAACTGATTTAATTGGCATTGGCTTAACAAGTATAGGCGAAGGACAAAGACATTATATGCAAAATTTCAAAGACATGCCAAGTTATGAAAAAGCTATTGATGAGGGTAGATTACCTTGTGAAAAAGGTATTATGCTTGATGATGATGATGAATTAAGAAAAGCTGTTATTATGGAACTTATGAGTAATTTTGCACTTAATATAAAAAATATAGAAAATAAATTTAAGATTGATTTTTTTGAATATTTTAAACAAGATTTAAAAGAACTTGAAGAACTTGGCGAATTTGTCACTATAGATGAAAATTATATCAAAGTTAATGAAACAGGGGTGCTTTTAATACGTAATATTGCTATGTGTTTTGATAAATATTTAAAACGCATTAGTGAAGATAAAAAAGTATTTTCTAAAACGGTTTAATATGCTAAATGTTAATGAAATTTCTAACGCTTGCGTAAAATGTGGTAAATGCATACCAGTTTGTACTATACATGAAATAAACCGCGATGAGAGCACTTCCCCTCGTGGTTTTTTGGATTTAATTAGTGCTTATAAAAATCAAGAACTAGAACTTGATAAAAATCTTAAAAAAACTTTCGAATCATGTTTTTTATGCACAAATTGCGTTGAAGTTTGTCCAAGTCATTTAAGAGTAGATAGCGCTATTGAAAAAGCACGCTTTGATATAGCTCAAAAATTTGGCATAGCATGGTATAAAAAGCTTGCTTTCTTTTTTTTAAGACACAGAAAGATTTTAGATATCTTAGCAAGATTAGGCTATGTTTTTCAAAGTTGTGCTTTTAGCTTGCAACATAAAAATTTAGGAATGAAAGCTAAATTTAGCCTACCTTTAATCAAAAAAGACCGCTTATTGCCTTCTTTAGCTAAGAAAAGTTTTTTAGCCTCTAATCCTGATTTTATAAACAATCAAGGCGAAAAAACTATAGGACTTTTTATAGGTTGTTTATCTAATTATTCCTACACTAATACAGGTTTTGCCTTGCTTGAAATTTGTAAACATCTTAAAATCAATGTGGATTTATTAAAAGATCAATCTTGTTGTGGTGCTCCTCATTATTTTACCGGAGATTTTAACAGTGTAGAAAAATTAGCTAAAAAAAATATCATTTATTTTGAGGAAAAATTAAAAACACTGGATTATATCATTATCCCAGAAGCGACCTGCTCTGCGATGATTAATATAGACTATGAACATTTTTTCCATATGCAAAATGATGAAGAATGGGCAATAAGAGCTAAAAATATTTCCAGTAAAATACTACTTGCAACAAAATATTTTTATGAATACACTAATTTAGAAGAACTTTTAAAAACAAAGAAAAAAACAAATACAAAAATCGCATATCATGATCCTTGCCATGCAAGAAAAATGCAAGGGGTTTTTAAAGAACCAAGAGCCCTGCTAAAGCAAAATTATGCTTTTAAAGAACTTATCAAGTCAAATGAGTGCTGTGGTTTTGGTGGAGTTAGCATGCAAACTGATCATTATGAAAAAGCTTTGCAAGTTGGCATAAAAAAAGCTCAAAACATACAAAAAAGTAATGTAGAAATCATTAGTGCAGAGTGCTCAGCTTGTAGAATGCAAATTTCAAATGCATTAGAGCATGAAAAAATTTCCACAAGATTTTTACACCCATTAGAACTTATAGCTAAAACACTTCAAGATTGAAAACTAATCTTGATGTTTAATATCTTCAATGTTTGATCTATTTTTTTCTATTAAAATTCTATTTTGTTCTATGTTTTCACTATTTTTCTTGCATTCATTTTTTAAAATCTCTATATTTTTATGCAAAATCTTTATTTTTCTTTCATAACGATTAATCAGCAAAAACACTATAAATAAAAATAAAATTAAAATAGCCCAATTTAAAAATGCCATATTTATCCTTTCTTTAGATATATTAGTACTTTTTATCTTAAATTACAATTCTTTTTAAATTTGGAGAAAGTTTTACTAAAATTTCATAATTAATAGTATTAAAAAAGTTGGCCATAACATTTGCATCATTCATAACACAAATTACCTCACTATCATTCTCGCAAGAAAAGCTATCCATAGACATTTTTCCAAGTATTTTTTTACCATTAGGAAGAAAAAAATCTTTTTTACCATCATAACGCAAAAGCCCATCAGCATAACCTAAATCATAAGTTGCTATTTCGATATCTTCTTTTGCACTATACATTCCACCATAACCAACACTTTGACCTTTTTTTAACACTCTTTGGCTTAATTTTTCAGCCCATAAACTCAAAACCCTACGCAAGTCTTTATTAAAATGCGCATAACCAAACTGTACAAGCCCTACTCTACAATACTCATCATCTTCTAAAGTATTTGCTCTAAATAAAGCTTCAGAATTATGAGAATGAAATACTAAGTTCTTAGCCTCTTCTTGTAATAAATTATAAATTAACTTTTTAGCGTATTGAAATTTTTGTTTTTGCACAAAATAACTTGCATCTACTTCATCACTTCCTGCAAAATGCATCATCACTCCATGAAGTATCAAATTATTACTTTTTAACCCTTGCATCACTTCTTGAATTTCTTCAAGCAAAATTCCATTTCTATGCATGTTTGTATCTATGACTAAATGAATTTTTGTATTTTTTTTAAGCTTTTTTATGTCATTTTTTGCATTTAATGCATAAATAAATTTTTCACTTTCATTACCATGTGGTTGATGAGATAAAATTAAGATATTATCAAAAATATTTTCAAGCTCTTTTGCTTCAGCTTCATTTTTTACGGCTATAAAATTTATACCTTTTGCTCTAGCTATAGGAGCTAAAAGTTTAGCTCCATGACCATAAGCATTATCTTTAAAAACACAAATTACTTTTTCATAACCTCCAGCCTTAGAGGCTATTAGGTCAAGATTATACTCATAAGCTAAGCGATCGATTTTTATATAAGCCATTATTGTTCAGCTAAAATTTGCATTTTATCTTCAACTAGCTTAACATAAAGAACTTTTTCTCCTTTGAATTTATAATTAGTACTACGATAATCTTCATAAAATCCTATTCTAAAAATCTTCTCATTTTTTTCATTTGGATAAGGACTTATGCTAAGATCTGAAAATTTAATAGTTTTTTCTTCTTTTTTAGCAAAAATTCTTTGTTTGTTTTTTGCAAACTGCTCATATGAAAATTTATTTTTATGCTTGAATATTTTTTGATCATAAAAAGATAAGTATTTGTCAATGTCACTTTTTTGCCAACTGTCTTTCCAAGCAAATAAATTTGCTAACAAAATAGCAACTTCTTCATGGTTTGTTCTTACTTTATTTTTTTCCTCTGTCATTGCATATGATTTTCTATCAGCGACTAATTTATTAAAATCTTCTAGTAAATCATTTTGTACAGCAATACAACCTCTAGTTTTATAAGTATCTAAACGCGTTCCATCTAAAGGATATCCATGAATCCAAATTCCACCACCTGTTTTACCTAAAGTTTTATCTAAAACGTTTGGATAAGTTGTCGCAAAAGCAAATGGTCCATAATATGGGTCACCAGGATAAAATTTCTTTCCAAGCTCATAAAAACCTATAGGAGTTTTTAAATCCCCTTCTATTTCTTTATCTCCAGCCAAACCAGTTAAAACATCTTTTTGAATAAATTTCTTTTCTACTTTTCCATCATTATAATGATAAACTCTAATGATTTTGTCGCTTTTATTAGTCAATACAATAGCTACATTTTCTTCGTAGTAACCAAGGCTAACATTTTTATCTTTTATCTCATCAAGCCAAAAATCTTTCTTGCTTAATTCTTGCTCTAACACCTTTTCAACTGCATCAATACCTTGATTTAAATAAATTTTTGCAAGATCACTTGCATTTACAAATACAACCAGACTAAATAATACTAATATAGTTTTAAACAATTTATACCTTTCTATTAAAATTTAAAACAACAAAGAGATAATTATAATATTTTTACAATAAATATATTTTTAATTTTTTCCGTGTATAATGTTTATGATTGACTAAAAAATATAAAGGAATAATAATGAAAAAATTACTTAGTTTAGCTATATTAAGCACCTTTGCTATTGCAAATGAAATCACTATAAATGATCCTTATGTTAGACAAACTCCGCCAAATTCTAAAACAACAGCAATTTTTTTGGAACTTAAAAATAATTCTGATAAAGATATAAAACTAATAAAAGCTCAAAGCTCATTAAGTGATACAACTGAAATTCACGATCATATCATGGAAAATGGTAAAAAAATGATGGTGCAAATCCCTCAAATTACCATAAAAGCCAATTCAAGCGCTGAACTTAAGCCAGGTGGCATGCATATTATGATACTAAATCTTAAAGAAAATATCACACCTCAAACCAAAGCTAATTTAACACTTTATTTTGATGATAATAGCACAATTGAACTAAAAGATATTAAGTCAAGAAGTATTAAAAAATAATGAAAAATCTACTTATCTTTGCCCTAGCTATAATCTTTGCTATATGCGGGGCTTATTTTTATACTAATTCAACAAATTCTGGGAAAAAAAGAGAGTTAATCACCACTCTAACGCCTTTAGCATGCGATCTAAATATCCAAGAGTGTGAGTATAATTTTAAAGATAAAAAAATCTTGATAAATTTAAATCCAAAGCCTATAACTACACTAAATGAACTTGATTTAAATATCACTAATTTAGGTGAGTTTAAAAAACTAAACGCTAGAGTTTATGGGCTTAATATGTATATGGGAGATATTGTTCCACAATTTAAAAAAATCAACAACACTTATCATGCTAAATTAGTTTTAAGTTCTTGTACACTAGATGTGATGCGTTTTAGAATAGAACTTTTTGATGATGAAACTCCACTAGATTTTTATTTTGACTTTGATGTAAAAAGGTAAAGTATGAAAAAAATAAATATTTTTTTATTAATTGTGGTAATTTTTGGGGTGTTTTTTATATCAGTGCAATATTTTGAAAATAACAAATACAATTTTCACTTAAATTCTGAAAAAGGCATGCTTAGTTTAAAAGATTTTATCGGTAAAAAATTGATTGTATATTTTGGTTATACATATTGTCCTGATGTTTGCCCTAGTGAACTTGCCTTAATTGCCAATGTTTTAGAAAAAATGCCAAATAAAGAAAAAGCTCATGTGGTGTTTATCTCACTAGATCCAGCAAGAGATAGCAATCTAACTCAAACTAGTCAATGGGTAAAATATTTTTATCCAAATTCTACTGCTTTAGTTGCTAAAGATGAAAAAGAATTAGAAAAAGTTACTAAAAATTATGGTGTGGTATATGAAAAAATCAATCTTAAAGATTCTGCTATGGGATATTCTATAGCGCATAGTGGTGAATTTTATCTGATCGATGAAAAGGGAAAATTTATTAAAACCATAAAAGATATTAGTTATGAAAGCTTTTTTAACGAAATTCAAAAATTCTTAAACGAATAAACTTTTACAATTTATTCGTTTCTTAAAGTATCTAAAATATCTACTTGAGTTGCTTTTTTGGCAGGATAATAAGAAGATAAACTTACAATCACAATAGCTCCAAAAAGTGTAATACAAAAATCAACTAAAGAAAGTTCTAAAGGCAATTTACTCATACCATAAACATCACTTGGCAAAGAAATAATATCAAAATTTCCAAGCACCCATAAAGCTATAGCTGCAAGAATCACACCTGCTATAATACCACTTCCACCTATTAAAAACCCTAAAGAAAAAAAGGTTTTTTTAATCTCTATCTTACTAGTACCTAAGGAAAGCAATAAAGCTATTTCGCTGCGTCTATTCATCACTATCATCAATAAAGAGCTTACTATGTTTAAACTTGCAACTAAAATAATCAACATTAATACTATAAACAAAGCCCTTTTTTCTAAAGCAAGAGCTGCAAAGAAATTCCCATTTTGTTCCCACCAACCGATGCTAGCATATCTTGCACCCAAAAAAGCATCAATTTGTTTAATATCTTCAAAGGGTTTATTTGAATACACATGCACTCCATCATAATTTCCTTGAGGATATGATAAAATTTTAGCTAAGGCTTTAGCATCTGTATACATATAAGCTTTATCATAGGCTAATAACCCTGAAGAAAAATCAGCCTTAACATCAAATCTTTTAACCTGCGGGATAAGCGAAAGACCACTAGCATTTAGATTTGAAAAAATTAGAGTTATTTTTTCATTATCATCTAGTCCAAATTCATCTTTTAAACCCTTACCAATTAAAATATCAAAATTATCTAATTTTTTATCTCCTAAAGCTTGAGCTACTACTTCATTGATCTTTTTTTCATCTTCAAAATTAACCCCAAAAAGCATACCGCCTTCTAATTTTAAATCATTTCTTGCTATGACTTGAGTAGCAATATAAGGACTAAATAATAAATTTGGAAATTTGATTCTTAATTCTTGTAATAATTTATCATCCACACTTGCTCCAAAACGTGGCAATATAGTGATAGGATAATTCATAGTAAAAAGTTTTCTTTCAAATTCCTTATCAAAACCATTCATAATAGCCATTGCAACTAAAAGCACGCAAAGCCCTATACTCACGCCTAAAAAGGCTAAAATTTTTGAAAGCATGATAAAGGGTTGATCTTTATCAAAACGCAAATATTTAAATAATAAATAACGAGGGATACTTTTTTGCATTTTATACTCTTAATATTTTTTTAAGTATTTTAACTTGATTTTTATAAAAGCTAGCTTTGTATTTATTTAAGATAATATACAAAAGCACTATTATCATGAAATTCAACTATAAATCTTAAAGGTAAAATTCTTACATAAGTTTCACTTTGAGCGCTTGCTTGTTCACTTTTTACAAAATCTTTTACATCTATTTTTGCATTAAAAAAGCAATCAATTAAATCATTTTTGTGAGCATTTAAAAAATTAAATTTATCTAATTTTGTCATTTTCTCTTCATCTACCATGCCAAAATCATTGCGCACTAAAGACTTCAAGTCACTTGATGTATAAACTAACTCACAAGCATATTCTAAATTCTTTTTTTTGCTCTTGGTCATAGCCATAGAAATAGTTTCATTTTGATGAAAAAGGATTAAATTTTTATTAGAGAGTTCTGCCCAAAATATAAATTCATCTTGGGCAGTAGCATTAAAAATTATAAGGATTAATAAGCAAACAATTCTTTCCACTTGTCAGCATCGATTTTAAGTTCTACATTTACTCTATAAAGACCATCTTTAAAGTCTTGATCAACTACACTTGCATTTTTAATCAAACCATTTACTTGTGCTGTAATAGTTGAACTTTTAAGCATTGCATCTTTTACTGTATCTTTACCATTAACTCTTACACCATATAACTTACTAGCTAATTGTCTATAAGCATCAGTAATTGCTGCTCTTTTAGCTAAAGCCAAAGCTTGACCAACAGAAACTGTATTTAAAGGAGCAATACCCTCACCCACTGCTGTAAAAGTTAAATCATTGTCTGTGCTTGTATCATTTGCAAGCATTTTTTCTTCTCTAATGATATTACGCACATCATCTTTGTCTACTTTTTGAACTACAACATCAGAACTTGCAGCTTGAGTAGCTTGAGCTTGAGCAGGTTTCGCACCTCTTTGATCTAGTGCACACGCACTAAAACCTAAAGCCAAACAAAACATAAAAATAACTTTTTTCATTTTTACACCTTCAATTTATTTGATATTATTTAAGATAGCAAAAAGCATTCCAGAATTTTACTATTCTAAATTTAAATCCATATTAGTTTCAGCATCTAATTCCTCATCTTCTTCTTTAGGACATTTAGCAATGCTTACCACTTCATCATTTTCCACATTAACGACAATCACACCACTTGTGTTTCTACCTGCTTTTCTAATACTTTGCATATCAACGCGTATCATCTTACCACTGCTTGTTAATGCCATTAAATCCATACTTTCGTCGACTATGACTATTCCGATTAAATCTTTTGTTTTAGCAGTAAGCTTCATACATATTACACCCTTACCACCTCTACTTTGAAGTCTATATTCACCTGCATCAGTACGCTTACCTATACCTTTTGCACTTACGCTTAAGATTTCTTGAGCGTCATTTTCTATAACAACAGCACCCACAACTTCATCACCTTTTTCTTTAAATTTAATCGCAGTCACCCCTCTACTTACACGGCCAATCTCTCTAACTTTAGCAAGTGGGAATTTAATACACATACCTTTTTTAGTAACCGCAAAAAGCATTTTACCACTAACAATTTCAAGCTCTTCGCTATTTTCATTTGTTTCAATTTCCAGATTATCTTCTGCTTCTAAGTTTTCGTCTGTATTTATATTTACAATTTCACTTTCATCTCTTGCTACAATAATTGCAGTAACAAGCTCATCATTTTCATCTAGATTAATCGCTTTTACACCCACGCTTCTAATATTTTGATATTCGCTTAAATTTGTGCGTTTTACGATACCATTTTTAGTAAAGAAGCACAATGATTTGCTCTCATCAAAATCAGTAGTTGGAATAATTGCCATGATTTTTTCATCTGCTTGCAGATTAATGAGATTAACCACAGCTTTACCTTTAGCAGTTCTACTTCCTTCAGGAATTTTATATACCTTAAGCCAATAAAGTTGCCCACGATCAGTAACAAACATCAAAGTATCATGTGTGTTTGCCGTAAAGAAGCTTTCTATAAAATCATCATCATAAGTTGTAACCGCGACCTTGCCTTTACCACCGCGTTTTTGTTTTTCATATTGCTTGCTTGGGACACGTTTGATATAACCACGATGAGTAATGGTAACTACCATGTTTTCATTAGGGATTAAATCTTCTATATCAATATCATCATAATCATCTTCAATTTGAGTGATTCTTGGCACATCAAATTTTGTTCTGATTTCTTTTAACTCATCTTTGATTAAATTTTCAAGCAAAGTTTCGCTTTTTAAAATTTGATCAAGTCTTTCAATTTCTGCTAATAATTCTCTTAATTCATTATCGATTTTTTCTCTTTCAAGTCCTGTTAAACGACCTAATTTCATATCTAAAATCGCATTAGATTGAAGCTCGCTTAAGCCAAATTTTTGCATTAATAAATTTTTAGCCGTTGGATTATCAGGAGAGTTTTTAATCAAAGCTATCACTTCATCAATATTATCTAGTGCTATTTTTAAACCTTCTAAAATATGCGCTCTAGCTCTAGCTTTTTGCAACTCATAAATAGTTCTTCTAATAATTACAGTTTTTCTATGATTTAAGAATAAATTTAAAAGTTCAATTAAAGAAAAAACTTTTGGTTCTTTATTATGTATAGCAAGCATAATCACACCAAAAGTGCTTTCCATAGTGGTAGATTTAAAAAGATTATTTAACACAATCTCGCTCATAGCATCGCGTTTTAGCTCAATTACTACGCGAATTCCTTCTCTATCACTCTCATCTCTAACTTCAGCAATGCCTTCGATTTGTTTTTCTTTAGCAAGTTCAGCAATTTGCTCTATCAATCTTGCTTTATTGGTTTGATAAGGAAGTTCATCTATTACAATAATATCTTTATTAACTCTTTTTTCAATATGGGTTTTTGCTCTTACTTTTACCCTACCACGACCTGTGCGGTAAGCTTCTATAATACCCTTTTTACCAAAGATAATACCACCGGTTGGAAAATCAGGACCTTTAATAAATTGCATTATTTCTTCTAAGCTTGCATTTTTATTATCAATTAAATAAAGCAAACCATCAATAAGCTCATTCAAGCTATGCGGAGGAATATTAGTAGCCATACCTACTGCAATACCACTTGAACCATTAAGTAATAAATTTGGCACCCTAGCAGGTAAAACATCAGGCTCACTCATAGAATCATCATAATTTGGTATAAAATCAACTGTATCTTTTTCTATATCACGCAAAAGTTCTTCAGCTAAAATCGTCATCCTAGCTTCAGTATAACGCATCGCAGCAGCACCATCACCGTCAATAGAACCAAAGTTTCCTTGCCCATCTACGCTTGGATAACGCATAGAAAAATCTTGTGCCATTCTTACTAAAGCATCATATACAGCTGTATCACCATGTGGATGGTATTTACCGATTACATCACCCACTATACGCGCTGATTTTTTGTATGCACTACGACTTCCAACACCTAAATCATTCATAGCATATAAAATTCTTCTATGAACAGGCTTAAGCCCATCTCTAGCATCAGGTAAAGCACGGCCTATAATAACACTCATAGAATAATCTAAATAACTACTCTTTATAGAACTTTCTATATCTATATTTTCAATATCTGAATCTTTAGTAAAAATATTTTCCATAAAAATCCTTAAAATTAATCTTTATATTTTAGCAGATTATTCTTTTGCATTAGCTAAAACTAAAGCAAAAAGTACTTCGATGTTATTTTTTTCTAAAAGCTCTCTTGCTTCAAGCAAACTTAATCCCGTAGTTACAACATCATCTACTAAAATCACAGGATATTTTGGACGCTTTAAAAGCTTATAAGATCTTTTATTATCTTTACGAAATTGCAAACTTTTTCCACTATATTTAAATTCTGAATTAGCTTGCAAAGCATGATACATAGGTTTTATAAATTGAGTTTTTAAATGTTTGGTTAAAATAGCAGTATGAGAGTAGTTTTTGTATGTTTTATCATCCAAGGCTATGGCATTAATTTCACAAGAGGGTTGAAAAAAATCTTTAAATTTAGCAAAACTTAGTTTTGCAAGCGCATTTAAAACAAAATATCCTTGAAATTTGTGTTTAAAATAAATTAGATGTTTAATTTGTTCATATTGATAAAAATAATAAACCTTAAAACCTTTATCAAGTTCTCTTATACCTAAAGAATATTCTAAAAGCTCTTCCTTACAAGCTGGACAAAAGCTCACAAAGGAAAATCCATGGCAACTAAAACACCTCACAAAGAACTGATAATATCTGCAGATTTATTAGCTACTTGTTTTATAAGAAGCTGAGTGAAGAAAGGCAGATCTTTAATATTATAAAAACCTTTAACTTCTTGTTTAGTTTTAATGTTAATAGTTTTATTAGTGTTAATATCTTTTAATGTTAACTGACTAGCAATAATTGAAAATAAAGAATTAGAATCAAATTTAGAATAAAAATCATTAAAACTTAAATCTACTCTTAAAACATAAGGAGAATCTTGTGTATTTTCAACCACTACTATACCTCTATTTTCTAATTCTTCTTTTAAAAACACATAAAAATAGTAGTTAAAATTTTCATTAATATAATAATTATTTCCATTAGAAGAAGAATATTTCAAATTCTCATTTAAATCATACACTCTATGAATATAAACTTTTTTCAAAGAAGCACTTTTATCAATTGTTCTTTTATTTGTACAATACTTAAGTCCTACATCACTAATATACACAAGACCTTTAATTTTTGCTTCATATGCTTTAGAATCAGAAGGATTATAACACTGTGCTTGGATTTTTATAACTTCATTAACCTTAGCTACACCTTGATTTTTAGGGTTTACAGCACAAGCGCCAAAAAACAAAGCTAAAATACATACGAACATTTTTTTAAACATTATCTTTCCTTAAAAGCAATCATCTTTTTGATTAAGATGATTTTTAATCAGCAAAAATTATACCAAAAACAAATGAATTTTACTAAAAATTACTTTTTTTCACACAAAAATAATTTTGTAAAAAAAAATTATATAAAAATTAATATTTAAAAGAAAATTCATTTAGAATATGTTACAAAACTACAATATTTTAAAGGAGTTGTTAAATGAGTTCAAACACAAAAACACTTATAGTTATTGCTGATTTAGTGTTATTTATCGCTTTGCTTTATTTCTCCCCTTTTGGCGAAACTAAGGTAAACCAAGGATTATCCCTGTTGATCTTTATCGCTATATTGTGGCTTAGCGAAGCTTTGCATGTTACTATTACAGCTATTTTAGTACCTGTTTTAGCAGCCATCTTAGGATTATTACCTACTGCTAAGGCTTTAACAGGCTTTGCTGATTCTAATATCTTTTTATTTTTTGGTGGTTTTGCTCTAGCAGCAGCCATGCATCATCAAAAACTAGATAAGCTAATTGCGCATAAAATTTTAACCCTGGCAAAAGGACATTTAGGTTTATCAAGTTTATATATTTTTATCACTACTGCATTTTTATCTATGTGGATGAGTAATACTGCAACCGCAGCCATGATGCTTCCGCTTGCTATAGGTATGCTAGCTTCACTTGATCCACAAAAAGATAGAAACACCTATGTTTTCATTCTTTTAGGTATAGCTTTTAGTGCAAGCATAGGTGGTATAGGCACTATAGTAGGAACTCCGCCAAATGCTATTGTTGCTACTCAATTACACATTAGTTTTGCACAATGGTTAAAATATGGTATTCCTATTGTTTTAATCTTTTTACCTGCAATGATTTTGATTTTGTATTTTATGTTTAAACCAAGGTTTAATCTACAAGTTGATTTACACACTGAAAATATAGAACTTACAAGACCTAGAATCATCACTTTAATAATCTTTTTAGTGGTTGCGCTATCTTGGATTTTTAGTGGTAATATAGGTCCTATCATCACAAGTATTTTTGGACATAAAATAGCAAATCTTGATGCAATTATTGCCTTGCTTGCAGCTGTTTTAGTATGTGCATTTAAAGTAATTGATTGGAAAAATGTACAAAAAAATACTGATTGGGGCGTGTTAATGCTCTTTGGTGGAGGTATTACTCTAAGTGTAGTGTTAAAAGATTCAGGTGCTAGCAAGGTTATGGCTGATACCATTATTTCATTTATAGAAAATGGACATTTATTTGTTATAGGCTTAATCATAGCATTTTTTATAGTATTTTTAACAGAATTTACCTCAAATACTGCTTCAGCAGCCTTGCTTGTGCCTTTGTTTATCTCTATAGCAGATACTTTAGGTGTTCCTGCTTTAGGACTTGCTTTAATTATTGCTATTGGCGCTTCTTGTGCTTTCATGCTACCAGTTGCTACACCACCAAATGCTATAGTTTTTGGTACTGGCCATATCAAACAACAAGAAATGGTAAGAGTAGGAATTATACTAAATATATTCTGCTCAATTAGCCTTGCAATAATTGCATATTTCTTCTGGTTATAATCTTTTAGTCCTTTTGGACTAAAAGATCTTTACATCTTAAAATATATTTTTTTACATTTTCACTTTTATACAAAGCTTCTCTTATACACACACCTGCTAAATTTAAATCTTTTAAGTGTTTTATAGTTTGAGTATTTATGCCACCTATGGCATAAATGGGTATTTTTGAAACTTCTAACAAATCTTTTAAATTCTTAATACCTTTTGGAGTCAAATCAGTCTTACAAGAGCTTTTAAATACATGCCCAAAAAAAGCATGACCTGCTTTAAGCTTATAAGCTAAATCTAATTCTTCTTTAGAGTGAATGGAAGTACCCAAAAGCTCAAATTTTTTATAGCTTTGTGAGTAATTTTGTAAAACAAATAAAGGAGCATGAAAAAATTGATGATTTAATTTTAAACAAACTTCATAATGATAATGCAAAAAGCAAATCTTTTGAGTTTTATTAAAAATTTTTAATACTTCTTTGGCTAATTTAGCGTATTCTAACTCATCTAAATGTTTTTCTCTAAGCACCAAAGCATCAATACTACTTTGACTTAGTTTTTCAATAAAATTTAAAAAATCTCCTTGGATATTTTGACTATCGCTAATAGCAATGACTTTTTTATCCCACATAAATACTATCGCTCATTATAGCTTGCAAATTTGCATTTTTTAACATAGCTAAAACCTCATCAACACTACGCATATCACTAATTTGAAACTGATCATCACCTTTTTTATCGCCTTGATGCTCACCTACTCCCACGCTCACACCTGCACTCATTTTAGTAGCTCCAAGTTTAATAACCCCGTCTCTAAATCCTGCTCTTTCACGCGTAGAAATCGTAATACCTGCAAAAGGTAAAAACAATCTATAAGCACATAAAACTTGCAAAAGTCTTGTTTCACTTACATCTTTTGGATGAATTTTTTTATTATTAATAATAGGTCTTAATCTAGGGATAGACAAAGCTATTTCAGCATGAGGGTATTTTTGCTGTAAAAAATACGCATGTAAAGCCGTAGCAAAAGCATCTTTTCTAAAATCATCCACACCAAGTAAAGCTCCAAAAGCAACCCCTCTCATACCCGCTTTTAACGCTCGCTCTTGCGCATGGAAGCGATACTCAAATACACTTTTTTCACCTTCAATATGAATTTTAGAATAAGTTTTTTGATTGTAAGTTTCTTGATAAACACTTACATATTCACAACCCTTTTCATGAAGCAGCGCATACTCATCTACATTCATAGGATAAACTTCAATCCCAACGACCTTAAAATACTCTTTTGCTATCTCACAAGCTTTGGCAAGATATTCCACGCTAGCATACTCCCTGCCCTCACCTGTTAAGAGTAAAATTTCTTCCAAACCACTTTTTTTAATCTCTTGCATTTCTTTGTGAATTTCAGCCTCATTTAGCTTAGCTCTTTTAATGTTATTTCCTTTTTGAAACCCACAATAAGTGCATTTGCTATTGCAAAAATTAGAAAGATATAAAGGTGTAAAAAGCAAAATGGAATTTCCAAAATATTTTTGAGTAATCTTGCTTGATTTTTGCGCCAAATCTTCTATAAAATCTTCCGCTGTGCTTGAAAGCAAGGCTTTTAAATCTTCTAAGTTAAGATAATCTTTAGCTAAAGCTTGTTTTACATCAAAAGCGCTAAATTTACTTTCATCAAAATTTTCAACTTCTTTTAAAACCTTAGTTAAAATTTCACTTTCAATACTTTGCATATGAGGATATTTTTGCATTTTAATCTCTTAAAAAACCACTCAAAGGTGAACTTGCACTTGGCGTGCTTTCATTTGCTATGCCTGCTAAATACGCATTATGTCCTGCATCTATAGCTAAAGCAAAAGCCTTTGCCATTTTTGCTACATCTTTAGCTTGAGCTATAGCAGTATTTGCCATCACTGCGCTTACTCCCATTTGCATGGCTTCACAAGCTTGTGCGGGATTTCCTATGCCTGCATCAACTATAATAGGCAAACTAATTTCATTAAGTAAAATTTGTATAAATTCTTTAGTTTTTAAGCCTTTATTGCTTCCTATGGGAGCTCCAAGAGGCATTATAGCAGCAGCTCCTGCATTAGCCATAGCACGTGCTGCATATAAATCAGGATACATATAAACCAAAGGCGTAAAACCCTCATTTGCTAAAAGTTCCACTGCTTTTATACTTTCATAATTATCCGGTAATAAATATTTACTATCGCTAATTACTTCAACCTTAATCATATCTCCACAACCAAGCTCTCTTGCAAGTCTTGCTATACGCAATGCCTCATTAGCATTTCTTGCACCTGAAGTATTTGGTAAAAGCTTGATATGCTTTGGAATAAAATCAAGTATATTTTCTATGCCTTTATCATTTACCCTACGCAAAGCTAAGGTGATAATCTCAACTTTTGCTTCTTCAATAGCTGATCTTATAAGCTCAAAAGAAAATTTCCCAGAACCTAAAATAAACCTAGAATTAAACTCATATTTTCCTATTTTTAATTTTTCCATTACTCACTCGCTAAAAGTTCTAAAACTAAATTTGCTTGATGTCCTGCACAAATATTTACACGCGGTGCCATAAGTCCATTGCCTACTTTTGCCTCGTTTTTTAAATCACCACAAACATAAAAGTTTTTTGCGATTTTTCTTGTTTGTATGCTATTACTATCTCCATATCCTGCTAAGCCAGAAGCACAAATTAATGTTTTTTGAGGATAGTGTTGGTGAAAATTTTGCGCTAAAAGAGCTTTATATTTTGCACTATCAAAGGCTTCACAAACTAAATCATCATTTGTAAAAAGTTCGGCTATATTTTCTTTTTCTATTTTTAAAACTTGTGCAAATACTTCTATAAAAGGATTAATTTTAGCGATTTGATCTTTTAAAGCTTCAGCCTTAAATTTACCCAAATCTTCCACCATATAAGCTTGGCGGTTAAGATTGCTTGGCTCCACCACATCAAAATCAATCAAATGAAGCCTACCAACCCCACTTCTTGCTAAATTTATAGCTATATGCGATCCAAGCCCACCAAGCCCACACACTGCTACACTTGCCTTTTTGAGTTTATCATGAAGCTTTGGAGTATGTCTTGCTCTCATCATAGCATCAAGAGCTTCATATGGTGGTAAAGTATTTTTTTCTATACAAAAAAGCTCATCATTTTCTTTTAGCTCCAAACTTTCTTTTGTCGCAAAACCATTGATTATCCATACATCATTTTCATTTTTACTCACACTTTGAAAAAATTCCAAAGTGTTTTTAAAATGCGTGTCTATCATACTACCATTAAATTTAATTCTCATCAACCACCACCTACAAAAGTAACAATCTCTACTTTATCATTTTCTTTTAAAGTTAGATTTTCAAATTTATCCCTTGGGATAATTTCTCCGTTTAATTCTAAGGCGATAAATTCTATTTTTAATTGCTTTTCTTTAACATAATCCATAAACCTAAGCTCTTTTAACTCAAGCTTTTGTCCATTGATAATCACGTTTTTTCCTAGTTAAAATTCTCTAATAAATCTTTAAAAACTAAATACAATTTTTCAAGTTCTTCTATACTCACTCTCTCATCAATGGCATGAATTCTATCATTACACACGCCAAATTCTACTACCTTCACACCAAACT
This sequence comes from Campylobacter sp. RKI_CA19_01116, assembly GCF_025771405.1. Taxonomy (NCBI): domain Bacteria; kingdom Pseudomonadati; phylum Campylobacterota; class Epsilonproteobacteria; order Campylobacterales; family Campylobacteraceae; genus Campylobacter; species Campylobacter sp. RKI_CA19_01116. The sequence continues at coordinate 20,791 of NZ_JAKMQF010000010.1, forward strand.
CAGCAAAATATCTTGCATCACTTGTGCCACCTTTGGTGTTAAGTTCTGGTACTATTTGAGTGATTTTTTGTACGCTCTCATTTAGTTTTTGTACGATTTTAGAATCACTTTGTGTTAAAAAAGGCTTTGAGCTTTGATTTATGCTTAATTCATAATCAAGTCCTTCACAAGTCTTTTCTATATAAGCTTTTACATCTTCTAAGCTAGTTTGTGGAGAATTTCTTACATTAAACATCAGTTTTAAATCATTTGGAGTTACATTGCACACTTCCATACCACCACGTATATCAGTAATAACAATTTTAGATGGTGCAAATATCTCATCACCTGGATCAAGATCAAATCCTGCTAAAAATTTCAAAGCAGAAGCAAAATTATGCACAGGATTAATGCATTTTTGCGGGTATGCTACATGACCTTGTTTGCCTTTGATGAGTAATTTTGCATTGATAGAGCCACGACGCCCTATTTTAATACTATCTCCAAATTTTTTATCACAAGTTGGCTCAGCAACCACAGCAAAATCAGGTAACATATCTTTTTCTTGCATAAATTTAAGCACTTCAAGCGTACCAAATTTAGCCTCGCCTTCTTCATCACTTGTTAAAATCAGCGAAATTCTTCCTTTGAAATTTTCCACTTCCTTAACCGCGCACATAAAAGCAGCCACACCACTTTTCATATCTTGCGCGCCTCTTACATAAATGAACCCATCTTTTTCTAAAGGCTCAAAAGGATCACTACTCCAACCCTCTCCCGCAGGCACTACATCCACATGCCCACCAAAAGCCAAATGTTCCCCATCATCGCTAAATTTTTTAGTCAGCAAAAGATTTTTCACACCTTCTTTTTCTATAAAAAAAGCTTCAAAATCACTTAACTCCACTGCGATATAATTTAATGCTCCATCATCATCTGGAGTGATGGATTTAAATTTACTTAATTCTTTAAAAATTTCAACTACTTGCATGTTTTATCCTATAAAAGCTTTATACAGCATAGAAAGAGCAAAATACTCTAAAATAAATGCTGAAAAAAGATTGATATAAAATATATGTTTATTTCTTACAAGGGCTTTAAATTTAGACACAAAAAACGATAGAGTAAAAATCCAAAATACAATAAAACCCACCAAACCAAAAAGCAAAGCAAAAGAGTTTTTACTCTGCATACTAAGCCCTGCTACACTCACCCAAAAGCCTATAACATAAGGATTTGTAACATTTAAGAAAAATCCTTTACTAAAACCTTTTAAAGGATGTGTTTTATTTACCTTGTTAAGATCGACTTTTCTTGTTTTTCTTAGCATTAAAAATACCATAAAACTCAAAAAGAAAAAGCCAAAAACTGCTAGTATTTTATAAAAAAATTCATTATTTGCAAAGCTTAAAAGCCCAAGATTAATCAAAATCAAAAAAAGTATATCAGCACTTAAAGCACCAAGTCCAACACAAAAAGCATTTTTAAAAGAAGACAAAGCAGTATTTAAGATCAAAATATTCACAGGCCCAAAAGGCACAGACACACCCATACCTAAAATTATGCCTTGTAAGATTACTTCTAGCATTTTGCTTCCAAGAAATTTTCTATATCGATTTTGATTTTATCAATAGCCGCGCAAACATCTTCTATATAAACTTTTGTGAAATTACTTTCTAAATATTTATCCTCATCAAGATTATTTAATATACTTTGCTTACATACTCTTGCATACTCTCCCACGGGTAAAACCTGCCCACTTGTGCCTATACATACAAATAAATCGCAATTTTGTAATTTTTCATATAAAATTTTATAATTTGGTGCCATTTCTTCAAACATCACTATATTGTGTCTTACACTTTTGCTTTGACATTTAGGACAAATTTTATCATCACTACTTTCATAGCCTATGTTAAAAATATTTTCGCACTCTAAACACCTAAGCTCAGGTAAAAAACCATGCAAATGCACCACTTCTTCACAACCTGCTCGCTCTAATAAATCATCTACATTTTGCGTTAAAATGCTAATTTGTTTTGGAAATTTTTGTTTTAATAAAGCGATGATTTCATGTGCGTGATTTGGCTTAACACTAGCTAGTTCTTTTCTTCTTTTATTGTAAAATTCCAAAACTTTTTTAGGATTTTTTCTAAAGCCAGTTGCAGAGCAAACTTCCATCACATTATGCTCTTCCCAAAGCCCACCATTAGCTCTAAAAGTTTTTATACCACTTGGAGCAGACAAACCTGCTCCACTTAAAATCATCACTTGTTTCATTTAATAAACCTCATTATTGTTTTTAAGGTTTTACTATAATTTTACTTAAAGCTTAACCACCTTAGCGCCAAAACCACCCTGATTAATCGGAGCATCATTAAAGCTTTTTACACTTTTGTGAGCTTTTAAAAACTCTTTTACCGCAAAAGCTAATTTTCCTGTGCCTATACCATGATAAACTATCACCTCATCAAAACCCACTATCAAAGCATCAGAAATAAATTTATCTAATCTTTCAAGCGCCTCATCACTTCTTAAGCCGTGTAAATCTAAAGTCATATTTAAAGCACTTGGGCGGGTTACATTAACACTTGATTTTACCTTTTGTGTAGGGGTTTGATTGCTTTTTTTAAGAAGCTTTAAAGGCACACGCAAACTTAAACCATCGCTTTGAATCATCGCATCATTTTTTGAAATAGCTGTGATTTTACCTTTGATTTTTTCATATTTTACAAAATCCCCAACTCTAAGTTCTTCATTTTGCTCCATACTTGGCAAAACAATGCTTTTTTTAAGTTCATTGGCTTTGTTTAAACTTCTTTGTTTTTCTTTGATATCTTTTAGATTTATTGTTTTTTTAGCTTCTTCTATGGCTTTGTGATATTTAAACTCTAAATTAGAAACAAGCTTTTTAAATTCTTGATCGTTTTTTTCTTTTTGATCTTTAAGTGAAAGTAAAATTTCATCTACCTTAGCTTCTTTTTTCTCAAGTTCTTCATTTTTCTTGCGTAAAGAAAGTTCAAGATTGATATTTTTACTTACCATTTCTTCTAAATTTTCTTTATCTTCTCCATAAAGCTTTTTAGCATTTTGCACTAAATTTGCACTTATGCCATATCTTAAAGCCGTTTCAAATGCATAAGATTTGCCTATAGTACCTTTTAAAAACTCATATTTTGGGCGTGATAATTCCTCATCATACAAAGCAGCGATGAGTTCAACTTGTGAATTTTTAGCTAAAAGCATAGCAAGGCGTTTATGATGGGTTGTGATGATGATTTTATTATCTTGTTCTAAAAGCTTAGAAATAAGCTCAGTATATAAACACGCTGCTTCTTCAAAATCTGTCCCAAGCTCTATCTCATCAACCCCTAATAAAACATTTTTCTTACCCAAAAGCTTAGAAAAATGCAACATTCTTCCTGCAAAAGTAGAAATATCATTTTTTACATTTTGTGGATCTTCTAAAATCGCATCAAATTCTTTGAAATTGCCTATTTGGCTTTTTTGTGCATTAATTCTCATAGGAAGTAAATGCTTTGCAAGTAAAGCTGCACTTAAAATTCCTTTTAAAAGCATAGACTTACCACCTGCATTTACACCCGTGATGATTAAAACTTTTTTATTAAACTCTATATTAACACTTTTTGCATTTTTTAAAGCTGGATGTGCGAAGTTATATAAGCTTAAATTATTAGAACTATCAGCTAAAACAAACTCATAATCATGTTTTTTAGCCATCAAAACTCTGGCGCTATAATGATCAAATAAATCAAAAGCATTATTGATAAATTTCAAAAACATCAAATTTTTATAAAAAATCAAACTGATTTTTTTAGCATATTCATAAAAAATTTCTTCTTTAGCATCTTTGATTTCATCAATTTGGCTTTGAATTTTTTCTACGCTTAAAGGTACCACATAAAATCCACCACCACTACTTCTACCTATGATTTTTGCTTTTAAGACATGATTAAATCCACCGCGTAAAAGTAAGGCCTCCATACCATTGATAAGATGGATTTGTGTATCGATCAAATATGCACTAAGATTTTTAGTATAGGTGAGTTTTTTAAACTCAGCTACCAAACTTTCTTTTTTCATTTTTAGAGCTAAATTTAGATTAACAAGTCTTTCATCAACACTTTCTTTAATCTCACCCTTTTCATCAAAATACTCAAAAAGTTCTAAAATAGCCTGTGGAATTTCTATTTTTAAAAGCCATTCTTTTAAGCTTTCTTCAAATTTTAAGCCCTTTAAGTATCTAAAATACATACAGATTTTAATAAATTCAAAGCTTTGACTTAAATGCAAAATTCCTTGCTTGCTAAGATGAGTTAAAGCACTATTTAGCTCATCTATCATAGGCGGGGGATTAAAATCAATCAGCGAAAGCTCATTAATCCTTTTATAATGAAGCTTGCTATCACCTTGTAAAAAAATTTCTTTATCTCTTGCAAAAAGTCCTCTAAAGTCTTCTATATAGCCATCTAAATCTAGCTTTTTAAAAAATTGCCCTTGCATTATTTATCTACCTTGCAATCTTTTATATCAAAAACATAGGCTTTAAATTGTTTATTTTTGCCATTTGAAATAAAACTTTGTGTTCCATGCTCAAAGTTAAAATACTCTTTAGTGACATTAATATCTTTGCAAATTAGACTTTTTCCTTGTAAAAACGCATTGAGCGTTTCTTTTTTTAAAACCCCGCTTCTTGTGGCACTTAGCTCAAATTTAATCGCAAAAGCAATCATTAAAATCAACACTAAAATCAAAAGATAATTACTAATCTTACCTATTTTTTTACGCAAAAAAATGAAAAAAAGTAAAATCGCAAAAAAAGCTAAGATATATAAAAAAATCTTAAACATACCTTCCCCTGAGCTTTGTGCTTATATCTCCCGCACCAAAGCCAATTACCAAACCATTTTCAATCAACTCATCATCAAGATAAATAGCATTTTCTTCTCTTTTGATTTCTTTTATAAATTTAGCCTTTGGAAAGTATTTTTGCATATTAATCTCTATTTTAGCTTCCCCTGCTGCATACACAGGTAAAATATAAAGCTCATCAACATTTGCTAAAACTTCACTAAAATACTCTATATTTGCACTTAAACGCGTATAACGATGAGGCTCAAAAATAGCTATGATTTTTTCATATCCAGCTAGCTTTGCATACTCATTTGCTGCTTTAAGTGTGGTTTTGATTTCTGTTGGATGATGTCCATAATCATCGATCAAAGCCATATTTTCATTTGCAAATAAAATATCAAATCTTTTTTTAATGCCTTGGTATTTTAAAAGCTTAGTTTTTAGCTCTTCTATATTTATAAATTCACTCGCAGCCAAAATAGCCAAAGCAGCATCCATCGCTACATGCTCACCCATACCAAAAACACTAAATTCACCTAAATCTTTAAGCGTAAAATAGGTTTTTGGCTTAAAATTTTCTACTTTCATATAAATATTTGTGATATCTTTACTTGGGTAAAGTTTTTTAGCGTTATTTAAATTTAAACTTGATAAAAACTCATCTTCAGCATTAATCACTTGAATTTTAGATAAATGCAAAAAGTCCTCATAAGCTTTGTGTAATCTTGCAAGATCGTTTCCATAATGATCTAAATGTTCTGCTTCAACATTAGTCACTATAGCCAAATAAGGATTTGAGTTTAAAAAAGAACTATCGCTCTCATCAGCTTCAAAAATGAGATTTTCACTTTCTTTATAAAGCATATTAGTGCCACTTTCTTTTAGCACTGCACCAATAATCACAGAAGCTTCTATCAAGCTTGCTAAAATACTTGAAGTTGTACTTTTGCCATGAGCTCCGGCAACTGCAAAAACTCTTTTGTCTTTTAAAATCATAGGTAAGGCTTCTTTTCTTGAAAGCGTTTTGATGTTTTGTTTTTTTGCGCTGATTAATTCTTCATTGTCTTCTTTAATAGCAGCTGAATACACCACCAAATCCACATCTTTGACATTGTCTTTATGATGAGGAATTTTTATATCTATACCTTCTTTTTCTAATTCTTTTGTGATTTTACTTTCTTTGATATCAGAACCACTAATCTTAAAGCCTTGCTCTTTTAAAAATCTCGCCAAAGCTGAAATTCCAATACCACCTATACCTATAAAATGAATTTTTTGCATTCTTGCCTCAAATTTTTTGAAAATTTAAGGCAAAATTTTATCATTTATTTACTAAAAATAAAATATAAAAAATCTTTATAAATAAAATCTAATCACCATTGTTTGATATTTTAAGATTAATTAGTCTATAATTTAATTGCTTTTGAAACAAGTCTTTATAATTTTTTGAAAAATTTTTATGATATAAATCTAACTCAAAAGCCTTATTTGTATCTTTTATACTAGTATTATTTTCAAAATAATAACCATTATTTCCATCATACACTCCATTTTGATCAATCCAAACAAGCTCATTAAAACCAAATTCTAGCTTTTCGTTTTTTATAGGTGCTAATATATCTCTTCCTCCTAAACTTAAATATTTTGTATCACTAAGAGTAAGATTATAAAGCGTTGGAAAAATATCCTTATGCGAACCCACACGATTTTTATCATAATAAATATCATTTTTTAAATACTTTGGAAGATATAAATAAAAAGGTACACTATAAGCAAAAGCTTTTTGGGATTTTATATCCATTTTAATATCTCTAAATCTATGATCACCTGTAGCAGCAATAATAATATTTTCTCTCAAACTACTTTCTTTTATGCGATCTAAAAATTTTCCAAATTCATCATTTGCATACGCATAGGCATTTAAAGCGCCTATAGAATCACTAATAATAAATTGACTTAATATTTTTTCATCTAAAGCATTCTCATCGATAAGTTGTGTTTTGCTTTTGTGTATATAAGGTCTATGAGTGGAAATACTAAGAGAAATAACTAGCGTAGGATTTTTAGCATTTTCAAATATAGAATATATTTTTTTATACATAAACTCATCAGCTATACCGTATTTGTGTTTTGTTTTTTTAGCTTGTGGAAAATCTTGCATAAGCGTATTTTCATCTATAACTTCATCTACACCTTGATTTTTAAAATAATTGCCAAGATTATACCAAGAAGCATTACCACTATAAACAAAAACTATTTTATATCCTGCATTTTTATAAATTTGCAAAGGTGTAAAGACTAATTTTTCTTTTTGATACAATCCATTTGAAATAATATTTGGACTTAAAAAAACTAAACGATTAAAACTTTCTATGGTATTGTTTGCACTGGATAAAAATCTAGTAAAAATAATATCTTGCTCAAAATGTTTTTCTAAATTTCCCAAAAGATTAGTATTTTCAGTACTAAACTCAGCTAAATTTAAGCCAAAGCTTTCCATAATATTAATATAAATATGATTTTTAGCATGATTTTGGTGTATCAAAGTAGTATCAAACATAGGAAAAAGCTTTTCTTCTAGTTGATTAAGCTGTTTTATATCCACGCTTTTAAATTCTTGTTGATTTTTATACTCTTTATATGCCCATGAAAAAGCCATCAAAGGATTTGTAGAAATTTCATTAAAAGCTTTTATGGTGCTAAATTCATAATTTGAAGCTCTCAATGCATTATAAGTAAAATGTCCTCTTAGCGCTATAACATAAGCATAAATTAGCAAAATGTTTAATAAAACAAAAAATACTAGTTTTACTTTAATAGTCTCTAGTTTTAAGCTAAGAATTTTAATATTAAGATAAAAACAAAATACGCTAAAAATTACAGCTAATAACAATGCTTTTATAATGGGATAATCAGAAAAAACTATAGATAATATCGCCTTAGTATTATCATCTTTTAAACCAAAAATAAAAATATCAATTTTGCTTGCATAAAGCTGAAAGTAATAATAATGTATAAACGCAGAAATTAAAGCAACAAAAGCTATAAAAGCTACATAAAAACTAGAAAGATAAATATAAAATTTAGCGATTACCCCCCCCCGTAGCGTGGTATTTTCTATCCTTAAAAACCAAACTTATATAAGAAAATAAACCACACAAAAATAGAGGTAAAAAAATAGCACTAAAGGTTCTCATATCATGACCTAGTCCATATACATATACCATTAAGGTATTTTCACTTTCATTGGTTAAATTTTTTATCATCAAAAACCTAACTAAAGCAAAAATTCCCATAAAAATAAAACTAAAAGAAAGAATTTGCAATAAAATTTTTCTCATTATACACCTTTAATAATATTTTCTTGTTAAAAAGATTACTCTTCATAATTTTTCACAAGCTTATCAAAGCCCCATAAATTTCTAGCCTCATTTGCTTTGCTAACTTCTATCACAAGCATTTCTTCTTGATCACCAAGTTGTTCTTGCACTTCCCCAAAAGCATTGATAAAAAAGCTATCTCCATAGAATTTCCAATCATTTTCTTGCTTTGGGCTACCTATGCGATTAACCCTTAAAATGCTTGTTGAGTTTAAAAAGGCTCTTGTTTTTAAAAGCTCTAGCCATCTTTGATTGCTTTCAAAAGTACTAGCTGTAGGAATGATGACTAAGTCTATCTTTTTTTTCATAATCATTTGCCAAAAGATATCAAAATGCGCCTCAAAGCCAAAAAGCAAAGCGCATTTTAAACCCTCATGCGTGAAAGTAAAAAGTTTAAGTTTATCAGTTTTTTTATTGTTAAAAAATTTTTCTTCATTCCAGTGTGCATAAGGCATTAAAATTTGTTGCTCATACATTTTTACATTTTGCGGGCCTACCTTTAAGCATAGTTTTTTTAAACCATCATTTTCTACACTGATAAATGGTGCAATAATGTTTAAATCATATTTTTTAGCAAGTTTTATCAAGCTTGCCTTTTTACTTTGGCTTTGCTCTTTGATCATACTTTTTGGCATAGTTTTTAGCTCACTAAAAAAGCTATTTAAAACATACTCGCCCAAAACCACCAAATTTGCACCACTTTCCTTAGCAGCTTTTAGATAATAATCAAGCCTTGACTCACTCAAAGCTAAAGTCGGAAATTGCAAAGCTACAACACTACTCATCTACTTGCTCGATTTCTAATTTAGCATTTTCAAGCATAGTTCTTGCTTGCTTGATACTTTTCAAACCTTCTTTATAAATTTCTACACAAGTTTTAAGGTCTAAATCTTTATCATTAAGTTTTTCCAAAGAAAGCTCAGCTTGTTTGATATAATCTTCAAATTCCATTAATTACTTACCTTGTAATTTGGTGCTTCAGCTGTGATAGTTACATCATGCACATGGCTTTCTTTTAATCCTGCTGCGGTGATTTCTACAAATTCAGCTCTTTCTTGGAAAGCTTTGATATCTACTGCACCCACATAACCCATAGAAGATCTAAGTCCACCTAAAAGTTGATGAACTACACTTTTTATACTTCCTACATAAGGCACCCTACCTTCAATTCCTTCAGGCACAAGTTTATCTTGAGCCGTACCTTCTTGGAAATATCTATCTGAACTTCCTTTTTGCATAGCACCTAAGCTTCCCATACCACGATAGCTCTTATATTGTCTTCCTTGATAAGTAAATAACTCACCTGGACTCTCATCAGTTCCTGCTAAAAGTGAACCTATCATCACACTACTTGCTCCTGCTGCAATAGCTTTTGCAATATCACCTGAGTATTTTATACCCCCATCAGCGATTACTGGCACGCCGTATTTACTTGCTTCTATCGCACATTCATCTATAGCTGAAATTTGAGGCACACCCACACCTGAAACAATACGCGTAGTACAAATACTACCAGGTCCTATACCTATCTTAATAGCGTCCGCGCCTGCTTCACATAAATCTTTAACCGCTTTAGCACTTGCAACATTTCCTACTATCACATCTACATTAAACTCAGCCTTAATTGCTTTTAATGTATCAATAATACCTTTAGAATGTCCATGCGCACTATCCATTACTATAACATCAACTTCAGCTTCTACTAAAGCCTTTACGCGATCAAGCTGACCTACACCCACGGCTGCAGCTACTCTTAATCTTCCATAGGCATCTTTATTTGAATTTGGATATTCTTTACGTTTTTTTAAATCTTTTATAGTAATCAAACCTTCTAAACGATTATTTTCATCTACGATTGGAAGTTTTTCTACTTTATTAGTAGAGAAAATCCTTTCTGCATCATCTAAAGTAGAGCCTTTTTTAGCAGTGATTAAAGGCATTTTTGTCATTACATTTTCTACTAAATTATCAAAATTAGTTTCAAATCTCAAATCACGATTAGTTAAAATTCCTATTAGGGTTTTATTTTCATCTACCACAGGAACTCCTGAAATTCTATATTCAGCCATGAGTTCTAGCGCTTCTTTAACGCTTGCTTTAGCCCCTATGTAAATAGGATCCATAATCACGCCACTTTCGCTTTTTTTAACTCTTTTTATCTCTCTAACTTGTGAAGCTATATCCATATTTTTATGGATCACCCCTATACCACCAAGTCTTGCCATCATAATAGCTGCTCTATGCTCAGTAACCGTATCCATAGCAGCTGAAATTAAAGGCATATTTAAGGTAATATTTTTTGTAAGTTTTGTTTTGATATCTACTTCTTTAGGCAAAACCTCAGAATATTGAGGAACTAGTAAAACATCTTCAAAAGTCAAAGCGCGTTTGATGATTTTCATAATTTTTCCTTTATTTATTTTTAATAATTTCTTCTAAGCTTAAAGCGCCATCTAGTAAAGTTTGTTCATCGTAAGCTTTACAGATAAGCTGCGCAGAGATATTAAGTCCATTTTCATTTTTTCCTACTGGCACGCTAATACCACCAAGTCCTGCTAAATTCACTGAAATAGTAAATACATCTTCTAAATACATTTGCACCGGAGTTTTAATATCATTAAAGCCAAAAGCAACGCTTGGAGCAACTGGCATAAAAATCAAATCACAATCATTTAAAATTTCTTCATATTTTTGCTTGATAAATCTTCTAGCCTTTTGTGCTTTGATATAGTATGCATCATAATACCCACTACTTAAAACAAAGGTTCCTAGTAAAATTCTTCTTTTTACTTCCTCGCCAAAGCCTTCACTTCTGCTATTTACATACATTTGGCTAAGATTATCACATTTTTCGCTTCTTCTACCATATCTTACACCATCATAACGACTCAAATTTGCACTTGCTTCAGCTGCTGCTATGATATAATAAGCTGCAACATCAAATGTAGAATCCATTAAGTCTTTATAAACAATCTCATGTCCATTTGCTTTTAACATATCTATGGTTTTTAATAAGGCTTGTTTTACATCATCATTGGTTTGTTCTACATAGTTTTTAATCACAGCTATTTTTAGCTTTTTATTTGCATTTAGTTTTGGTGCAGTTGGTTCAAAAGCTATGTTTGCACTTGTGCTATCTTTTTCATCATAACCTGCAATAGCATCATACAAAATCGCAGCATCTTCAACATTTTGCGTTAAAACTCCTATTTGATCAAGACTTGAAGAATACGCTGCTAAACCATACCTACTAACTCTTCCGTAACTTGGCTTAAACCCAACACAACCACAAAATGCAGCAGGCTGTCTTACCGAACCACCCGTATCTGAGCCCAAACTTGCCAAAGCTATCCCCGCAGCAACTGCAGCAGCACTCCCTCCACTACTTCCACCTGGGACTTTGGCATTATCAAGCGGGTTTAAAGTCTTACCATAAAAAGAAGTCGCACTCGTACTTCCCATAGCAAACTCATCCATATTACATCTTCCAAATGGAGCAAAATTATTTTTGCGTAAATTCACAATAGCACTTGCATCATAAGGAGCTACATAGCCTTGTAAAATTTTAGAACCACAAGTTAATTCCCAATCTTTTACGCTAATATTATCTTTTATAGCTACTGGTACGCCAGCGCCTGAAGTGCTTAAATCTTTATTTAAAAACTGCTCTACATAAGCACCCAAATGCTTTTGCTGATGTGCTTTTTCATTTAATTCTTTTTTTAGATTTTCTAATTCTTCATTTGAAAATTTCAAAGCTTCTTTTAAAGTTACCATTATTTATCCTTAAATTTTTTAACCAAATAAAACAAAAAAAGCGTGATAAATAAAAAGCTCAATAAAGTAATCACTACCACGCTAAAAGGTAAAGCTTGCTCAAACATTTTTTGCTTTTTCCACGCTATTACATCTTGGACATAAGCATTCTTCTTCTTTTGCTAAAAACTTCCAACATCTTGGACACTTGTATAATGAAGAACGCACAATTTTAAAACTATGATCATCTATTTTAAACTCGCTCAAAGCTTCTTTTTCATCTAAGCTTTCTACTGAGCTCACCATAAACCAATCAGCCACTTCTTCAATATCTTCACTCAAAAGCTCATTTGCGCTTGTTTGCAAGCTTAACTCTAGAGTTGATTTGATGATTTTATCTTTTTTTAATACATCAACAAGCTCAAAGAATTTTTCCCTTGATTTTATAAATAAATCATCTTCGATTTTATACTCATAATCAAAGCCATTTTTTAACACCAAATCAAACACATCTTTAGCATTTTCTTTAATAGCCACATTTGCATGCTCTAAAGCTTCATCTATGGTATAAGTTAGACTTGGAGCTAAAAGCGCAAAAAGTTTTCTAGCTATTAGCACCATGGCACTTTGCGCACTTACTCTCTTTGTGTCATCTTTTGCATTACAATATAATCTATCTTTGCACACATCTAAATAAATTCCACTTAAATCCGCACTTAAGAAATTTAAAAGCACACTAAAGCCTTTTGCAAATTCATATTTTTCAAAAGCAGCTTCACATGCTTCAAAAGCAACTTTCGCACGCATTAAGATCCATTTGTCTAAAAGTGTGAAATTTTTTGTTTCTAAAAATTCCATATCATTAGTATTTGCAAGTAAAAATCTTATAGTATTTCTTATCTTTCTATACTGCTCGCTTACTTGTTTTAAAATATTGTCTGAAATTTTTAAGTCCGTTGAATAATCACTAAGCATTATCCAAAGTCTTAAAATTTCTACCCCATAATTTTTAGCTACATTTTGAGGTAAGATCACATTACCTTTTGATTTACTCATTTTTTGACCTTTCTCATCAACGGTAAAGCCATGAGTAAGTATGTTTTTATATGGGGTTTTGTGATTAATCGCAGTTGAAATTAAAAGTGAGCTTTGAAACCATCCACGGTGCTGATCGCTTCCTTCAAGATACATTGAAGCTTGATATTCTCCTGCATCATATCTAGCCGAGTTTAATACTGCCTCCCAAGTACTACCACTATCAAACCAAACATCTAAAATATCATAAACTTTTTCTAAATTATTTGGATCATATTTGCTATTTGGCGGTAATAAATCTTTTATTTCTAAATCCCACCACGCATCAGCTCCATTTGCTTCAAAAATTCCCACCAAATGATCTAAAACATCATCATCAAAAATCACTTCTTTGGTGCTTTTATCTCTAAAAAACGCTATAGGCACACCCCAATCTCTTTGTCTTGATATACACCAATCAGGGCGATTTTCTATCATAGAACTAAGTCTTTTTACCCCACTTTCTGGGTAAAATTTCACATTATTTAACTGCTCTAGCGCTAGCTCTCTTAAAGATTTTCCATCTAATTTTTTCTCATCCATTAAGATAAACCATTGTTTTGTAGCTCTATAAATAACTGGCTTATGTGTTCTCCAACAAAATGGATAAGAGTGTGTAAATTTAGAACTTTCAAGCAAAGCTTCGCCAAGTAGTTCTAAAATACGCTCATTTGCTTTAAAAATATGAAGTCCTATAAATTCATTTAGCAAATGTTCTGGTAAAAGTCCTTTAGCTCTTAGCGTTTCATCATAACACCCACCATCATCTACTGGCATAATCACTTCAATGCCATATTTTAAGCACACGTAATAATCATCCTCACCATGTCCTGGTGCAGTATGCACAAGCCCTGTCCCGCCTTCCATTAAAACATGATCGCCTAAAATAAGAGTGGATTTTCTTTGATTGAGTGGATTAATAGCACTTAAATTTTCAAATTCAGAACCCAAAAGTTCTTTTTGAATTTTTCCTTGAGTGAAATTTTTATTGATCATATTTTCAAGCAAGGCTTTAGCAAAAATATAACCTTCTTCAGTGATAACATATTTTTCATTTGGATTTAAAGATATAGCTTGATTTGCCGGTAAAGTCCAAGGTGTGGTAGTCCAAATTACCGCTTTTGCTTTTTCAACTCCTAATTTTTCAACCGAAGTTTTATCAAGCTCAAATGCTACAAAAATAGAATAATCTTCTTTATCTTCATACTCTACTTCAGCTTCTGCTAGCGCACTCTTAGCAGCCCAGCTCCAAAAAACAGGCTTGCTTCTTTCTAACAAAAGTCCTTTTTTAGCGATTTTACATAAAGCTTTGTAAATATCTGCTTCAAAAGCATTTTTCATAGTCAAGTATGGCTCATCCCAATCAGCAATCACACCCAAAGACTTAAATTCATCTCTTTGGATATTTACAAATTCTCTCGCATGCTCTCTACAAAACTCACGAATTTCTTTTTTGCTTAAACTTTGCTTTTTATCTTTAAGTTTAACTTCAACTTGCTGTTCTATCGGTAAACCATGACAATCCCAACCAGGAGTAAAACGCACTTTTTTACCTTGAAAATAATGCATTTTAATGATGATATCTTTTAAAATTTTATTTAAAGCATGGCCAATATGCAAATGTCCATTAGCATAAGGAGGGCCATCATGTAAAGTAAAACTCTCGCTTATTCCTTGTCTTTTTTGTTTCATTTTCTCATAAGCATAGTTGTTTTCAAACCACTTGCTAAAACGCTTAGGCTCAAGCTCTGCTAAATTTGCACGCATTGCAAAAGTCGTATTTGGAAGCAATAGCGTATCTTTATAATCCATATAATCCACCTTGAAAAATTTAAAAATAGTAAATTCTACTTAAAATACTTTTAATTTGCACTTATTTTTTTGTTATAATCGCAATAAAAAAAGGAAAATCATGAAACATCTCATCATCATTATAGGCAATGAAATTATTATTAATGAAAATTATATGCGTTATATACAAGAAGAATACAAAAAGCAGTTTTTAGAGCTTCATGAGTTAAAATTTATAAACAAACCTGATAAAGAACTTCCTTTTTTACTTGAAAAACTTTCTAAAGAATATAGCTATATAACCATTTTTAGCATTAGTGAATACTATGCAACCATAGCTAAAATCATAGCAACCTTAAATGATGATGTTTTAATCTTAGAAAATGATACTTTAGTACCCTCAAAAGCTTTGCGTGAAAAAAATTCCTTTTTAAGTTCTTTTGAGCAATGCCATATTAATTTATTAAATATAAATATAGAGCAAAAATTGCCTTTGATTTTGCAAAATCCTGAACTTGACTATGCGTATTTTTGTCTTTTAGATATAGATGAAATGAGTGCAAATATCTTACTTAGCACACTTACTACTTCTTTTGAAATTCAAACTTGCTCAAGTGCATTATTGGATAATCTCATTTGTATTAGAGCAAGCGCTAGTCAATATGGAAAACTAGAAGGCTTTTTAAAGGGAGTTTTTAAACTTTTTGCAGGAAAAGTATTTTTAGGAAATGATCCTATTAAATTTATAGCCAAAAAACTTTTAGAAAAAAACTTAAAAATTTCCTTTGCAGAAAGTTGTACTGCAGGACTTTGTGCTTCAAAATTTGCTGAAATCTCTGGAATTTCTAGCATTTTTGAAGGCTCTTTGGTGACTTATTCTAATCGTTTGAAAAATTCTTGGCTTGGGGTGAGCAATGATACCTTAGAAAGTGTTGGAGAATACTCTGATCGTTGTATTTATTTTATGTTAAAAGGGGTTTTTAAAACCACAAATTGTGATTTTGCTTTAGCGCTTAGTGGGGTAGCTGGGGAAGAAAATGATAAAAATACCAAAGCAGGTACCATCTACATAGGAGCTATGTATAAAGATGGAACCTTTTTACAAGAATGCATTCACATACAAGGCAATAGAAACTACACAAGAGAACAAGCTAGTTTGGCTGCATATTGTTTAATACTTAGATTAAAACCTGAAATTTTCTTTGGTGCTTAAACAAAAAATGGTGTATTTCAAAAATACACCCCGCCACTTAAATAT